>CAZITQ010000075.1:0-8313 GCA_964542165.1 uncultured Rickettsiales bacterium
CTCAGCGCGCCGAGCGGATACGTATCTGTAACGGGATGACAACGCTGTCGTATTCTAGAAAACGTTGCATAACTCCGCAGTTCCACGTCCCCTCAATTCTCCATTACAACGCTGTTGTCATGTTCCCAGGAGGGACTTGGCCCTGGGAATCGCTGGCGACGTGTCGTGGTGACCTCTAACTGAAGTTAATACAGTTTCGTGTTGCCTCGAACATCCTGCATTGTTCGCAGCCTGTCTCGGCAGAAGTGTTGAGGCAAGTTTTTGGGAGGACACTTGGGGAGAACTTTGGTGGGAGGATTATTCGGCGAGGCTAGGCTGTACAACTGTTGCTGAACAACCCCTATTCAAGTTGCGCGCGGCTATTCTCGGTCGTACGTGCCCGTGAAGGTCGCGGAAGAGATCAGGCGGTCCTGGATGTCGGTGTCCATGTCCGAGAGGTTGGGGGTGGTGAAGTAGTCGGGCATGGAGCCCTCGAGGGCGTGGATGGTGAAGACGTAGGTGTGGGGGTCGTGGGGGGGAGGGGGGCAGGGACCGGCGTATTCGGCCTGGCCGGTGTAGACGATGGCTTCCCAGGCACCGGAGGGGAGGGTGCCGGTGGGGCTGACGCCCTGGACGAGGCTCTCGGTGTCGGCGGGGATGTCGAAGAGGCCCCAGTGGGGGGTGTCGTTGGCATCGGGGTCAAAGAGGGTGAGGGCGAAGTAGGCGGTGTTCTCGGGGGCGTTCTGCCAGAAGAGCTGGGGCGAGATGCCCTGGGGGTGGGTGTCGTTCTCGCAGCTGTGTTCGAGGGGGATGGGATCGCCGTCTTCGAAGATCATGGAGGCGAGGGTGAAGTCGCCGGTGGTGTCGTCGTCGCCGGAGTCGTCGTCCGCGGTGTCGTCGTCGCCGGTGGCGTCGTCGTCCCCGCTGTCGTCGTCGTCGGTGGTCGGACAGCCAGCCAGGGCGAGCAGGATCGCGAAGAGCCAGGGTGCCAAGGCCGCGCGAAGGGTCGGCCGGGAGACGTTGCGGGTCATGGGTGTTACCTCCCTCTGGGTTCGTGCCCGGTGGCGATTCTGTCAGAGAACAGGGATACGGTCAGGGGCGGAGCGTTGCTACTTCCGATGCGGCACGTGCCCCCTCGGATAGCGGGAAGAGAAACCCCCGCGCCTCTGCGCGAGAACTCTCTCTTCACGATGTGGCGACGGGCTCGTGATAGCGTCGAACCGCTCGACGGGAGGTAGACCATGTCCACGGTGCTCGGACTTGCCGCGCGGATCGAGGCGCGGCTTGGGGAGCTGTCCACGGACAAGCGGCGGGAGGCGACGTCGAGGTACATCCGGACGTCGTTGACGGTGATCGGCACCGCGACGCCGGAGCTGCGCAAGGTGGTGCGGGAGTTCGCACCGGAGGTCAAGGGGGGGCCGCCGGAGGCTGCGCTCGGGCTGGCGGTCGAGCTGGCGCGGCGGGGGACGCTGGAGGGGCGGCAGACCGGGTACGAGCTGCTGGCGAAGCACCGGGAGGCCATGGCATCGCTGACGATCGCGGACTTCGAACGCCTCGGGGAGCGGATGGACAACTGGGCATCGGTGGACGGGTTCTGCGTGGAGCTGGCCGGGCCGGCGTGGCTTCGGGGGATCCTGGCGGACGAACACGTGTTCGGCTGGCTGGAGGCGGAGGACGTGTGGTGGCGCCGGGCGGCGGTGGTGGCGACCACGGGGCTGAACAGGAAGTCCCGGGGAGGGGAGGGCGATCCGGATCGGACGCTGGCGGTCTGCGAGCGAGTGGTGACGGAGCGGCACTCGATGATCACCAAGGCTCTGTCCTGGGCGCTGCGGGAGCTGGGGAAGGTGAAGCCGGAGCCTGTGATCGAGTTCCTGGAGCTTCACGATGGGGAGCTGGCTGCCCACGTGAAGCGGGAGGTGCGGGCCAAGCTGGAGACGGGGAGGAAGAATCCCGGGAGGGGGTAGGGAGCACCCGACCCGAGTCGATGGCCCCCGTACGAGGCCAGGCTTCGGGGCAGCACGACGGGGCCAGCCCGCGTGGCGGCCGTCCACCGTGGTACCCGGCTTGGGATCTCCCACGGGGCTTGGGAGCGCCACGGCCGATTTCCGCTCCCGGCCGGGTCGGACCAGGGACCAGCCCGCGGGGCGGCCGGCCGTCGTGGCACCCGGTCTGGGACCTTCCACGGGCTTCGGGGCAGCACGGCCGATGACCGCTCCCGGCCGGGTCGGACCAGGGGCTAGCCCGCGGGGCGGCCGTCCGCCGTGGCACTCGGGAGGGCGGTCAGGCGCCGCTGTCGTACAGGGCCTGGGCCTCCTTGCGGTCCATGACCTTGATGTCGACGACGATGTGGCCCCAGCCGCCGCAGCGGACGCCCACGTCGAAGCAGCCGGCGCGGTGGAACATGGGCTGGACGGGGTCGAGGCCCGCGTACCACAGCTCCTGGACGGCCCCGACCCCCTGGGTCATCAGGGGCAGCAGGAAGGCGCAGACCTTCTTGGGGGCCATGGCGGTGAGCAGGTTACCGTCGCCGGAGAAGTAGAACCGCGTCCCCACCGTGTGCTGGGAGTTGCACCCGGCGGACTCGATCACCTCCATGACGATGGTCTTGCTCTTCATCATCGGCACCGCCGCCAGGACCCGGGCGTTGCGGGGCTCGGCCTGGAACAGGGCCATCTCCTCGTCCGTGTAGCCCAGGTGCTCCTGGACCATCTGCCAGGCCTGCGGGGGAAGGTGCGGGGTGGTCATGGGATCCTCCTCGATGGGGTCAGCGGGCGTCCTCGCCGGGGCGTCCCCACCCGCGGATCTCGCGGGCGAGGGTGGAGGGCGCCGCGAAGTTGGGTTGATCGCGGTACAGGTGGCCCACGAGTCGGAGCTGGTCCAGGTCGTCGACCAGCTCCCGGGCGGCCTGGTCGCCGTCGTCGGTGACCGGGTGGTTCGCGAACAGCAGCCGATCGGGTTTGAGCAGACCCCCACGCACGGCCGCGGGGACCTGGGCGGCACAGTCGCAATGGTTGCCCGGGTCCAACAGGCCGCAGTTGCGACGCATGAAGCCGTGCAGGCCGGCCCGGGCGCGGGACACGCGCTTGCGGTAGGCCGCCGGGGTGATCTCCAGGATCTCGGCTCCCTCGGCGGAGCTGACCCGGAAGACCTCGGCGAGCACGAAGGCCAGCCGCTGCTCCCGGTCCAGGCACAGCAGCAGCCCCTGCAGGCACTGGATCCGCATCTCCTTGATCAGGGCTGCCCGCTCCGGCGCCGCCGCGATGTCGGCCGCGGGCGCCGGCGCAGGATCGATCATGGACTCGCACAGCTCGAAGGTGACCTGGAACCGGGCGGCCCGCTTCCTGCGCGCGGTGAGCAGGTAGTTGGCCGCGACCCGGTGGGACCAGGTGGAGAACGCGCTCTCGTGGCGGAAGCTCCCCAGGCGGGTGACGACGCGGATCAGGATCTCCTGGGTCGCGTCCTCGGCATCCGCCGGGTGGTAGAGCATGCGCAGGGCGAGGCGGTAGATGGGGTGCCGGATGCGCTCCACCAGGGCGGACAGTGCATCCCGGTCCCCGTCGGTGGCGCGCCTGGCGAGGGTCTCCAGCGAGGGCCTGGCGTCGGTCTCTGTGGTGGTCGACATGCAGCGACACTCTTTCACAACAGGTCGTTCGGTTTCGCCTCTACCCCCTTGGACTCTCCCCGTGGGCAGGTTGTGACCGGGAAATGACTCCATGATGGCCTCCGCCCCGAGGGGGAGCGCGATGCGACCCTGCGGACGCGGGAGGGAAGCGCGGTACGGGCGACGGCTCGGGCTACGGGGTGGGTACGGGGGCGGCACCTCGCACGGTGGCCAGGCGCTTGTCGAGCCAGGTGACGTCGTCGGTGAGGCCCTTGGCGGCGCAGAAGTCGCGGAGTCTCTCGTAACGGGCGACCACGTCGAAGCCCAGGTTGGTGTGCAGCTTCTCCAGATCGTGGGGGCAGAGGAACAGCGGGCTGGCGTCGAGCTCGGGCAGGGAGTTGCAGCCGTTCATCACGCAGCGGTAGTCGATGCAGTGTTTGATGCCGAGCATGTGGCCGGCCTCGTGGACGAACACGGCCATGGTCCGGATCAGGGCGAGCTGGTCGGTGGCCTCGGAGCGGGGCTGACCCCAGAACTCGGGGAAATAGCGGACGATGGAGTACACGCCCACCCGCTCGTGCCAGGTGGCCTGGCCGAACACGTAGTTCCACGAGTTGTCTGGGTACAGGTCGGACATGGTCAGGCCCATGAGGCCCACGGCGTCCGACGGAAGGCGGGGCAGGATCACCTCGTCGAGCATCCGGCCGGTGCGGTACTGGGCGCCCCACTCCATGGTCCGGTCCGGCGGGCCGGGCAGGTCGACCCCGGACGCCACCTCCACCGGCAGGGTCAGGAAGATCTCGGCGAACTCGGCCGCGTCCGCGACCACCTCCTGGCCCTCCCCGGTGAAGGGTCCGATGGGCAGGACCACGAACTTCGTCCGGGTCTCGGTCCGCCCCCGGGGATCGGAGGCCTCGTACTCGGCCACGGTCTGGCCGGGCTCGGGGAAGCTGGCGAGCCAGTCGCCCTCCTTGGGGGGTGGCAGGACCTGGAAGTCGGAGTCGTCGTGGAAGGCGGTCTGCAGGACGGGATCGATCGGCTCGCCACCGGCGAGTGTGGCCGGTTCGGCCGAGGCCGAGGGCCGGTCCTTGCCGCAGCCGAGGATGGCCAGGCCGAGGAAACCCACGACGAGTGTGCGAACCAGCGGTCTCGAGATGCCGGCTCCGGGGCAGCACGGCCGATGCGTCGGACCACGGGCAAGCCGACCGCGGCACCCTCCTGGGTGGGCGATAGCGAGGCCAGTCGGATTCGAGGTTCTCAAGGCGGGGTCCTCCCGTTGTCCCCGGGCGCTCTACCCCTAGCCAACGTGAGATTCGCGGTCAGGTCACTGGATGGGGTCGGTCAAGACCCTCTTTTCACGGACGCTCGATATCCGCGGCCCCCAGGAACCGGGCCAGGTCCTCCAGCGCCTCGTCCAGGCCGGCCCGCAGGCCGTCGCTCCAGTCCACGCCCGCTTCCAGGTGGATGCTCTTGATCTCCAGCACCCCCCGGTCCCGATGCAGCTTGGGATCCAGCCGCCCGACCAGCCGCCCGTCGTGGAGGATCGGCATGGCGTAGTAGCCGTACACCCGCTTGGGCCGGGGCACGTAGATCTCGACCTTGTAGTGGAACCCGAGCAGGTCCGCGGCCCGCGCCCTCTGCCACAGCAGCGAGTCGAAGGGGCTGAGCAGGGTGGTGCCCCGCGGTTCGGGTAGCGCCTCCAGGCCCTCCAGGTCCTCGGGCCGGACCAGGAACTCTCCGGCCAGCCCCTCCACCTCGACCCGGACCGCCGACCTGCGCCTCAGCGCCCGGGCGATAACCGCCTTGCGCACGTCCGCGGTGATCCGCGGCGCGGTCCAGTAGCCGTCCAGGTGACGAACGCTGGCCACGCCATTGCCCCGCAACCCGGTCTGCAGCCACCCGTCCTGGTACTGGACCGTGGTGGCGGTGGGCCCGTCCGGGTACACCCGCTCGGCCAGGTCGTAGACCCGCCGGAAGCTCCGTCGGCTGGAGATGGCAACCTTGCCCCGCCGCCAGTAGCGCTCCAGGGCCTCCTTGTCCTCCTTCCAGCCCCACCAGGCCTGGGCCCCGTCCGGGTGGCGCTCGAAGTCACTGCTCTCCAGCGGACCTTCTTCGCGCAGCCGCCGCAGCACCCGCCGACAGGCGGCCACCGACGGCGTCCGCTCGGCCCACCACTTGCCCTTGGGGTCGAACATCCGCATCCCGCGCCGAGCCAGCGGAAGGCGACTCGTCGGCAACACGGAGGCCGCATGCCCCCAGTGCTCGAAGGCCACCCGGTCCTCGAACGTCCAGCGGTCCGGCAGCGACGGTTCGTACGCCCCGAAGCGACTCCACAGGGTCAGGTAGTGGGCCCGCTGGACCACGTTGATGCTGTCCAGCTGCAGCCCTCCGGCGGTCTCCAGGTGCTCGACGAAGGCGTCCCTGGTCAACGGACTCGTCCGCGGACGCGTGAGCCCCTGGCGGACGAACCACAGCCTCAGGACGTGATCGATGGGGATCCTCGGGAGACGGCGTGCCATCGCGGCACTATAGCCCGCTGGCAGGCGTCAGGGGATCAGGTAGGCGATGGTCATCAGCACGCCGGTGACCGTGGTCAGGGCGATGGCCGAGGTCATGGCGGGGGTGTAGGCGCCCTCGATGCCGTAACGATTGGTGAGGATCACCACCCGCACCGCCAGGGGCGCGGTCAGCAGGACCAGCAGGCTCCAGATGGGCAGCAGGCCGAAGGCCACCGCCAGGGCGGGGGCGGCGTAGGCGACCACCGAGAAGACCGCCAGCAGCTGGACGGCCCGGCGCTGGCCCAGGCGCACGGCCAGGGTGATCTTGCCCGAGGCCTCGTCGTCGGGGTGGTCGAAGGTGTTGCTCACGTGGCCCACGTTCATGGTGAAGATGCCCAGGGGCACCGACGCGAGCACGGGCGCCCAGGAGAGCTCGCCGGTGAGCACGTAGACCGCGCCCAGCACCAGCGCCGGGCCGAAGGCCACGAACAGGGCCAGCTCGCCGAAGCCGCGGTAGTTCAGACGAAGGGGTGGCGCGGTGTAGAACACCACGATGAACATCCCGAAGAGCGTCAGGTAGAGCACCGGCATGCCCACCTCGACCAGCAAGATGACGCCCACGGCCACCGCGATCACCGCACAGGCGATGGCCGCGAACAGCACCTGTCCGGGCGTGATCTTGCCGTCCAGCAGCGGGCTGTCGTGGAACTGCTGGTCCTTGTTGCCCAGGTTGCCGTTGTAGAAGTCGAAGTAGTCGTCGACGAAGTCCGCCGCCGACTGGGCCATGACCACACCCACCAGCACCAGCAGGAACAGGCCCGCCTCGAACTCGCCCAGGGACCAGGCGATGGCGCCACCCAGGCAGGTGGGCACGGCGCTGACGATCAGGAACGGCGCCCGCGCCGCCTTGAACCACGTGATCGAGAAGTCCTTGACCGCTGCCACGCTCATGGCTTCATCCTCCCACCGGGGTCAACGCGAGACCCACGGCCAGCAACAGGCCGGTGGCGATCAACACGGCGATCGACCGCACCACGGCCCACAGGTAGACGTTCAGCTGGTTCCGCTCGCGGGTGGCCACCCGCAGCACCCCCACCGCCATCGGCAGGGTCAACAGGCCGACCAGCGTTGCCACCGGCAGCGCCCCCAGGACCACGCCACCGACCAGCGACAGGTAGGCGCCAGCGGTCAGGCCCGTGAGCATACGTCGGCGCAACCGCACCACCACCGTGCCCTCGTCGCCTTCGACCAGGGTGAAGTGGGCGCTCTTGAGGTGGGCGACCACGGTGACCAGGAAGGCCACGGGCAGGCAGGCGGCCCAGGCCTCGGCCGGGAAACCGCCGGTCAGCACCAGGGCGATCCCCAGCACGGTCAGCGGCCCGAAGGCCAGGAAGATCACCGGCTCCTTGAGCCCCCGCAGCATCAGCGGGGTGAAGAAGATCGCGATCATCCCCCCGGCCAGGCCGAAGGCGGCCACCAGCCAGCCGTGGCTCATGGTGAACGCGATCCCCAGGCCGATGTCGATGATCAGGCAGGCGGCGCCCGCGGCGGCGATCTCCTTGCCCCGCAGCAGGTTCCCGACCAGAAACGGCCGCCAGCCGGCGAAGATCTTGGTGTGGGAGTCCGCGCCGTCGCCCTTGAGGTGGGAGAAGTAGTAGTAGAGGTAGTCCCCGCCGGCCTGGGCCAGGAAGACCGCGCCCAGCAGGACCAGGAACACCGGCAGATCGAAGCCGCCGAGGCGGAACGCGACGGCTCCGGCGACCACCGAGGGCACGACCGAGGCGCTGAACAGCAGCACCTTGATCGCGCGAATCGCGGAATCGCGCTCCCCCCTGCGGATCGGCATCGCACCCTGGGCGACGTTCACGGGGCCTCCCGTCCGGGCCGTCCCTCGATCCGGGGGTGATGCAACGATTGACCCCTCGGTGGGAACGCCCTATGGTTGTGACAAGGTTCATGAGGTCATGAACCAAATGAACTCTAAGCGGAGACGCCCGGAAGGGCAACCGATCTGGGAGAGGAACATGTCGGGGGGAAGCACCGACTCCGATCTCTCCGGGCCCACCACCCCCGCGCCTGCGGCGGACACGCCCGAGCGGACCGCCTTCCTTCGCCGCGTGGAGAAGCGCCTGGACGAGGTCGTCCGGGTCCACCCCCACCCCCACCCCCCCCCCCCCCACAAAAAAAAAGACCCCCCCCCCCCCCAACACGGCCCCCCCGGCCACCCGCGCCCCC
>CAZITQ010000075.1:8323-38385 GCA_964542165.1 uncultured Rickettsiales bacterium
CCGGCGCGCGGCGCGCCGGCGCGGGTCGCCGCGGGCGGGGCGGGGGCGGCGCCCCCCCCCCCCCCCCCCCGACGACGCCCGCACCGAGATCCTGATCGACGCGGCGCGCCACCTGGTCGGCGCCGGGGGCAAGCGGGCCCGCCCCTGGTTCACCATGCTCCTGGGCGAGGTCTTCCGGCTCCCGCCGGCCCCCCTGTGTGACCTCGCGGTCTGTGTGGAGCTGATCCACGCCGCCAGCCTGCTCCACGACGACGTGGTGGACGAGGGTTCGCTGCGCCGGGGCCGGCCCACGGCCAACGCGGTGTGGGGCAACCTGGCGTCGGTGCTCTCGGGCGACCTGCTGCTGACCCTGGCCCTGTCCCAGCTCCGGGCCCACCCGACCGAGCTGCACCACGCCGCCGTGGACACGGTGGCCGAGATGACCCGGGCCACCCTGCGCGAGGCCGGAGCCCGGGGGCAGGTGGATCTCACGCCGGAGCGCTGGTTCCAGATCGCCGGGGGCAAGACCGGCGCCCTGTTCGGCCTCTGTGGCCGCGGCGTGGGTCTGCTGGCGGAGCGCCCGGACGACGCGGAGCGCCTGTCCCGCGCCGGCGCCCACCTGGGTCTGGCGTTCCAGATCGCCGACGACCTGGACGACGTGCTCGGCCGGTCCGCGGGCAAGGACCCCTTCGCGGACCTCGCGAACCGCAACCCCAACGTGGTGGTGGCGATGGCGTTGCGGGCGTCGCCGGCCCTGTATGCGGAGCTCGGCCGGGCCTGGGCTTCGGAGGGCGGGGACGCCGGGGAGTTCGCCCGCCTGGGTACAATGGCCCTGGGCACCGGGGTCGCGCAGCGGGCCTGGGAGGCCCTGGGGGAACAGGTGACCGCTGCGGAGGAGGCCCTGGCGCCCTGGCTCGGCGAGCCTGCCGTCGCCCTCGTGCAGGCCTGGGCCCGCCAGATGTGGCGGCGGGCCGAACCCGAGCCCGAGGAGAGATGCGCGGTTTCGTGACCCAGCCCACCGGCAATCCCGAGCCGGCCGAACACCGCCTCCGGCCCTGGGAGCTGGTGGCCTGTGACGCTGTGGGCACGGTCATCGAGTTCTGGGGCTTCAAGCACAACCAGGGCCGGGTGTGGGCCCTGCTCTACCTGCGGGGCGAGCCCTTCACGGCGGCGATGATCAAGCGGGAGATGGGCCTGTCCAAGGGGGCGGTCTCGATCCTGCTGCGGGAGCTGGAACAGTGGGGCGTGGTCCGGCGGGTGCGGCTGCCCGGCAAGAGGGCCTGGTACTACGAGTCCGAGCGGGATCTGATGAAGATGATCCGGCTGGTCCTGCAGGCCCGGGAGTCCCAGCTGGTCAGCCGCGTGCTCGCGGATCTGGAGCGGGCCGAGTCGCTGATCCGCCAGGATCCGACCGCCACACGCGAGCAGCGGGCGCGCCTGCGCCGGATGTTGCGTCTGGCCAAGGCCATCGACAAGGCGGTGGCCACCTTCATGGAGACGGCCCGGCTGGATGCGGGGCGGGCTGTGGACGTCCTTCGGCGGGGGTCGAGGCGGCTTCGCCGGCCTCGGCTGCGATCCTAGAACCCTGGCTCCCCGTGCCTGGGTATTCGCGCCTTCAGCCAGCCGTTCAGATCCACCACCGGCTGGCGTAGAGGGCGAGGGCCGCGAGGGCCAACAGCAGGGGGACCAGCCACCACATCCAGGCGCGGCGAACGACACCACGGGAGCCCGGGGGGAAGTCGGGCGTGCGGGTGAACTCCACGGCCTGGCTGTGCGTCAGGCTCATCCGAGCGTTGATCCCCCAGTCGGAGCCCTCGAGGATGGCGGACAGGTCCCGGCGACGGAGCTTGAGCCAGGCAACGGTCAGGATCGGCAGCAGCACGGCGAGCAGGATCGACGCGATGCCACCGAGGATGGCCCAGGCGCTCAGGCCGGCCAGGGTCTTGATCACGAAGGCTCCCGACGAGCCCAGGGCTGCCACGGCGATGCCCCCGCCCGCCAGCCAGCCTCCGGTGCTGCCGGAGGGTGCGGCAGCGGGTGCCGGTGCGGCCTCCGTGGCTGGTGCCGCGGCCGCGTCGGTGGCCGGCGCCTGGCCCGCCTTCTCGATCTGGTCCGCCGCGTCGATCCCGGCGCTCTCGATCTTCTTCTCCGCCTGCTCCTGCATCTTCTCGAGCCGCTCGGACAGGGCCCGGCCCAGGCGGGAGAACGGCGCCGCCAGCGCCTCGCCGAAGGCGATCGGGTTCTCGACGATCTGGACCACGCGGGCATGGAGTTCGCGGCCAGCGGTGTCCACGAACAGCCCCCGCTTGCCCACCCCCAGGTTGCCCCGCCCCCCCGACGTCACGGGCACGGCCACCTCGTACAGCGGTGTCCCATCGCGCTCACTCACCTCGGCGAAGAGCACGAAGAGATTGCTCTCGTCGCTCATCCGGGCGTGCACCTTGCGGTCCTGCACCCGCACCGCCAGGGTGAATCGCCTGCCGTCCATGATGAGCGTGCCCATCTCGAACAGGGCCCGACGCTCGGCGTGGTAGAGGTCGGGGAACGACACGAAGCTGTTCGCGAGCGGCAGGATCCACGCCTGGAGCAGGATCAGCTTCTCCAGGGCCCGCACCCGCCCCAGATCCAGGGCCGTGAGGTGGCTCTCGGCGAGCAGCTCCTCGAGGGCGGCGACGGTGTCCGCGTCGGACACGATGGCCCGCAGACGCTCCTCGTCCAGGTCGCCCACCGATACCTCGGGACGATCGGCGACCCAGCTCCGGTGGGCCTCGAACAGGGCATCGATGCGCTGCCACTCGTCCCGCTCCAGGGTCGGGCCCACCGGGTCGTGGAGCCGGCCCAGGACCTCGCGGGTGAAGCGGGCCAGATCGGGGACGTAGGTGGGGTTGACGGTCCCGTCCAGCACCAGGGAGCCGGTGGCCGACGGCGGAGCCAGCGGGGCCTCGCGCAGGTAGCCCCGCAGCGCCTCGGAGTCCCGGTGCCGGAACTCCTTGCGGATGGTCTCGCCCTCCCACGCGGCCTTCGCGAGCTCGGGGTCGATGCGGGCGGCGTCGCACAGATCGAAGTACTCCGCGAGCTTGGGGCGCAGGGCCTGGTAGGCGGCGAAGGCCTCGACGGTGTCCGGCCCCAGGGGCATCACGGGGGAGTCCTGCTGGCCCGGTTCGAGCTCCGCCCGGTCGAGCCAGGTCAGCTGGGTGCGCGCCCCCTCCAGCATCCGGTCCAGGTGCTCGACGGTCACCCCCTTGCCGCCGGACGGGTGTTCCACGCCCCCCTCGGTGGTGAGGACGTCCTCGATCAATGCCCTGACGGGGCCCTCTTCGGCCGACTCGGGTTTGACCACCCCGGCCTCGCTCAGGCCCCGCTCCTCCTGGGCCGATCGGACCCCGCGGAGCGCCTCGAGGGTCAGGCTCTCTCCTTCGGGCACGCCCAGCTTGCGGTGGGTGTTGGCCCACGCCAGCTGGATCGCCTCGCTGGCCTCACCGCCGTCCGCGACGGCGCTGCGGGCCAGGGTCGTGTTGCCCTCGGCGACGCCGGAGAGGTCCGACAGGTGGTCCAGCAGCCAGCGGATCGCGGCCTTGAGATCGCCGGCCCGGATCCGCCCGTCGCCATCCTCGTCCAGCAGTCCCAGCAGGACCGGATCCACGTTGAGGGTCGGGACCGACGCGCTGGAGGCGACCCACAGGGCCTCGTCCAGGGCCAGGACGCGGGGCAGGTCCTCGGCCCCGCGAATCCGCAGGTGGTACGCCCGGCCGTGGCGGGAGAAGTGGAAGGTCTCGCCCTTGAGGGGATTGGGGATCTTCGGCGTTCCAGACATGGCGGCAGTCTACTCGGGCGGGCCCGGGAGGGGGAGTGGTCCGGGCGGTAGCTAGTCGTCCGTCTCCGGATCGTTGATTGGCACCGTCAGCCACTGGAAGTTGTCGATGAAGACCATCGAGTCGTAGATGCCGTCGCCCTCGTCCCAGATGGAGAACCGCAGGGTGATGACCTCACCGGGCGTGACCGGGGCGGTGGTGGTGAGCCAGCCGGTGGAGCCGGCGTCGTTGGTGAACCCGGCGTTGCTGAGGCAAGGGGTCGCCGGCGGGAACCCGGGTTCGAGGCCGTAGCCCATGCCGGTGAACCCGGTGATGTGGAACATGGTCTGGCAGTCGGTGACCACGAAGTAGTTGTTGTTGACCGTGATCGGCTTGCCCGTGCCGTCGAAGGCCACGTTGCCCTCGGGGATGCCGTCGCCGTCGTGGTCCGGGAAGGCCCCAGGGTTCAGGGCGGTGCTCTCCAGGTAGATCTCGAAGGTGTCGTTGAACTGGGTGCAGAGCCACTCCTCGTACTCGGACGAGACGAACTGGAAGTCCACCGAGAACGAGTGGGTGCCGGGCGGCACCAGGAGCTGGACCTCCAGCTGGGCCTTGTCGTTCTTGGTGTCGTAGCCCGCCGGCGGCGGGGCGCCGCAGTTGGCGGTCTGGCCCGTGAAGTCCCACTCGTTGACCGAGTGGCCCATGTCCGCGCCGAACTGGGCCGGGTCCTCGCCCATCACGCCGGTGTGCAGGGCGAAGAGCCAGCAGCCGAAGCGGGGCGCGATTGCGCCCCCATAGCTGTCGATGATCTGCTTCTGCAGCGGATCGGCGGTCACGGTCTCGGTGAGCAGACCGGTGCAGATGTCCATGGCCCGGGCCGGCGAGCTCGCAGCGGGGCAGTCGCACTCGAACAGCTCGTCGATCTGCCCATCGCAGTTGTTGTCGACCCCGTCGTTGGCGATCTCGCTCATGTTCGGGTGGGCGAAGGGATCGTCGTCGTCGCAGTCACCCTCGTACTCGGTGAATCCGTCGCCGTCGTCGTCGTAGGCCAGGGTCTCGTCGTCGATGACCCCGTCGCAGTCGTCGTCCACGCCGTTCTCGTTCTCCACCGCGCCTGGATGGATGCCGGGGTTGGAGTCGTCACAGTCGCCCATGGACTCGGACCAGCCGTCGCCGTCGTGGTCCTCGGTGTCCATGTCCTCGTCGATCTCCCCGTCACAGTCGTCGTCCACCCCGTTGGCGTGCTCGGCGGCGCCCGGGTGCACGCCGGGGTTGTTGTCGTCGCAGTCGCCGTCGGCGACGGAGAATCCGTCGTGGTCCTGGTCGTCGGGCGGAGCCGTGTCGTCGTCCCCCGTGTCGTCGTCCCCCGTGTCGTCGTCCCCCGTGTCGTCGTCACCCCAGGCGGTGTCGTCGTCGCCGGCTGAGCCGGTCGTGTCGTCGTCCCAGGGCGACTCGTAGGGGGACGTGCACCCCGCGAACACCAGGAGGAGGACGGCCGATGGGGCGATCCCGAATCGAATCCAACCACCCATCGGCCACCTCCCGGGGTTGGGGACGGCCCGCTCCAGGCCTGGGCCCGCTCCGCCGCCGGGCCCCGTCCGCCACAAACCACGCTAGCAGCGGGAGTCGGGGGTGGATGACCCCCATGGTGAAGGGCCGCGCGCGCGTTGTGAGGTATTCTCGTTCGCCCCGGAAGGAGGGCACCCGATGAGCGACTTGCAGGAGATCCGCTGGACCGACGCCGTGGAGCTGGCCTCGCCCCACCCCTACGTGCTGGCCACCACCGTGGACGCCGACGGCGTGCCCAACATCATCGGCATCGGCTGGTTCACCATCGTGTCGTGGAGCCCGAAGATGGCCTGCATCTCGGTGGCTCCACCCCGGCACTCGTACGCCAACCTGGAGCAGGTGGGCGAGTACGTGATCAACTTCCCCACCGCCCAGATGGCCCGCGCGGCCTGGGCCTGCGGCACCAAGTCCGGCCGCGACATGGACAAATTCGCCGAGTGCGGCCTGGAGGCGGTGCCGTCGCTGAAGGTCCGCCCGCCGGCCATCGGCGGGGTGAGCATGGCCTGGGAGTGTGTGGTCAAGGACAAGGTGGACGCCGGCGACCACCGGCTTTACATCGCCGAGATCGTCGCCACCCGCGGGGACCGCGCGAAGAAGGCCCACCTGTACTCGCTCCACTACCGCTCGCTGGTGGATGTGGATGTGGAGGCGGGGACGATCACGCCCCTCGAGACCAAGTAGCCCTCCCGCGCGCACCCGGCGGACGGGTCCTTTCGCACCCGTGTCCCAATCGACCCACGCCACGCCGGTCCGATCCGGACCACAATGGGATCACCCGCAGCAAGGAGGGGACCCATGCGCGCGACGATCTCGAAGCTCCACCTCTGGAACCTGATCCTCATCGCCCTGCTGGCCATCGGACTGGCCGGCCTCGGCGTCGGCTGCCCGACCGACGAGCCCGAGGGCGACGACGACACCACCGACGACGGCGACGACGACACCACCGACGGCGACGACGACACCACCGAAGACGAGGAGGATCCCCCCGAGTGCATCGAGGAGGGCGCACCCCGAACGGTCGACCTCACCGACGACAACGTCCCGGAGCTGGTCGAGGGCATCAACCAGCTGTCGATGGACCTCTACCACGTCAACCGCCCGGCCGAGGGCAACCTCTTCTTCTCGGCCTTCAGCATGTCGTCGGCCCTGTCCATGCTGCTCGGCGGCGCCGAGGGCAGCACGGAGGCCCAGATGCTCGACGTGCTGGGCGTGACCATCGACGAGAACGACTGGCACGACGTCATGGGCCTGTACTCGATGGACCTGGATGGGGACAAGGACCGCTGCTACACCCTGTACGCCGCCAACGCGGCCTGGGGTCAGGACGGGCTGCCCTTCGAGACCGATTACACCGAGCTGCTGGACATCATCTACGGCGCGCCCATGGAGATGATCGACTTCGAGGCCGACCCCGAGGCCGCCCGCGAGATGATCAACACCTGGGTCGAGGACAACACCGAGGACCGGATCCAGGACCTGTTCGCCCCCGGCGACATCACGGTGCTGACCAAGTTCGTGCTCGCCAACGCGATCTACTTCTACTCGACCTGGGAGACCGAGTTCGATCCCGACGACACCTACGACAGCGCCTTCTGGATCTCCGACAGCGAGCAGCCGAGCGTCCCGATCATGTCCATGCACGCCGACCTGCACGGGGCCTACGACTGGGAGCGGGGCCTGTCGGTGGTCGAGCTGATGTACACCGGCGGCGACGTGTCGATGGTCCTGCTGGTCCCCGACGCCGACGACGGCATCGCCGAGCTGGAGGACGAGCTGACCCTGGAGCTGATCGACGAGATGATCGACCGGGTCCACGAGCAGCCCGCTGTGCTGCGGATGCCGAGCTTCGAGCTGCAGACCGAGATCCCAGCCGGCGACAACCTCATGGCCATGGGCATGACCGACGCCTTCGACGAGTTCGCCGCCGATCTGTCCGGCATCGTCCCGCCCGAGCACATCGACGGCAACCTCCACGTGCACAAGGTCCGCCACAAGGGCTTCATCAAGGTCGACGAGGTGGGTACCGAGGCCGCCGCAGCCACCGGCGTCTCCGGCGGCGACGACGACGGCGGCGAGCTCTACATCGACGCCGACCACCCGTTCATCTACTTGATCCGGGATCGGGTGACGGGGGCGATCCTGTTCATGGGGCGGATGAGTGATCCGCGGGGGTGAGATTCCGCACTATGATGGTCGGGGAAGCCGACCGACCATGACCCTCGCCACCCTCCGTCGTCTCCTGCTCCCGGCGTTGCCCGCTGCCGCGATGTGGTTCTGCGCCGCAGTGCCGGACACGGTGCCCGCGGAGGAGCGGGCCACGCCGGAGCAGTGCGAGGCGCTGTACGAGCACGTCCTAGAGCTCGCACGAACCGAGACCGAGGCGGGTCTTGCCGAGATTGTGGACAGGGCGAGTCCGGAGGATCTCGAAGAGGGGAAGCGGGCGTTCCTGGCGGACTGTGCGCGGATACGCGAGTCGGCGGTCCTGTGCATGCAGGGCGCCATCGAGATCGAGGAACTGGAACGCTGCAACGAAGACCACATGCCGGAGCTCTACGTCGGCATGCTACGCGCGGAGACGCTGATGCGCCTCAACCGGTTGCGATCTGCGTTCTCGATCCGCGACGCGAGCAGCAAGGGATTCCGCTCATGCCCTGCCACCCCCGCCGAGATCCCCGGCCGCGGGGGCATTCCCATCCGGGAACTACACGCCGACTGCCTCCAAGACGACGGGCTGTGGCTGGTCTCCGGCGAGCGTCTCTTCTGCCGGTACCGTGTAGAGCTCATCCCTGCTCGCGAAGGCGGCCAGGAGTCCTTCGAGGCCACCGCGGAGTGCGACTTGGACGGAGACGGCGTGCTGGCGACCTACCGGGTGACGGATGCCCAACCAGCGGCGCCGATCACCGGCCTGGACGTCTACTGACCCACACCTCGGGCGAAGAGCTCACCACGGGCGGTGACTTACCTCGAACCCGATGATCCTCCAGCCATCCCGTTCCTGTCTCAACCAGACGACGGAGATTCCAGCGAATCGGACGGGCACGTACCAGCCGGGCCGGATGGTCGTTGCCACGGTGACGGCCGTGAGTTCGAGTCGCGGGATCCTCCGCTCGACCGGCGGTACGATCCCCCAGCACTCCTCTCGATCCAGTAGCTTGTCCTCGATCTTCCGCTCCCAGTTCAGGGCCAGGTCGTCGCAGTCGTGGTCGGGCAGATAGACTTCCAACCCCGTCCACTCTTCGAGATACGCCAACCACCGGTCACGGTCCCCCTCGAGACAGCGCCCGTCCGGCAGCCGGACAGGGATCACGAAACTGTCGTGGATCCGCTGCTCCGAGGTCTGTTGTGCGTACAGGAAATCCAGTTGGAAAGAGACCAGTTCGGCCCAGTCATCGTGGCAGAAGCTGGTCATGCTGTGGGTGAATGGATAGCCGACGTGTACCTGGATCTCCTCCAGGTCACCCCGGCTCAGCGCGTCGACGAACGCGATCGCGGTCGCCCTGGCCGTCTCCTGGTCGAGGCGAACGCGGGCCAGCGCGACCTCGGGGATCGGCACGCGCAGCACCCAGCGCCCCGGGCCACCGACGTGGGCGAAGTCGTAATCGTCGATGAACGCCAACAGGGCGGCCCGGGCAGGCGCTCCCCCCGCCTCGACGGTCTGCGCGATCCGTGCCCACTCCCCCTTGGCCTCGGCCTGCAGCACACCGGCGCGAGCCTCGAGTCGCTCTGCGACCTTCTCCGGCGGCCCGTCCGGGCGCTCGCGATCACGGCGTGCCCCGGCGGCGCTGGGGAGACCAGTCACCAGAACGAGGACGAACCACAGGGTGAGCGACGCTCCACGGGGCATGCCGAACTCCTTCCCGGGCCACCCGGGCTCGCTCGACGATACCAGAGCTCTCCCGCCGAGTAGCCCCGGGGGGTACGCCGGTAGAATCGTCCCGGTCGCGGGCAGCGACGCAACGAACGTCATCCGCTGGAATGCTCCCGGGGGAGAACCCGTGCTCCAGGGCACCCATCTTCGGTCCCTCGCCGCGCTGGTCCGCACAGCCACGTGTGTCCTCGTCGTCCTCGCGCCACCGACGCTCGCCCCGGCCACGACGCCCGAGCTCGTCCCTGCCCTCGGCCACTCCCGGGAGATCGCGGCACTGGCCTTCACCCGGGACGGACACCTCGTGTTCACCGGGGGATTCGACGGCGAGGGGATCCTCTGGGACGGCGACACCGGTGTGGAACTCAAGCGATTCAGGGGCCACGCCCAGCCCATCACTTCCGCGGTCCTCGCGCCCGAAGCGGACCGGGCCGTCACCTCCAGCGCCGACGGGAGCTGCCGGCTCTGGTCGCTTGAGTCCGGCAAGGAGATCGCCCGCTACCGCACCTTCAGCTCCACGGCGCGGGTCGTCGGATTCGCCGGAGAGGGCAGCGCGGTCGTGGTGTTCGACCGGGAATCCGGCGTGACCTCGTCGTGGCAGCTGGACAGCGGGGCCATCTCGTGGAGTCACCGCCACTCCGGCAAGCCATGGGCGGCGGACCTCTCCTCGGACGGGACAACCCTGGTCACGGGCGGCGTGGACCCCGACGGCGCCCCCTGGGTGGAGGTCTTCGACGCGGCGACGGGTGAACGCACGGATATCCTGCGGCCCGACTCCGCCCGGGGAGTCGTGTTCGACGTCCACGCGTCCCACGATGCCAGCGAGCTCCTGGTCGCGACATCCGATGGCTCCCTCGGCCTCTGGGATCTGGAAACAGGGACCCGGGGCGAGCGGTGGATGGTCGATCGATGGGGCAAGTTCACGGACGATCTCCGCGCCCTGTGGCACGACCTCGACGCGGGCTATTTCCTCACGGCGCTCGCGCTGACTCCGTCCCCCGTGGTCGTCACCAACACCAACCGTTTCGTGACCCTGTGGACCCCGGAGAGCGGCGAGTCCGAGGTGGGGCTGGAGGACACCCGTTCCCTCGGAGGGGTGAAGGCGCTCGGTGTGACCGCCGATGGGACACGGGTTCTGGTCGGCGGTAGCTCCGGCGCCGTACAGGTCTGGGACCGTCGGTCCGCGACGATCTCGACGCAGCTGAGGAGTCACGCCCTGGGTCTCTCGTCCCTCGCCGCGGCTGCGGATCTGACCACCATCGCGGTCGGCACCGATCGGGGTCTCGTACGCGTGTGGACCACGGGGGCCTCGGGTACCGAACCGACGGTGGCCGAGTATCGCCACCCACCGCCATACCAGTTCCTGAAATCCGGAATGGAGCCCCGGTCCAGACCCATCTCCGAAGTTCTCCTGGAGCCCTCGGGCGGGTCCCTCCTCTCGGCCGCGACCGACGCTCGTCTGATCGATCTGGGTACCGGCGAGGCGACCCGGCGCTACGGATCCGTCTTCGACTCGGTGAGCGCCGCAGACATCTCGCCGTGGGGGCATCTGCTGGCCACGGGCGAGAAGGACGGCATGGCGTCGGTGTGGTCTCTGGACTCCGGCGAGCTCTTGTGCCGCTACCGCGGACACCGGGAGAAGACGAACAACGAGATCCGGGACCTGCGTTTCTCACGGGATGGGCTTTGGATCGCCACCGCCGCCAAGGACGCCCACATCTGGGAGGCCGCGACCTGTGAACCGCTTGTGGTGTCCGACTCCCTCGAGTTCGTCAGAGCGGTCGACTTCTCCATCACGGGCGGCCTGTGGACCGCGCTGAAAGACGGGACGGTCACCTTCCGGGAACCGAACGGCACCGAGCATTCCCTGGTGCCACCGGGGTACGAACGCGGTTCGGACGCGAACGTCGGGTACAACTTCCTCGCAGCCGTCAGGGAGTCCCCCGACGGATCCACGCTGATCGCGGGCGTGGGCGCGGGCAAGGTCTGGATGTGGCGCGCCGGAGAGTCGGATCGGCCGAAGCAGCTGATCGGCCACACTTCCTGGGTGACCGGCATCGCGTACTCCGCGGGCTCCCAGCGGGCCCTGACGGCCAGCCTGGATGGTACGGTCCGCATCTGGGATCTGCACAGTGGCGACTCCCTCTGCACCCTCATCAACTTCGAGGACGGCGGATGGGCGGTGGTGGATCCCAAGGGCCGCTACGACAGCTCCAACCTCGGCGACGTGAGCGGTCTGCACTGGGTGATCGGACTCGAGCCCATCGGGCTCTCCCAGCTCAAGCGCCACCACTACGTGCCGGGGCTGCTTGGCAAGGTGCTGCGGGGAGAGGGGCTGCCGGAGGTCCCGGACCTGGCGGACATCGGCCTGCATCCCGCCATCGAACTGTCGGCGCCGGCCGAGGGGACGAGCCAGCTGGGCGTCCGCCTGACCAACCGCGGGGGCGACCTGGGCCGGGTCCAGGTGTTCGTCAACGGAAAGGAGCTGACCGCGGACGCCCGGGGTGAGGGCTTCGACAGCGAGGCAGCCAGTGCCGACTTCAGGGTGGATCTCACGCAAGCCGCGGGGGTGATGCCGGGCGAGGAGAACGAGATCCGGGTCGTGCCGTGGTCGGCGGCCGGGGACATCGCGGGGCGGGGGGCCGTGGTCGCGTGGAGGGCGCCCGGGGTCAAGGACACGGAGCCCGAGGATCTCTGGGTCATCGTCGGCGGCGTGTCCGACTACGACGGGGACCGGATCGACCTGCGCTACGCCGCCGACGACGCCGCGCGCTTTGCCGACGCCGTCGAGGTGGGGGGATCCCGCCTATTCGGTGAGGACCGGGTCCACGTGATCCTGCTGGCCGACCTGGACGACCCGGGGGCCCGCGCCCCGACCGCGGAGAACTTCCGGCTGGCCTTCGAGGAGGTGCGCCACAACGCCCGCCCGAAGGATCTCTTCGTGACCTTCCTGGCGGGCCACGGGGTCGGCCTCCCCGAGGTGGAGGGAGACAACGCCGGTGATCTCCGGGGGACCTACGCCTACCTCACCGCCGACGCCGACACCATCGATCCCCAGTCCATGCGCGACCTCGCCCACGTGAATCGGATCGCGCTGACCGACACGGCCATGGCGGACTGGTTCAACCGCATCCCGGCCCTCAAGCGGGTGCTGATCCTGGACACCTGCGCCGCCGGTGCGGCGACCGCCGGTCTCGCTCTCCGCAGCGCGGCGGCCGACAGCCGTCGGGTCGCCATCGCCCGCCTGCGGGACCGGACCGGCTACCACGTCCTACTGGGTTCCGGCGACGACCGTGCGAGCTACGAGGCCAACAAGTACCAGCAGGGACTGCTGACCTACGCCCTGCTAGAGGGCATGCGCGGCGAGGCCCTCCGGGAGCAGGAGTTCGTCGACGTCAGCCGGCTCTTCCAGTACGCGGCGGATCGGGTTCCCGCCCTGGCCCGGGGGGTCGGCGCCGCCCAGCACCCCGAGGTCGCCGCCCCCGACGGCACCAGCTTCGACCTGGGCCAGCTGCTCCCCGAGGACCGGGAGAAGATCCGGCTGGCCGTCCCCGTGCCGGTGGTACTCCGGCCGCAGGTCGCCCAGCTGGGCACCTTCGACCGGCTGATGCTCGGCGATCTACTGCACCGGGAACTGAAGACCCGGGTACTCGAGAGCCAGGAGCGCAAGATCGAGTACACCGACGATCCCACCCATCCCGGGCTCCTGAAGCCCTGGGTGACCTACGTCGAGGAGGGCGATCAGCTGGTGGTCGTCGTCGAACTGGTACGCGACGGCGAGGCCGAGACAACCCTCGACCTGACCGGCTCCCCCACCGATCTGGACTCCCTGGCCCGAGACCTCGCCACCGCCATCATCGATGCAGCGAGCGCCCTCCCCGCAGAATAAAATACCCCCATGCAATGCCCCACCTGCCCCGGTCACCTGATCCCCGAGAACATGGCCGCCGTGGAGGTCGACCGCTGTGACGCCTGCGGGGGCGTGTGGTTCGACATGGGGGAGCTGGAGCGGGTGCATACGGCCCGCAAGGGCAAGGGCAAGCTGAAGTTGTCGCTGGAGCAGACCTCGGCGTCGCTGAACTGTCCGAGGTGCAACATGGCCACGCTGCAGGCGGTGGCGGCCGAGGGCATCCCGGCCCGGTGGTGCGAGTTCTGCCGGGGGTTGTTCCTGTCGCGGGAGTCGATGAAGGCGGTCAAGACGACGCGGACGCTGGGGGCGGCCGGAGTGGCGGGGACCGCGGTCGGCGACGGGGTGGTCGATGGCGCCGTCGGTGTCGCCGGGGGCGCCGTGGATGTCGGCGGGGGTGCGGCCGACCTCGCCGAGGGCGCGGCCGACGCGGCCGGGGGCGCGGTCGAGGTGGCGGGATCGGTCCTGGGGACGCTGTTCGAGCTGATCGACTTTGGCTGAGTGGTCGATTCCGCGGTGGTATGGTCCGGACATGATTCCACGCCGAACCCCCTCCCCCATCGCCCTGGCGGCACCCCTCGCCGCCATCCTGGCCCTCGCCGGCTGCCCCGCCCTGACCGGCGCCGTCACCGGCCCCGACGGACAGCCCCTGGGGGACGACGAGTGCCTGCTCACCGTCGAGGTGGAGTACTCCTGCGACGGATGCGAGGGCTTCGAGTCCTTCGACGTGACCATCGGCGACGCGGCGGGCGCAGGCCACGACTTCACCCTGGTCGAGGGGGAGTCCTGGGTCGGCGTGATCGCCCGGGGCGGCTTCTCCATCGACTACACGGCCTTGCTCTTCGGGTCTCCCTACACCTATGGTCCCGAGGAGTTCCACTGCGACCGGACCCACGACCTCTCCCTGGGGTGCGAGGGGTTCGACTTCTGCATGGAGTGATCGACCCGCGGAGGACACCATGCTGACCGACGAACAACGCGCGGCCCTGGCCCGCTTCTATGCCCAGCCCGAGATCCTGAAAACGGCGCGGCGCCTCTACGACGCCGGCGCGTACGAGGAGCTGGAGCGCTACCTCCACCGAAACTGCCTGATGCCCCTGGGCAATCTGGACGCCCTCCCCGGCTACCTCAAGGACGGGGACGGCCAGCCCCTCCTCCCCACCGCTCTCAACCCGATGACGGACGAGGAGATCTGGCAGGACGGGATCGAGGTGGGCTGGCAGGTCATGGCCGACGAGGCCGGCTTCACCCACGACGACGTCCACAAGGCCATCGCCGAGGCCCAGAACGACGAGTTCGACCGCTTCTTGGCGGATGTGGAACGGCGCAAGAAGGTGCGGGGCAAATAGCTCCCGGCGCGCCCGCTCAGGGCTGGTGGGGGTCCTCGGTCGGCTCCCGCGCGGGGCGGGAGAGGATGGGCCCCAGGATCAGGGTCAATCCCGTGAGGGCCAGCAGCAGGTCCGGCCACCGCCGGGTCAGGATCAACACGGCGCAGGTCAGCACCACGATCGCCATGAACACGTTGAACACCTTCGAGTCGCCGCGTCCCAGCTTGGTGTACCGCAGCTGGGGGAGGTTCATGGCGATCCCGAAGCCCGTCAGAAGCAGGGCGATGGGCCACAGGTGGGCGTGGGGCAGGATCTCGTGGTGGAAGCCGACGTTGACGATCACCGCCATGATCCCGCCGGCGACGGTGGTCGGCACGCCCAGGAAGACGTCGGACACCCCGTCCATGTTGAACCGGCCCAGCCGCACGGCGCAGCCCAGCACGTAGATCGCCACCGGCAGCAGCAGCCCCGGTGAGATGTCGGGGGCGGCCAGTCCCAGGAAGAGGAAGGCCGGCGCCAGGCCGAAGGAGACGAAGTCGGCGAAGGAGTCCAGCTGCGCCCCCAGGGCGCTGGAGGCCTTGAGCGCGCGCGCCGCCGCACCGTCCATCCGGTCGAGCAGCGTCGCGTAGAGGATCCACCAGGTGGCCTCGTACACCTGCCCGCGCATCGAAAGGAGGATCGACACGACCCCGCACATCAGGGCCCCGGCGGTGATGGCGCTGGGGATCAGTACCCGCATCCTCGTCGACCTCCACTCCCGACAGCCCTCGCCCGATCCGCTCCCGGAGGATCCCCCGGCGTCGCTCCGTGTGTACCATGGAGGGACGGCCCGGTGCAGCTCAGCTGCCGATGATCGTGCCGGGACGGGAGGGATCGACCGTGCCGCGACACATGACCCGCGAGGGTTACGATGCGATCCAGGCGGAGATCGACAAGCTCTGGCACGAGACCCGGCCCTTCGTGGTGCAGCAGGTCCAGGACGCGGCCGCGCTGGGGGACCGATCGGAGAACGCCGAGTACATCTACGGCAAGAAGCGGCTGCGCCAGATCGACGGCCGGATCCGCTACCTCACCCGCAAGGTCCAGGGCGTGGTGGTCATCGATCCCGCGGATCAGAAGTCCTGGGACGACGTGCGCTTCGGCGCCCTGGTGCGGGTGGAACAGGACGACGGCGAGGAGAAGAGCTGGCGCCTGGTGGACAAGGAAGAGAGCGATCCGTCACGGGGGCGGATCAGCATCCAGTCCCCGGTGGGCCGCGCCCTGATGGGCCGCAAGGTCGGTGACTCCGTCGAGGTCCGCCTCCCCAAGGGCCTCGTGGAGATGGAGATCCTCGAGATCCGCTACGGGGTCGGCGAGCCCTGAGAACTCCGCACCGGCCTTCGCCGGTCAGCTCCGCTCGTACAGGCCGTGCTTGCGCAGCAGGGTCAGCAGGTGGGTCCGGGAAATCTCGGCGATCCGAGCCGCGTGGGTGATGTTGCCGTCGGCGCGCCCGATCAGCAGCTCCACGTAGCGCCGCTCGTGACCGGCCAGCAGGCTCGACTTGAACGCCCGGAACGGCCGCTCGTAGATGTCGTCGGGTAACGGGAGCGCGGGGTCGGCGCCCGCGACCACCGGCTCCCCATCGGCGCCATCGGACGACCAGCCGCGGATCATCACGTGATCCACGTCGATGGGGTCGTTTCCGGCAAGGGCCGCGGCCCGGATCAGCACATTGATCAGCTCCCGCACGTTTCCGGGCCAGCTGTGGGACTCGAGCCGACGGAGGGCGGCGGCACTCGGACGGGGTGGGGCGTCCTCTGCCCCCTCGGCCAGGATCCGGGCGGCCAGCAGGGGGATGTCCCCCGGTCGCTCCCGTAGCGGAGGGACGGTCAACTCGATCCCGGCGATCCGGTAGTACAGGTCCTCGCGGAACCGCTGTCCGAGATCGTCGAAGGGGGATCGATGGGTGGCGGTCGCCAGGCGAACGTCGACCGGCACCTCCCCCTCGCCCCCCACCGGGCGAACCGTCCCGGTCTCCAGCACGTGCAGCAGCTTGGGCTGCGCGGACAGCGGCATCTCGCCGATCTCGTCCAGAAGCAGGGTACCGCCGTCGGCCTGCTGGAACACACCTGCGGCCGAGCGGTGGGCGCCGGTGAACGCGCCCTTGACGTGGCCGAACAGGGTCGACTCCACCAGGTCGGGGGGCAAGGCCGCGCAGTTGATGGCCACGAACGGCCCGTCGCGACGGCCGCTCCGCTCGTGCAGGGCCCGGGCCACGGCGGTCTTGCCCGTTCCGGTCTCGCCGAGCAGCAGAACGGCCAGCTCTCGGTCGGCCACCCGCTCGACCATGTCGAACAGCCGCTGCATGGCCGCCGAGGCGCCGATCAGCCGGCCGGTGAGATCGGTCTCCCGGCGCGGCACCCGGCGCGTGGTGCCCCGGGACTCGAGCACCAGTCGTGTGTCGCCGATGCGGAAGCCGTCGCCGGGCCGCAGCTCGGCCTCCAGCACGTGGATGCCGCCGATCCGGATCCCGTTGGTGCTGCCCCGGTCGCGCAGGCGGACCGTCTCGGCGCCGACGACCAGCTCGCAGTGCTCGCCGGACACCCGCCCGTCGGCGAGCACGAGGTCACACCAGGGGTGGCGCCCGAGCAGGACCCGGGGTCCCAGGGGATCGAGAGCGGCGCCCTCGTCGGACCCCTCGGTCACCCGCAGGGCACAGTGGCGCAGATCGACCAGCGAAGATCCGTGTTCGTCGGCCCGCAGGGTGGCGGCGATGTTGTCGCGGGAGGTCATCGGCGATCCTCGGTCCGACCCCGGGATCGGGTCGGGACTGGTCACGTACTCTACACCTTCTGGTAGGCTCGGGCGCTGTTCGTCCCCGTGCGAACCGAGGTCTGCCACCCATGGCCAGCGACGATCCCGGACCCCGCCCACGCCCCCCCGGGATCGCCCCGACCGTGGCCGATCCCGACGAGCCCACGACCGCTCCCCCCGACCGCGACCCCGATCCCTCCACGCTGACCGATCCCGAGGCCCTCGAGGCGGGCACCCGGGTCGAACGCTACGTGGTCGAGCGGGTACTGGGTACCGGGGGAATGGCTGTGGTCTACCTGGTCCGCCACACCCAGCTGGACAGCCGCCACGCCATGAAGGTGCTCACCCTGCCGGCCCGCGCGCTCGAGGCCCGGATGATGCGGGAGGGGCGGCTGCAGAGCTCGCTGCGGCACCCCAACGTGGTCGCCGTCACCGACGTGGTCGAGGTGGCCGGATCGCCCGGGCTGATCATGGAGTACGTGTCCGGGCCGTCCCTGGCCGACTTGCTCGGCGACGGGCGGCTGACCCTGGGCCAGACCCACCATATGGCGGTCCCGATCCTGCGGGGGGTGGCCTCGGCCCACCGCCACGGCCTGGCCCACCGGGACCTGAAGCCGGCCAACATCTTGCTGGATCCGGAGGACGACGAACTGGTCCCCAAGGTGGCGGACTTCGGACTGGCCAAGCTCCTGGCAGGCTCAGACAGCGTCCTGCACACCCGCTCGGGAATCCCCCTGGGTACCCCCGCCTACATGGCGCCGGAGCAGATGCGGGACGCCAGCCGCGTGGACGCCCGGGCCGACGTGTTCGCGCTGGGTGTGATCCTCTACGAGATGCTCACCGGCGAGCGCCCGTACTCGGGCTCCAACGCCATGGAGGTGTTCTCCGCGGCGGCCGAGGGGACCTTCGAACCGGCGCGGTCCCTCACCCCGGGGATCCCCGAGGCCGTCGACCAGCTACTGGCCAGGGCGCTGGACCCGGATCCTGCCCGACGGCCCCCGGACGGCGCGGCCCTGTTGACGGCCTGGACCGAAGCCGCCGCAGACGTCGAGCCCCGAGCGGTGCGCGTCGACGGCGCGCAGGCTGGAACGGAGGACGACCGCCCACCGCCGGACACGGAGGCAGCCACCGATCGCTGGGCGCGGCCCGCCGTCGCACCGCCGTCGGATCCCGCAATCGGCCCGGCAGGTGGCGGCCGCCGGGCGCCCCTGTGGATCGCCGCCGCCCTGGGCGTGACCGCGATGATCGTTGCGGGCGTGACGCTGGGGCTGCGGCTCCTCGGTGACGGTGGAGACCCCAAAGACGATCCGGTCCCCACGGTCGAGCCGATCCTCACCCAGCTCACCCACGACCCCGGGGATCAGTACCAGCCGGCCCTGTCGCCCGACGGCAAGCAGCTGGTGTACGTGGACGGCGACGACCTGCACCTGCGCCGGGTGGAGGGCACCGAGGCCCGCAATCTCACCGGGGATCTGGCCCCCCCGGCCCGCGGTCCGGCCTGGTCACCGGACGGCGAGACCATCGCCTTCGAGGCCGGAGGCGACCTGTACCTGATGGGCGCCCTGGGTGACCACCTCCGCCGCGTGGCCGAGGGCGGCCACCGGCCCGCCTGGTCCCCCGACGGGCAGCGGATCGCCTACACCACCCGTGACCTGCAGCCCCCCTACGCCGTGGTCCACTCCGACGGCGAGCTGTGGGTGCTGGAGATCGACAGCGGCCTGCGCCACCGGCTGCTGGGGGACGTGCACCCCCTGATGCCCGACTGGTCGCCCACCGGCCACCGCATCGCGCTGGCCGCGCCCGCCGAGGGCTGGCTGACCCTGTGGACCGTGGCTCCGGACGGCACCGGCCTTCGCCAGCTGCTGGAGCGGGAGGCGTGGTCGCCGCGCTGGTCGGCCGACGGGAGCCAGCTGTACTTCCTGGCCAGCCGCGGGGACACGACCACCCTCCACCGTGTGGCCGTCGATCCGGACACCGGAGAGGCGACGGGCGCCGAGCAGGCGCTCGTGACCCTTCCCTCGGGCCGGGGCGTGGACCTGGCGCGTTCCGGGGACGGGCGGCGCTGGGTCATCACGGCGGTCCACGACTCGACGCATCTCCACCGGGTCGAGCTCGACCCCGACACCGGCCAGGTCCTCGGCTCGCCCCGGGCGATCACCTCCGGGTCCCAGCGTTACGAATGCCCTGCCATCTCCCCGGACGGTTCCCGCCTGGCGTTCACCTCGGCCGGACAGTTCGAGAACCTGTACGTGGCCGACCTGGAAGGTGATGACATCCAGCCCCTGGGCAGCGGGGAGAGCTACACCCGCGGACCCCAGTGGTCCCCGGACGGACGCTCGCTGACCTTCTTCGGTTCGCGCAAGGGGCGCAACGGGATCTGGTCGGTGGACGCGGACGGGGGCTCCCTGCGCCGGCTGTCCGGCGACCAGCCCGCCGATCCCTGGCTCCCCCTGTGGTCGCCGGACGGCGCGCGGATGGCCATCACCGACGACAGCCCGCATCCCTTCGTCATCGACCTGGACCGCCCCTGGGACGAGCAGCTCGCGGGGCAACGCCGGGAGGAGGCCAGGGGCTGGTTCGCCACCTCGTGGAGCCGGGACGGACGCTGGCTCGCTCTGGGGAGCGGCGACCACGGACTGGGTCGGATGGAGGTGGAGACCGGGCGCATCGAGGTCCTGCCGCGCGTGGCGCACTACCCGATCTGGATGTCCGACAGCCGGCGGATGGTGGCGGGGTCCCAGGAGCGGCTGGTCGTCGTGGACAGCGAGAGCGGCGAGGTGTCCGAGCTGCTGACCCTGTCGCCGGGGAAGCTGCCGGGGCGGCCCGCGCTGTCGCTCTCCCCGGACGACCGGATCCTGATCGTGGCGATCGACCACTCGGACGCCGATATCTGGGTGGCGGATTTCTAGCCCGCTTGTCTCACCACGCGCGGCGTGGCGAGGAGTCGCAGGCGGTGTTCAGGTGCGCTGGCGGTGGGCGAAGGCGGGCTGTTAGCCCGTCGAGGACGCCGACAGTGTGCATGAGCGCCGAAGGCCGCCAAGCGGCCGACTGCGGCCCACAGTAGGCGTGGGTGGTGAGACAAGCGGGCTAGTCAGTCGTCGAGGGTCACACGGCCGATGGGCTTGAGGCCCACCAGGCCGGTGTCGTCTGCGTCGACCAGGCCGATGGGCATGAGGTCCACCTCGCCGAAGTCGCCCCTGGAGATCGTCCCGATGGGCTTGAGGCCCAGCATGTCGACCGCGTCGGTGGGCTCGCCGCCGATGGGCTTGAGGCCGATCTGGCCATCCTCGTCCAGGTAGTCCAGGCCGATGGGCTTGAGCCCGACCAGGCCGTTGTCGTCCGTCTCGACGATCCCGATGGGCTTGAGCCCCACGAATCCGTCGTCGTCCATCTCGATCACACCGATGGGCTTGAGCTCGTCCCAGTCCGGGGCGGCCATCATCCCGTCCAGGTCCAGCTCGTCGGGCTCGGCGGCGAAGTCGAAGTCCATGTAGGGCTGGGCCTCCTCCGTCCCGATGCGCATGAGCCCGACGAAGCTGCCGTCCGAGCCCACGTAGCCGATGGGCTTGAGCCCGATGAACCCGTCCTCGTCGGCCTCGACCACTCCGATGGGCTTGAGGCCGATCCGATCCCCCGTCTCCCTCAGGGAGTTCAGGTAATCCGAGCGGTCCTGTGCGACGGCGGACGCGGCGAAGGTCAGGGTCAGGGCGAAGGTCAGGATCGTGGCGAAGGTCTTCATGATGTGTCTCCTCGGGGTGCCGTTCGTTCGGCGCCCCGGGGAGGTAGCAACGGGCATGCCAGGGTACGAAATAATCCAAGAACCCTGGAGTTCCAGCGGGTTACACGTCTCCGATGAGAGGGCTTCCCGCCGCCGTGGTCCCGGACCTACAGCGAAGTGGAGGGCGAGACCTACACTCCAGTGGAGGGCTCTCGGCCGCCACTCAGTCCCCGAGCCCCTCCCCTTCCAGCGCCTGGGCCACCGCGATCCAGGACCGGGGATCCAGCAGGTAGGAGTAGTGGGTGAAGGGGGTGGAGTCGACCTGCTCGGTGCCCTCCATGGCCGCTGACTCCGGGGGGAGGACCAGCAGGTCGTTGCGGCTCCAGAAGGTGACGCCGCGGACGTTCTTCGGCCAGGGCCGGCTGTTCAGCTTCGTCATCAGCTCGCTGTCGGGGCGCAGGTCCCTCAGGTCCGAGGTGTTGCCGTAGCGGGCCGGGTAGGTCCCCTTGTGGGGGGAGCCCAGCGTCACCAGCGTCTGCACCGACGTGCCCAGGCGGTGGTTGCGGATGGCCAGGCGCGAGACCACTCCGCCGAGGCTGTGGGCCACGATGTCGACCTGGGGGCAGCCGGTGGCCTTCTTCACGTCCCGGATGAAGCGGGCGAGGGCGGCGGCCTTGTCGACCACGCTCTGGCCGTCGTCGAAGTGGATGGCGTAGCTGCGCTTGCGGCCCATCACCCACAGGAATCGGGACAGGAGCAAGAACTCCCCTCCCCGCCCGCCCAGGCCATGCACGAAGATCAGCGGAGCGTGACCGTCGTCCTCCCCCGGCTCGATGGTCTCCTTGCGCAACACGAACAGGGAGTAGGACAGCAGGGGCACCTGGGCCAGGTGCCGCATCACGTCCGGGTCGATGCTGCCGTAGCCCTCGGCCACCTTGCGGCCGACGACGCCTCCGGCCCTGACCACCGCCTTGCCCGCGCCACCCAACCAGTCCGCCAGCTTCGCCATCTGGACCCCCTGTCCGGCGTCATCTTATATCCTGGTCGGCGGCCCACGACGAGGGAACCGTGAGCGACCGCACCGCATCGAGCCAACGTCTCCCGACCTTCGCGCTGACCCTGGCCTGGCTGGCGTGGCTCGGTGGGTGTGGGGTGATCGAGATCGTGCTCCACGACCCCCTCGCCGGGGACGACGACACGACCGACTCGGCCGGCGACGACGATTCGACCGCGGATGACGACACCAGCGGCGACGACGACTCCACGGCAGACGACGACGACTCCACGGGCGACGACGACACCACCGGTGTGGCGGACGCGGACGGAGACGGCTGGGACGCGGACCAGGACTGTGACGACTCGGACCCTGCCCTGAACCTGGACGACAGCGACGGCGACGGCTACACGACCTGCTCGGGAGACTGCGACGACACCGACCCCCAGATCAGCCCCGGCGCGACCGACCTGTGCGACGGCGAGGACGAGGACTGCGACGGGGTCGTGGACGGGGACTGCCTCTCCTGCGACTGGGAGGTCCCCGTCGAACGGCCCACGATCCAGGGGGCCATCGACTCCGTGGTCTGGGACGAGGTGGTCTGCGTGGCCCCGGGGACCTACGTCGAGAACCTGGACACCCTGGGCAAGGTGGTGACCGTCGTGGGCACCGCCGGTCCGACCCAGACCACGGTCGACGGGGGAGCCGCCGGCCCGGTGCTGGCCGTACAGTCCGGGGAGACCTCGGGCACGACGGTCCAGGGGTTCACCCTGACCAACGGCGCCCACGACATGGGGGGCGGCATCGCCGTGATCGGCTCCGCCCCGACCCTGCGCAACCTGCGGGTCACCGGCAACGTGGCCAGCGAGTCGGGCGGGGGGATCTACCTCCACACGGCCTTCCCCGCCGTCGAGCGCCTGATCATCCAGGGCAACCAGGCCCTGGAGACCGGGGGCGCGGTGTACGAGTACGCCTCCGGCGCCCAGATGGTCCAGGTGGACTTCCTGGAGAACCAGGCCCCGATCCGCGGCGGTGCATTGCACGCCAGCGACTCGGCCTCGTTCTACACCGGCACCGTCTTCGCCCGGAACAGCACGAGCGGACACGGCGGCGCCATCGCCGCCACCAACGGCGCGCATCCCCTGCTGGTCAACGCCTGGATCGCGGACAACGACGCCGGGGGTGACGGGGGCGGACTGCATGCCATCGGGGCCCTCCCCGGACTGACCAGTGTCCTGATCACCGACAACCGGACCCTGGGTGGCGGCGACGGGGGCGGGATCTTCCTCGGCAGCTCCTCCAACCCGACCCTGGATCACGTGACCGTGGTGGGCAACTCGGCCAGCGGCAACGGCGGTGGCATCGCCATGGTGGACTCCCACGGCTCGTTCTCCCAGGTGTCGGTGACCCACAACGACGCGGGGGTGGACGGCGGCGGGGTCTACGGGATTGGCAGCACGCCGGTGCTGAGCTACGGCAACGTCTGGGGGAACCAGCCCACCGACTTCGCCGGGATCGTCGATCCCACGGGGACCGGAGGAAACCTGTCCGCGGATCCCGGGCACCCGGAGATCTCCCTCGCCGAATCCCTGAACTGGGACCTGCACCTGGACCCCGGCTCCGACCTGGTGGACGCCGGCGGCCCGTCGGACACGGACCCGGACGGCGGCACGGGCGACATCGGCGCCCTCGGCGGCGCGGAGGCGGAGGGATTCGACCTGGATCGGGACGGGTACCCGGTCTGGTGGCAGCCGGGGGCCTACGATCCCGCGACCTACCCCGCCGACGGACTGGACTGCGACGACACCGACCCGGGCCGATTCCCGGGCCAGGGCTGCTGATCCAACGCCCCCCCGCGATGGTATCTTGCCCGTAGACACCGGTTCGGAAGCTCACCGAACCGGGTGTGGTGTTCGAACCGACGACCGGGAGGACTCCCCATGCACCGTCACCTGCTCGCGCTGTTCCTGGGCTTCGGCCTCTGCCTGGCCTCCGGATGCCCGGGCGACGACGACGACGCCACGGGAGACGACGACGCAACCGGGGACGACGACACCGGGGACGACGACTCGGCGGGAGACGACGACACCACGCCCGAGGCCTTCGAGATCGCGCAGGACGGCATCTACCCTGCGGAGGGGGCGACCGACGCCTATGCCCGCACGCCGATCCTGGTGCGGTTCACGACACCGGCGGACACGGCGACGCTGACGATGACCGACGGCGAATCCGGGGATCCCGTCGAGGGGGCGGTCGAAACCACCCCCTGCGGCAAGCAGGTGGTGTTCCAGCCCACCGCGCCGCTGGAGTTGGAGCACGGGTACCAGCTCTCGGTGACGGCCACCGGCGGTGCTCGGGACGAGGTGACCCAGGACTGGGAGATCACCACCTCGCGCACGGGCGATCCCCTGGATCACCCGCAGATCCTGGACGACCGGGCCTACGTGGTGGATCTGCAGAACGCGCGGTTCGTGTCCCCGGCCATCCCCTTCGAAATCGTGGAGGCCCTGTCACACAAGTCGATCCTCATCGGTGTCCAGGGCCTCGATCCCGGCACGGGGGAGCTGGTCATCGCCGGCGCCCTCGCCGACGATCCGCACGGCACCGAGCACTACTGCCGCGAGTCGCTGGAGTTCCCCACCTCCGAGTACCTCCCCACCGAGGATCCCTACATGGAGCTGGGCGGCGTCGACGCCGTCTTGTCGTTGAGCGGCATCGAGGTGCAGATGTTCGCACTCCACCTGTACGGCACCTTCGTCGCCGACGGTTCGACCTTCGATGGCGCCAGGCTGCAGGGGACATTGGACACCGACGGCCTCGAGGCCCTGCTGGACGACCAGGGCGATCCCTGCGAGCTGCTCCAGACCGTGGCGGGGATCTCCTGTGAAGCCTGTCCGGACGACGGGGACGTCGCCTGCGTGACCCTCGATCTCGTGGCCCTCGGGGGTGCCGAGGCCCAGAGCGCGCTGCACGCCATCGCCGGCGACCAGACCGAGAACCACCTCTGCGGCAACTGCTACGACGGCATCGACAACGACAACGACGGGGTGATCGACGACAACGAGCTCGAGTGCCACTCCGACGTATGGCCCTGATCCCCTGATGGGCGAGGACGGCCAGGCTCTCACCGCCGCCGCGATCCTGGGCGCCACGACGGTGGTGCGGTCCACCTTCGGCTTCGGCGACGCGCTCGTGGCCATGCCCCTGCTGACCCTGCTGCTGGGCCTGCGCACCGCCACCCCCCTGTTCGCCCTGGCCGCCACCGTGATCGCCCTGACCATCGCGATCCGTCACCGCCGGAAGATCCGGCTGGCTGGCGCCGGGCGCCTTGTGATCGGGTCGGCTCTGGGCATCCCCGCCGGCCTCTGGCTGCTCAAGGGCTCGTACGAGCGGGAGATGACGCTGCTGCTGGCCGCCGTGGTGGTGGGGTTCGCCGGGTTCCAGCTCCTGCGCGCCCGCCCCTTCCGGCTCGAGGCGGCCTGGACCGCCTACCCGGTGGGCCTGATCGCCGGGGTCCTCGGCGGCGCCTACAACACCAACGGCCCGCCAGTGGTGATCTACGGCACCCTGCGCCGCTGGGCCCCGGGGGCTTTCCGGGCCACGCTCCAGGGGTACTTCATCTGCACGTCCGTGGTGATCCTGTCCGGTCACGCCCTGGCGGGGCTGTGGACCGGCCGGGTGTGGTGGCTGTTCGGGATGTCGATGCTCACGGTGCTGCCGGCCATCGGCGCCGGCGAGTGGCTGCACCGGCGCATCCCCACCGAGCGCTTCGAGCGCTGGGTCTACGGCCTGCTGATCCCGCTGGGGTTGGTGCTGGGGTGGGACGCGCTGCGCGGGTGAGGGGCCCGGTCAGGGCAGGTCGTTGTCGTCCAGCCAGGCCTCCAGGTCGTCGTGGCACTTGACCAGGAAGTCGACGACCATGTTCGCGGCCAGATCCTCGGGCACGTCGTTGTCCTGGGCGTAGACCGTCCACTGGGCCTGGACCCGCCAGATCCCGTCTTCGCCCGGCATCAGGATGTTGAGGTAGATCTGCTCGTCCACCTCCAGCCAGCCCAGGTTCACCTCGGGCGGCTCCATCTGCCAGTTGCGGTGGACCATCGCCCAGCCCCGCTCCAGCTCCACCCACAGGTACTGGTTGTGGGCTTCCGACACGCTCTTGACGCCCAGGACGAAGGAGGCCTCCATGTGCTCCTGGGAGTCGACCCGCAGGCACTCGCGGTCCATGAAGCACTGGGGATCGCCGATGTAGGAGCGCTCGTAGTTGTCGTAGGTGTCGGTGTAGATCTCGCTCTGGTCCATCATCACCAGGCAGTGGGTCGTGTCCGCGATGGGATGCTGGCTGATCCGGGTCACGGCCAGGCCGACCATCTCCTCGGTGGTGCGATCCACGCCGTCGAGATTGTCCAGCACCGCCTCGCCGGGCTTGTCGACCGTGTAACCCTCGAGCGCCTCCTCCGGGTGGCTCTCCAGCCACTCGGTCAACCGCTCCAGGCCCGCCTGCAGGGCGGCCGGATCCTCGTCCGCGTGGTGCTCGTAGACGTAGGCGCACAGCTCGTCGAGGGTCTCGGGGGCCTCGGGGAGCTCCTTGCAGCCGGCGAGGAACAGCAGGGCGGCCGCCGCGGCGAAGAAGGGGATGGGGTGGATCCGCATGCCGTACAGCATTCCACAATCGGGGCCGCGCGCCCAGTGTCGTTCAGGCCCTGTGCAGGCTGACCAGGGCGACCTCGGCCGGGATGCCCGCCCGGTGGGGCGGCCCCCAGAACCCGTAGCCGTTGCTGACGAAGATCCAGGTGTCCCGGTGCAGGTGCAGCCCGGACACGTAGGGCTCCGCCAGCCGGACCATGGGCTTGAAGGGCCAGAACTGGCCCCCGTGGGTGTGGCCGGAGAGCTGCAGGTGATACCCCGCCTCCGCGGCCTCGTGGATCTGGCGGGGGCGGTGGGCGAGGAGGACGCGGACCGCGTCATCCGGCGCACCGCGGATGGCGGCCGCGGGGTCCACGACGTGGCCCGGATCGAAGTTCTCGCCGTCCGGATCGGGGACGCCTGCCATCGCCAGACTGGCGGTCCCGCGGTGGATCCGTCGGTGCTCGTTGTGCAGCGTGATCCAGCCGAGCCCCCGGACGGCGTCGGCCCAGCCGGGGATGTCCCAATAGTACTCGTGATTGCCGGTCACGAAGAAGACGCCGTCCCGGCTTCGCAGATCGGCCAGAGGAGCGATGTCCCTGGCCAACTCCTCGGGGTACCCGTCGGACAGGTCGCCGGTGACCACCACCGCATCGGCGTCCAATTCGTCGACCATCTCCACGGCGGTCCGCGTGTCCCGTTCGGTGATCAGCTCGCTGACGTGGATGTCGGTGAGGTGGGCGATCCGGTAGCCCTCGAACTCCCGAGGCAGGTCCGCAACGGGCACGGGCACGGTGCGGACCCGGGCGCCACGGGCGACCTGCGCAAATCCGGCGACCGACAGCCCCCCTGCCGCGACGGCGGCCGCCGCGCCGGTGGTGGCCAGGACCACCCGGCGTCGCTCGAGGTCCGGCGCTTCAGGCGCCCGGGACCGCCGGCCTGCTCGGCCCAGCCGCGCGCCGCACACCCACCCACGCCCCCCCACATCGCGTGCCAGCATCAACACCATCAGCGTGGCCACGAACCCCATGGCCAGGTAGGCGGCCCAGCTCAGCGCCCGCACCCAGGGCCCGAGCAGGCCCCCGAAGCGAGCCACGAAAACGCCGGGCCACAGCACGGTCGAGAGCCCCGCCAGGGTCCACACGATCGTGCGCGCCCAGCGCGGCCAGCGTGCCGGTCCCAGGAGGCGCCATCCCAGGTACAGGTGGAACAGGCCCCAGACGGTCGTCCCGACGGCGAGGAAGCCGATGGCGAGGGTGAGGTCCATCTACATGAGGTAGTCACGACAGGCGGCCACGTCGAGCCGCGAACCGCCGGGTGAGGTCAATTGCACACGACGGGTCCGGTGAGCAGGTAGGCGATGCCCTTGTAGTTGCCCAGGTAGTCGTAGCCCATGGCGCCCACCAGGATGTCGTCGTAGCCGTCGCCGTCCGTGTCGCCGGCCCCGCCCACCGCGATGCCGGCGTTGTCGTCGGCGTTCTCGCCGAGCAACCGCACGTTGGCGCTCGAGACGCTCATGTCCCCGTACAGGGGTCCGTACAGCACGTAGGCCTCGCCCTTCTCCGAGGACGCGTAGCTGGCGCCGATCAGGACATCGTCGTACCCGTCGTCGTTCACGTCGCCGGCGCCGTCGAGGGCGCGGAAGCCCAGCCGATCGCCGGCAGCGAGGCCGGTGAAGGACGCGTCGGCGCCGGACAGGATCATCGAGCCGGAGTGCGGCCCGTACATCAAGTAGACCTTGCCCGCGGTGGAGCCCGCGTCGTCGTTGCCGTATGCGCCGACCAGGATGTCGTGCAGTCCGTCCCCATCCACGTCACCGGCGTCCGCCACGGAATAGCCCGCCGCGTCGTCCCCCGCCTCTCCCACGAAGGAGGCATCCGCCGCTCCCATGGACATCGAGCCGCTCAGGGGGCCGTGGAACAGGTAGGCGGCCCCCGATTCGTTGCCGTTGTCGTCGTCGGCGAAGGCGCCCACCAGGACCTCGCCGAAGCCGTCGTCATTGGTGTCACCGACGACATCCACCGAGTACCCGGCCCGGTCGCCGGGGGCTCCGTAGAAGATGGCGTTGGCGAGCTCCGCCGCCTTGGCTCCGGACAGCGGACCGTGGAACAGGTATGCAGCGCCCGAGTTGCCTCCGCCGTCCTCGGCCTCGCTGGCGCCGATCAGGATGTCGTCGTACGCGTCGCCGTTGACCGACGCACCGCCGGCCACGGCCTCCCCGAAGGCGTCCGCCGGGTTCCGTCCGGTGATGGTGGCCTCGGCCGACATGGTGGCGGACGGTTCGCCGAGGACCAGATAGACCTTGCCTGCGCCGGACCCGCCGTCGTCGTTGTCCGGGGCGCCGACCAGGATGTCGTCCAGGCCGTCGGCATTCACGTCGCCGACCCCGGCCACGGCCTGGCCCAGGTAGTCGTTCTCTGCCTCGCCGTAGAGGATCGCGTCCGCGCCACCGAGTCCGTGGAAGCCGCTGGTGGGCCCGTAGATCACCCAGGCCTTGCCCTCGTTGCTGACCACCTGGTCGATGTCGGCGTATTTGGCTCCCACGAGGATGTCGTCGTACCCGTCCCCGTTCATGTCGCCCGCTCCGTCCACGGCGTAGCCGACGAAGTCGTTGGGGAACACGCCGAGCATGGCCGCGTCGTACGAGGCCAGGGTGAGGCTGACCTGGGTCGGGATCAGGTCCGCGCCGTCGCAGTCCTGGTCGATGCCGTCGCACTGGATCTCGGTGCCGTCGGGGTTGATGTCGGGATCGTTCACGTCGCAGTCGCCGCCGCAGCCGCTGTACCCGTCACCGTCGTCGTCCACCTCGTTGGGATCGGTGACGAAGTCGCAGTCGTTGTCCTCGATGCCGTCGCAGGCCTGGGGCGCGCCCGGGTAGACCGCGGCCTCGGTGTCGTCGCAGTCGTCGTCGCAGGACGCCACGCCGTCCCCGTCCGCGTCCGAGTAGTTGAGCGCGGGGTCGTTGTCGTCACAGTCCGCGCACTGGTCGTCGCCGTCGCCGTCCGCGTCCGGGACGTCGTCGACCAGGTCGTTGCAGTCGTCGTCGGCGCCGTTGCACAGCTCCGTGGCCCCTGGATTGACCGCCGGATCGGTCAGATCGCAGTCGCCGGTGCACAGGCTGTACCCGTCGCCGTCTTCGTCGGCCAGCTCGTCGGTGAGGGGATCGCAGTCGTCGTCCACGCCGTTGCAGACCTCCTCGGCGCCGGGGAACACGGCCGGTTCCTGGTCGTCGCAGTCCCCGGCACAGGCAGAGAACGAATCCCCGTCTGTGTCGATCTCGTTGAGGTCGTCCTGTCCGTCGCAGTCGTTGTCCAGGATCCCGTCGCAGGGCGTCGCGGCCATGGGGTAGACATTCGGGTTCGTGTCGTCGCAGTCCTGGTCCCCGTGGTCACCCGGGCACTGGGGGAAGCCGTCCCCGTCGTCGTCGTTCTCCTGGGGCGGGACGCTCCCGTCGCAGTCGGTGTCCAGACCGTCGCAGGCCTCAGCGGCGGCCGG
>CAZITQ010000076.1:0-38317 GCA_964542165.1 uncultured Rickettsiales bacterium
GGCTCGGGTTCCGGCTCGGGCTCGGGTTCCGGCTCGGGCTCGGGTTCCGGCTCGGTCTCGGTCTCGGGTTCCGGCTCGGGCTCCGGCTCCGGCTCCGGCTCGGCCTCGGTCTCCTCCAGATCCTCCAGCGGCGGCCGGGGGGCGTCGGCCTCCTCGATGGCCGCTGCCATCTGACGGTCCCGTTCGGCGATGAACCGCTCGAGGGTGTCTTCCTCGGCGTCCGGCGGGGCCAGACGGGGATCGATGGGCAGGGTCACGCAGTAGGTGGAGCGGTCATCGTCCAGCTCCATCTCCAGCGCTCCGCCGGCCTCCCGGGCGAGGAAGGCCGCGTAGGCCAGACCGCCGGGCCCGGTGCCCGGTTCCTCGGCCGAGCGGTAGCCGCGGAGAATCTGCTCGGCCTCCTTGGCGCCGAGGAAGGCGCCGGCGTGCACGACCTCGATGGTGGCCTGGTCCTCGTCCCTGCCGGTACGGACCCGGATCTCCCGGCCCTCCGGATCCTGGGGCTGGGCCTCGCGGGCCGCGGTGAGGAGCTGGATCAAGAGGGGGTACACCTGGGCGCCCCGTCCCACGAGCTGCGGCACGTCGCCGAACTCCCGCTCCACCATCACGTCCGGCTGGGCACCCAGCGCCAGCTGGATTGCCGTCTCCACAGCCTGATTGACCGGGTACTGGTCGTCCTCGTGGCTCGCCAGTGCGTCCACGTAGCGCCGCAGGTCACGGCCGAGGTTCCATACCAGCTGGTTGCCCTCGCGTAGGCCAGCCGCGGTGGGCGGCAGCTCGCGCTCGATGGCCTCGAGGTCCAGCTGCCGCAGTGCCTCCTCGATCTGGAGCGCTCGGCCCCCCTCCTGGGCCAGCTTGGCGATCCGCAGCAGGTCCTCCGACCACTCGGCCAGGGTGCGTCCCTGCTTGATCGTGCCCTCGGCCGTGCCCTCGAGGCGCTCCTGGATCGCCGTCGTGAGGTCGCCGATGACCGCCTTGGCCCGCTCTCCGAAGAGCTCGCGCTCCATCCGGGCCACGGCGCTCATCTCCCTGAGCACCTCGATGAACCCGGCGGGGCGCCCCTGGTCGTCCTTGACGCCCACGGCCTCGAGCAGAGCCGGAACGGTGTTACCGTCCGCCCGCTGGACCAGGACCGGGACCTGGATCCGCTTGCCCATGGTCATCTGGACCACGATCTGACGCCAATCGAAGCCCTCGACCTCGAGCACCTCTCCGTGGAGCAGCTTGCCGACGGCCTCGTCGCGGGTCCTACCGTCCAGCGCCGACGCGCCGGCCGACCAGGTGATCACCCGCCCGTCCATGCCGCACACCACGATGGCGGTCTCGGCGATGCGAGCGATGTCCGATGCCACCGCGTTGGCGGTCCGCGCGTGGGTCTCGGCGGAGTCGATGGCCCGCTTCAGCTGGCCCTCGAGCGTCTCGATCCGCTCCCCGTCGGTGGCCTTGTCCGCCTCGTAATCGGAGCGGACCATGGCCTCGATGTCCTCCTTGCGGCGGGCGATCTTGCGCTCGAGCCGCTCCACCTCGACGCGGAGAGTCGAGGCCTCGGCCTCCTTGACCTGGGTGATCTCCGCGATGGCGTCGAGCTTGGCCTGTTCGGCCTCCTCGGCCTGCTTGGCCAGTTGCTCGTCCGCCTCCTGGTTCGCCGCCGCCCGCTCCTGATCGGCGGTCTCCTGAAGCTCCTGGAACGCGCTCTTGCCCTCGTCCTGGGCGGCCTGGAGAGCCTCCTCCAGCCGCGCCTTCTCGTCCGCCAGCTCGGCCTGGGCCTTCGCCAGCTCCTCGCTGTGGAACTCTGCGGATTCGTCGAGCTCGGCCTCCAGTTCGCTGACCCGCGCCACCAGGCTCGAGGTCAGGTTCTGGACCCGGTCCTCCATCTCCTTGCGGACCCGCGCGACCTCCTCGTCCTTGGCCTCGCGAGCGGCGTCGCGGGCCGCCTGGACCTGCTCCTCGGCGTCGGTCCGCGCGTTCTCGACCGCGGCCTCGGCCTCGGCAACCTGGTCCCGCAGGGAACGGGCTTCGGCTTCCAGGGTGTCCTTGAGCACCGCACGCTCGGTGTCCGCCTGGCGGGTCTGTTCCTCGCGTGTGCGGTTCAGCTCATTCTCGTGCTTGCGCTCCAGATCCAGCAGCTGCTGGTTGGTCTCTTCGCGGGCTTGGCGCAGGCCGAGGGCCAGCCCCTCGGCGTCCCCGGCGACCTGCTGCAGCTCTGACGTGCGGCTGTCCAGCACACCTTCGAGCTCGTCGACCCGGGACTGAAGGTCGCTCCGCTCGGCGGTGAGCTGGGCGATGGACTGGTCCCGGTCGGCGATGCCCTCCTCCATCCGTTGCCGGTCCTCGTCGTGGGTGGCCGTGCGGTTGCTCAGGCCGTCCAGATCGGCCTTGAGCTGCTGGATCTCGGTGTGTCCGGCCTGGATCAGGCGATCGCGCTCGACGATCGCCTCGTCCCGTTCGGTCAACGCCTTGACGTGGGCATCCAGTGCCTGGGTCTGCGTCTCGTGTTCCTGGCTGAGCTGCTGGTACCCGGTCTGGGCCTGCTCCAGGGCCTGCAACTGCTCGTCCTGGGTCTGCAGCCGGGAGTCCTTGTCGGCGATCTCCGCGTAGCGCTTCTCCAGCTCCTTGTTGCGCTTCTCGATCTCCCGGTTCCGGCGCTCGACCTCCTCGGTGAGCTGCGCCACCTTGCGCTCGAAGGAGGCGGTGATGGCCCCGAGGTCCTGCATCTGGTGCATGAACTCGTCCTGCTCCGGCTCCCGGAGAGTGAGCAGGCGGGCGATGGGGCGGCCCTGGTCGTTCTTGAGCTGCAGGACCGTGACCTCGAGCTGCACGGGGCGTCCATTGCGGTGGATGAGCTCCGTCTCCTCGGTGAAGATGCCCTTCTCCTCCACCGCCTGCTCCATCTCGAGCAGGAACGCCGACTTGGCGTCGTCGGTGAACAGGTCGTCCAACCGCATGCCATCGCCGGCATCGAGGGAGTAGCCGAGGAGGCGGGGAACCGCGCCGGTCAGCGAGATGACCTGGCCCCGGACGTCGGCGATGACCACGCCGTCCCGGAGACTCTCCAGGACGCCTGTCTGCAGCCGCGCCCACTGGTCGATGCGCTTGTGCTCGGTGACGTCCATCCCCATGGCCATGTAGCCCAGGGTGGTGCCGCTGGTCTTGACCCGCGAGGTGGACCAGCTGACGTTGCGGACGCCCCGCTCCCGGGTGTTGACCAGGGTCACCTGGTCCCGGACGTGGCGGTTCTCCTTCCAGCCGTCGTGGATGACGCGCACCACCGTCCGGTATTCGGGATCGGGGTACAGGGTCGCGAGCACGGTCTCGCCGTCGGGGCAGTCCCCCACGTCGAATCCGGTGACGTCCCGCATGCGGCGGTTGATCTGGAGGGTCCGCCCGTCCAGGTCGACCAGGTAGATGAGTAGAGGAGACTTGTCGAGGATCGCCTGGGTGACGGCCTCACCGTCCAACCCGACCCCGCCGCCGGCGTCCGCCGACAGGTGGGGCTGTGTGATCCGGAGCTGTTCCCGCAGGCAAGGATCCTCCACCAGGAGGTTCCCCACACTCGGGTTCCAGGGTCGACGATGCTCGTCCATGTCTTGCCCCGCTGGCCCACGGTCGACACGGGGTCGACCGGGCGGCCTGTCGCTTGCCTGGATCGGAGCCGGCCCGGAACCGTTCCGGCCAGCACCCTCATCATCGCGCGTTGGGCGCACGCGCGCCCGTGCATCGAGTCGCCGTATCCTAAACCTGCCGCGAGCCCGTGTAAAACGGGTGCGCGCTGCGCGGGCGGGTAGGGGGGGTCAGCTGGCGTTGTCCAGGGCGGCCCGGATGCCGCCCGGACTGGCGGGATAGACCCCGCTCTCGGTGATGATCCCGGCCACGAGGCGGTTGGGGGTGACGTCGAACGCCGGGTTGCGTGCGCCCGAACCCTCGGGCGTGATGCGCACGGACGCGACGGCGCCGTCCCGACCGTGGCCCTCCACCCAGAGCACCTCGTCCTGGGTGCGCTCCTCGATGGGGATGTCGCGCCCCGCGGGGCACTCGGGATCGATGGTCGTGGTGGGAGCGGCCACGTAGAACGGTACGCCCAGCTGGTTTGCCACGCAGGCCGAGGCGAAGGTGCCGATCTTGTTGGCCACGTCGCCGTTGCGAGCGATGCGATCGGAGCCCACGATCACCATCTGGACCTTGCCCCATTGCATGTAGTGGCCCACGGCGCCGTCCACCATCAGGGCGTGGTCGACCCCCTCACCGGCCAGCTCCCAGCAGGTGAGCCGAGCCCCCTGGCTCCGCGGCCGGGTCTCGTCCACGAATACGAAGGGTTTCTTGCCCTGCCGGTGGGCGGCGTAGATCGGCGACAGGGCGCTACCCCAGTCCACGAAGGCCAGCCACCCGGCGTTGCAGTGGGTCGAGATCCCCCAGCCGTCGCCGATGAGCTCCGCACCGTGCAGGCCGATCCGCCGGCATTTGTCCGCGTCGTCGTCGGCCACCGCCTCCGCCGCGGCCACCGCCGCGTGCCGGGCCTTCTCCACGTCCGGGGCCTCCCCCTTGGCGGCCTCGAGCACGGCGTTGATCCCGTAGAACAGGTTCTGCGCCGTGGGCCGGGTGCCCCGGAGCGTCTCCGCCGCGGTCGCCATGGAGGCCTCGAATCCCTCCACGTCGGCAGGTGCCTGCAGCGCTGCCTGGGCCATTCCGTAGGCCCCGGTGGCGCCGATGGCGCCGGCGCCACGGATCGCCATGTCGAAGATCGCGTGGGCGGTGTCCGCCACGGTGGGCAGGTGGATCACCTCGAATCGATGCGGCAGAAGCCGCTGGTCGATCATCGTGACCTGGTCGCCCTCGAGCCATACGGTGCGGTACGGTTTTCCATCCACTTTCATCGGATCAACGCCTCTCCTTGGCCAGGCCCAAGCGCTTGAGCCGTAGCCGTGAATCGTAGATCACGCGGAACACGGTCTGGATGCCCTGTTCCACGGTGCGGAAGGGTTCGGGCTCCCAGTAGACCGGATCCACCAGGTCGTGGTCGGCGGACAGGAGTCCCTGGCGGACCATCATCTCGTGCAGCTCGCTGCGGGGGTACACCCGGGTCCGCACGATCATCCGGCCGTGCAGCCACAGCAGGCTTCCCAGCTCGATCTTCATCCGCGCCAGGAAGGTGAACAGCTCCACGGAGGAGCGGAAGGTCTCGCCGGGGTTGGGGTAGAAGAAGCTGAAGCTGACCGGGATCCCCACCCGTTTTGCGGTCCGGCACGCGCGGACCAGGTCGTCCCGCCGCTCGGCCTTGCGCAGGGTCCGCAGTACCCCATCGCTGGTGGAGTCCGGACTGAACTGGAGGCTGGTCAGACCGCTGCGGTGGGCCGTCCGCAAGAAGCGCTCCGAGATGCCGTGGGCCGTGAACCATGCGGTCCAGCGCACCCTCAACCCCCGCGCCAGCATCTCCTCGCAGATGGCCTCGGCGTGGCTCTCGGGCAGATTGAAGACCTGGTCCACGAACTGGAAGCTGGCCATGCCCTGGTCCCGGATCAGGGCCTCGATCTCGTCCACGATCTCGCCGGGATCTCGCTGCCGGATGTGCCCCCCGGTCAGATAGAGGTCCGAGCAGTGCAGGCACCGCAGCGCACAGCCCCGCTTGGCCTGGATCCCCACGGCGTACTCGCGGTCCGCGTAGTCGTCCAGCGGGATGTCGCCCCGGTCGGGGGCGGGCATCGAGGGGAAGTCCGGGCGCGCAGAGGAGTGCTCCATCCCCCGGAGCTCGTCGCCGTCACGGTAGACCACGCCGGGGACACTCTCGGGATGGTCCAGGTCGTCCAGCAGGGCCAGGAGGCTGATCTCGCCCTCGCCGACGATCCCCATGTCGATCGAGGGGATTCGCCGCATGAAGACCTCGGCGTAGAGGCCGAAGGCGCAGCCGCCGGCGATCACCACGGCGTCGGGGAACGCCTCCTTGATCCGAGCGAGGGGTTCGTGCAGGGGATCCAGGGAGACCTGCTGTTCCTCCACACCGGGCCGACCGACCTTGATGTTGCGCATGGAGTACCCGACCACGTCGGGTCGAAACGCGTGAACCTCCCTCAGGAGGTCCTCGACGCCGCCCTCCAGAACGTTCAGATCCGCCACGCGGACCTCGTGTTTCGGGCGCAGCGCGCCGACCAGATAGGCGATGCCCAGGGGGAAGATCGGCCCCTCCATCTCGGGGTTGAAGGTGGGGGCCTGGACCAGGAGGACCTTCATCGCGCTGCCTCAAGCACCCCGGCCGGTGACGGACGGCTCGGGGATCCGATGGTGCGGACGGGAGGAGCCATGGAGCGGGGCGCGCAGTCGAAGCGGTGGGCGGACGCCGGTCTGCACCCGGTCCTCGCCGCATCGGAAGCGAAGGTAGCCCATGTACTGCCCCGCGAACCACTCCTCGTACGTCAGGTCGGTCGCCCCCTCGAAGATCGGCTTGTAGTTCTCGTCGGCGTAGACCCGGCCGGTGAGCCAGTCGCGGACCACGAAGTTCTCCCCGTCCCAGACGCCGTACTGGGCGTTTCGGAAGGTCCAGCTGCCGATGTTGACGTAGCGTCGGCCGCCGTCGAGCTCGACGATGCCCGGCAGGTGGCTGTGGCCGCAGACGATGATCTCGAAGCGATCGCTCTGCAGGCGCTCCAGCGCCGGTCGGGTGATGGACATCGGGTCACCCAGCTCGGTCTGGGTCCAGAAGTCGATGCTCTCCTCGATCTCCCTGGCCTTGCTCGCCCGCCCTCGCCAGCGCAGCCAGCGGATCCGCCGCCGCTGCAGACGCACGAGGTGGTAGTAGAGGTAGTGCACGAGGCGGTTGCTACGGGTGTAGTAGTCCACCAGCGGGACCCGGACCCAGGTCCGAAAGGTCCGCTCGTAGAGGTTGAGCACGCGCACCCAGAACTCGGACTTGGCGAACCGCTTGCTGATGTAGGCGTCGAACTCCACGCCGTGCTGGACGAGCATCCGTTCGCCGACGACCAGCTTGTCGGTGACCTTCCACTTGAGGATGTCCTCGAACAACACGATGTCCGGATCGTGGTTGCCGTAGCAGTAGATGACCTCGATCCGCTCGGCGAGCTGGGTCAGCCGCTTGAGCAGGGTCCGGTGGGCCTTGAGGATGCGCTGGAAGTACCAGGCCTCGGACCAGTCGAGGGCGTCGCCGTTGATCACCAAGGTCTTGGCCTCGGCCTCCACCTCGTCCAGAAAGGCCAGAAATGCCTTGTCCTTGCCCTGGAACAGGTCGGCGAAGGACCCGTCGCCCAGGTGCATGTCGCTGACGAAGTAGATCTTCTCGCGCGGACCGGGGAACAGCTCCACGGTGGACACGCTATCCACGATCTCGGGCACGGCCGGGCGGTGGTCGTTCATAGGGGCAAGATAGCATCGGGTCCCCGGGCAAAAACTGCAAGACGGCGCGCTGCGCGCCTCGTCGCCCGGGGGGGCATCTCCGCAGGGGCCCTTGGGTCGACGGCTGCGGCACGATATCGTGGAGGGTATGGGTCTCGTACGTCCGCTGTCGGCCCTCCTGCTCGCCCTCGGGATCGCGACCTGGGGCTGTGTGCCCAAGTCCGCCATCCCCGGACCGGGCGTGGCGCCGGACGACGACGACGCCACCTCCGGTGACGACGACACCACGGGGATCGCGGACGACGACGACGACGACGACACCACGACCGCCGACTGCGGATACGGGGACATCCCTCCCGATCCCGACGGCGCCCTGTTCGGCCCGGTGGGGCTGTCGGCGGATCTGCAGCCGGTCATCGACGCCGGGTGCGACTGCCACCAGGTGGGGAATCCGTCCGTCGTCGACCTCTCGCCTGGCAAGGTCTGGGCGTCGTGGGTCGACGCGCCCTATCCGTCCCATCCGGACGACATCCTCGTGGTCCCCGGGGCCCCCGAGCAGTCCGTGGTCTTCTGGAAGCTGCTGGCCTGCTACCCGCTCTTCCCCTACAGTGGCGCGGCGATGCCCCCCAGCGGCACCGGATTGACGCTGGAGGAGCTGACCCTGTTCCACAACTGGATCCTTCAGGGAGGACTGGACAACTGAGCCGCCACGAGTCCCACCACGACGTCGTGTTCGAGGGCAGCTTCCCGCGGGTCGGGGCGATGCCGCTGCCGGGGTTGCCCGAGGTGGCCTTCGCCGGCCGCTCGAACGTGGGTAAGTCCAGCTGTATCAACGCGGTGCTGAACCGTCGCAAGGCCGCCCGGGTCAGCCAGCGGCCCGGGCGGACGCAGCTGCTCAACCTGTTCACCGTCGACAACGCGGTCCGCTTCGTGGACCTGCCGGGGTACGGCTTCGCCCGGGCGCCCCGCAGGGTCCGGGAGTCCTGGGGACCGATGGTCGAGGGGTACCTGAGGGATCGGGAGAGCCTGGCCCTGCTGGTCCTGTTGCTCGACATCCGCCGGAACCCCGGGGACGAGGACCGGATGCTGGCCCAGTGGCTGGCGCGCCGGGGCCTTCCCGTTCTGGTCCTGCTGACCAAGGCGGACAAGATCAAGCGCAACCAGCGCATGAAGCGCATCCGCGCCATCGTCGGGGGGGACTGGATCGCCGGCCCCCGGGTCATCCCGTTCTCCGCCCCCAAGCGGGAGGGCATCGGTCAGACCTGGGAGGCCATCCGCGAGGCGGTCGGCATCGGGGGCACCTAGGTCATGGGCCGCAACCCGTACGTGGGGGACGGACGGACCCGGGAGGCCCGCAAGCGAGGCTACCCCGCCCGATCGGTGTTCAAGCTCGAGGAGATCGACCGCCGCTTCCGTCTGCTGCGGCGGGGAGCGACCGTGCTCGATCTGGGGTGCGCCCCCGGGTCGTGGTCCATGTACGCGGCCGAGCGGGTGGGGTCCGGGGGCTGCGTGATCGGTGTCGACCTCCAGCCCTGCCAGGTCGCTTCCCGTCCGGGTCTGCACCTGATCCAGGCGGATGCCTGCGATCTGGACGAGGCCCAGCTGGCAGAGATCTCCGCGGGGGCGTGCCCACCCTTCGACCTGGTGCTGTCGGACATGGCGCCTCGCACCACGGGGATCCGCTCCGCGGATCACGCGGCGTCGATGGACCTGTGCCGGATGGCCCTCGCCGCGGCGCGGACCTGGCTCCGACCGGGCGGCGCGATGGCGGTCAAGGCCTTCGAGGGGCCGGAGTTGAAGGCGGTCGAGGGGGAGCTGCGCGAGGTCTTCGGGGCCGTCAAGCGGCTCAAGCCCAAGGGGACCCGGGCCCGGAGCGTCGAGCTCTTCGTGGTCGGTCGGGACCGGCGCGAATGATCCCCAACGGCGCGTGGTCCGTGGCCGCCACGGCGCTCCACGTACTGGTGGCGACGGGCTGCGTGCTGCACGTGCTGCGGTCGAGGAAGCGGCCACAGGCGACCATCCTGTGGATCCTGACCATCACCTACCTGCCGTGGATCGGTCCGTTGATCTACCTGGGCTTCGGGGTCAACCGGATCCGCCGTCGCATCGAGCACCGCCAGGCCAACCGGCGTCTGCTGGCACCCCGGATCCGCGAGCTCCCCCACCCCGAGCACGGTCCTGTGGGGGAGGCCGGCCATCCGAGCTTCACCGGGGGGTGCCCCGAGGTGTTCCAGGAGTTCTTCCGTCTCCTGGACCGGCTCACCGGTGTCGGGGCCGTGCCTGGGAACCGTTGCACCCTGATGCGCGGCGGCGAGGAGGTGTTCGGGGCCATGGGCGAGGCGGTGGCCTCGGCGACCCACTCGGTCCACATGTTGACCTACATCCTGGACGACGACGAGGCCGGCCGCCCCCTGCTCGAGCAGCTGGCCGAGCGCGCCGCGCAGGGCCTGCAGGTCCGTGTGCTCGTGGACGGCTACGGCAGCAACATGCTGCCGCTGTCCCGGGTCAGGGCCTACCGGGCCCAGGGTGTGGACCTGCGCTTCCTGCGCCAGTTCCAACCGCTGCGGGGCCGGATCACGGTCAACCTGCGCAACCACCGCAAGCTGCTGATCGCGGACGGTGCCCTGGCGTTCACCGGCGGGATGAACATCTCCGCGCGGCACCTGCTCTCGCGTCCCGAGACCCGGCGGGTGCTGGACTACCATGCGCGGATCGACGGGCCCGCGACGCTGCAGCTCCAGCGGGTCTTCGCCGAGGACTGGTTCGACGTCACCGGGGAGGCGCTCACGGATCCGGTGTACTTCCCCAACGTGGAGCCCGCGGGCACGGACCTGGTGCGCTGCATCGACAGCGGGCCCGACCGATCGACCCGGGTGATGCTCAAGGCGTTCTGCGCCGCCATCCAGACCGCGGGTCGTTCGATCCGCATCGTCACCCCCTACTTCGTGCCCGATCCCGCCCTGGTGATCCTGCTGCAGCTCGCGGCCATGGGCGGCGTGGACACCCGGGTCGTGCTCCCGCGTGCGAACAACTTCCGCACGGTCAAGTACGCCAGCCGATATCTCTACCCCGAGCTGATGCGTGCCGGCGTGCGGATCTTCGAGCGGGAGCCCCCGTTCTCCCACGCCAAGCTCCTGCTCGTGGACGACACCTGGGCGTCGGTCGGCTCGGCCAACTGGGACATGCGCACCTTCCACCTGCAGTTCGACACCAACATCGGCGTGGTGTCCCCGGCGTTCGTCGAGCAGGTGGCCGGGGCCGTCGACCGGGAGCTGGCCGCCTCGCGGGAGATCACCCCCGAGACCTTCCTCCCGCGCCCGGCGTTGCGCGGCATGTTGGAGAAAGCGGCGTCGCTGTTCGGCGACATGCTCTGAACGGGTCGGCTGGGCTGGGGGGGGTCAGAGGGTCTCGAGCAGCTCGAGCAGGGCCCGCACGGGCGCCCCGGTGGCGCCCTTGCAGCGATATCCGGCGTCCTTGTCCGTGAACGCCGGTCCGGCGATGTCCAGGTGGGCCCAGGTGGTCCGTCGAGGCACGAATTCCTGGAGGAACAAGCCCGCCGTGGTCGCGCCGGCCCAGCGACCCCCGGTGTTCTTGAGGTCCGAGATCGAGCCCTTGATCAGCGACTTGTATTCGTCCGCCAGGGGGAGCCGCCACATGAGGTCCCCCGAGGACTCCCCGGCCCGGGCCAGCTGGCGCGCCAGTCGATCCGAGGGCGTGAACACGCCGGTGTACTGCTTGCCCAGGGCCACCACGCAGGCCCCGGTCAGGGTCGCGACGTCCACCATCAGATCCGGCTGCAGCTCGCCCGCGTAGACCAGCGCGTCGGCCAGCGTCAGCCGGCCCTCGGCGTCGGTGTTGATCACCTCCACGGTCTTGCCGTTGGACGCGGTCAGCACGTCGCTGACCCGGTAGGCCGCCCCGCCGGTCATGTTCTCGGTGGCCGCGAAGATGGCGTGCAGCTCGATGGGGAGGCCCAGCCGCGCCACGCCCAGCAGCGTGCCGAGGACGGCGGCGGCGCCACCCATGTCGGTCTTCATCTCCAGCATGCCCGCGGCGGTCTTGATGCACAGCCCGCCGGAGTCGAAGGTCAGGCACTTGCCGACCAGCGCCACCTTGGAGCGGGGCTCGCCCTCCGGGCGGTACGTCAGGTGGACCAGGTAGGAGGGGTGTGCGCTGCCCGTGCCCACGGCGAGCAGGCAGCCCATGCCCCGCTTCTCCATCTCGTCCCGGTCCAGGACGGAGATCTCGAGGCCGTGATCGCCTGCCAGGCGCTCGGCCACGCCTCGCATGAACGGCGGCGTGGCCACGTTGGGCGGCTCGTTGACCAGGTCGCGGGCCAGCGCGGTGGCCTCGGCGGCGATGGCACCCCGGTTCATGGCTGCGGTGAGCTTGCGGCTACCCCTCCGGCTGGGGGCGACCAGGCCGACCTCGATCAGGGTGTCGGACAGCCGCCGCTCGGGATCCAGGTATTTCTCGAAACGGTAGCCGCCCAGCGCGCAGCCCTCCATCAGGGCCCGGGCGGCGGTCTCGTCGAACGCCTCGCCCTTGCCGGCGAACGCCGGATCGACGGCGAAGGCCACCCGGGACAGCCCTCCTCTGCGGGCCCGCCGCGCGGCGCGGCCGGCCATGGCTCGCAGATCCTCGGACTTGACCCGTCCAGGGCGGCCGAGGGCGGTGAGCATCACCTGGCGGGCCCGGAGCTGCCCGAGTCCGTGGATCAGGGCGGTGTCCCCGGGCTTGAAGCGGAAGCGTTCGCCCTCGAGGATCGGGCGGAGGGCAGGCCCGAGCATGGATTGCAGCGCCCGGTAGAGGGGAGAACGGCGGCGCGTCGTGTACAGGCCGATGACCAGGAGGTCGGCGCGGACCCGCTCCACCGGCGATGCGAACCAGCGAATTTTCATCGGAACACCCCCTCCGGTCCTACCGGCTCCATCATTCGGCCGGCGGTGGGAAGTCGTCATCCCAGCCATCGACCAGCCACTCGACGACCTCTTCGGCCTTGGACCGGTGGTTGTTGGTGATGATGTGCCGCGACTCCGCCGTCTCCATGTCCGGGAAGTACATCCCCGGCGGGTAGCGGTCCTCGATGGCGTTCTTCGCCGGTCGTGACAGCTCCACGCTCACGAAGTCGTCGTTGGCCGAGTACAGGTAGATCGTGGGTGTCACGAAGCCCTGACTGACGAGGTAGTGGAGGCTGACCTCGCCCAGCTTGGTCTTGAAGGCCTCGTCGTCCAGCTCCCCACGCCCGTAGATCTTCTCCAGTCCCTCGATGAACTCGTCGTTCTGCGGGTCGCCGAACAGGGGGGGGAGATAGTCGGGGGAGGAATCGATCAGGATCGCGGCGTCGGTCCATCCGTAGTGGACCATGTCGACCACACCGCGGCCGCCCTCCCCCAGGCCCGCGATCAGCACCCGATCCGGGTCCAGCTCGAGGCGGTCCTGGGCCCAGCGCAGGCTGTCGTCGGCCAAGTACAGACCGTAGCGCAGGAACCCTTCGGTGTATTCGTTGTCTCCCGTGCCGTGCCACAGGTCGCCCCAGCAGTTGGTGGGGACCACCACGTAGAACCCCTCGCGGACCAGCGCGGCCAGCAGCGCCCCGGGCTTGAAGGAGCCCGCCCCCGTGTCCCGGATCCCCATCATCTTCTCGGCGGTCAGCGCGGCCCAGTCCACGGTGAGGCGTTCCTCGCCCACCTGGCTGGAGAACGTGGTGCCGTCGCTGCGCACGTAGTCGAAGGGCTCGGGGTGGAGCACGGCGGCCAGCGGAGCCGGGGTCTCCAGGGCGTTCGAGTAGATCAGGTAGAGGCGGGCCGTCTCGCCGTCGGGGCAGGTGTAGCCGGGCATCAGCCACACCTCCATCGTGGCCTCGCCCCGGTTGAGGTACGTGTTGTCGAAAGGCGAGATGTTGAGCTGGTACTCCGGATAGGACTGGACGTCGAAGCAGCCGGACAGGCCCGCGGTCGACAGGAACAGCACCACCGTGGCCATGGGCCTGAGGATCCGCCCCGGAACAACCATGCACGCCTCCCTTTGCCTTGGGTACCGGCACCGCACATTGTGGAACGGGCGCTCGCCGAATTCAAATGCGACGCGCCCCCCCGCGCCAACCCGCGCCCGCCCCGCGCGCGTTGACCGCGGGGCGCCCAGTGGCTAGGTTGCTCCCGCCATGAACCCCGCGCACGCCCCAGCCCCGTCGGTCCACCTCAGGACCTTCGGGTGCCAGATGAACCAGCTGGACTCGACCAAGATGGAGCGGCTCCTGATCCTGGAAGGGTGGCGCATCGCCGACGAACCCGGGGACGCCGACGCGCTGATCGTCAACACCTGCTCGGTGCGCGAGAAGCCGACCCACAAAGTGATCTCTCTGCTGGGCCAGTACCGCAGTCTGTGGCGGCGGCGTCCGGGGCTCCGGACCGTGGTGGCCGGCTGCTACGCGGTTCAGGCCGGGCGAGCGCTGCTGGAGGACCACGACAACGTCAGCGCCGTGGTCGGCCCCGACGCCATGGGTCGCATCGGGGAGGTTCTGCGCCGCGCGTCGAGGGAGCGCTTCGTCGACCTGGGAGACGCGGACGCGGCCTTCGTGGCCGAACCGGTCCCCCGGGGCGCCGCCGGGGTCACCGCGTTCGTGGCCATCCAGCGCGGCTGCGATCACGGCTGCACCTACTGCATCGTCCCGCAGGTCCGCGGGCACGAGCGGTACCGGGATCCGGACGCCGTGGTCGCGGAGGTGGAGCAGTTGCAGGCCGCGGGCGTGCGGGACGTGACCCTGCTCGGTCAGAACGTGAACCGCTACCGGGGCCGCCTCCCGGACGGCGGGTCGCTGGTGTTCTCGGAGTTGTTGAGGCGAGTGGCGGCTCTGGATCCCTCGGCGCGGATTCGCTTCGTCACCTCGAATCCCTGGGATCTGGGGGACGACCTCGTCCGCACGCTGGGCGAACTGGACAACGTCTGCCCCTATCTCCACCTGCCCGTGCAGAGCGGCAGCGACCGCGTGCTGGAACGTATGGGGCGGCCCCACACGGCAGCCCAGTACGTGGACCTGGTGGCCCGACTGCGTAGCGCGCGACCCGGGATCGCCCTGTCCAGCGACATCCTGGTGGGATTTCCGGGGGAGACGGAAGAGGACCTGGTGGCAACCCTGGAGCTGGTCGAAGAGGTCGGGTTCCGCCAGCTGTTCGTGTTCCACTACTCGCCGCGGCCGGGCACGGTCGCGGCGGACTGGGAGGACGACGTGCCCCGGGCCGAGAAGCTGGCCCGGCTTCGCCGCGTCCTCGACGTCCAGGAGCGCGGAGCCGCGACCCTGCTGGCGGCCATGGTCGGCAGACAGCTGCCGGTGTTGCTCGAGGGCCGGGCCCGCGAGCCCGGAACCCTGGTGGGAAGGGCCCCCGACTTCACCCTGGTCCACGTGGACGGCCCCGACGCCTGGCTAGGACGGGAGGTCCAGGTGCGGATCGACGAGGCGTTGCGACACACCCTGCGCGGGACCGCGCTGGAGTCGGCTTTGCCGTAGGCCCATGCGCGTACGCTAAGCTCTCCCCATGTCCAAGCCAGCCCAGGTGTCGGCGGTCGCCATGGATCCCAATCACAAGGTCCCGGTCGTCCTGCTCAAGATCGAGGACGACGACCGATTCGTCCCGATCTGGATCGGCCTGCTGGAGGCCAGCGCGATCCTGGTGGCCCTGGACGGGGTCGAGGTCCAGCGACCCATGACCCACGACCTGCTGTGCGGGATGCTCTCCACCTGCGGCGCATCGGTGACCCGGGTCGAGGTGGTGGATCTCCGGGAGGGGACCTACTACGCCGAGCTGACGCTGAGCATCGGCGACGCGACCACCACCGTGGACGCGCGGCCCAGCGACGCCCTGGCCATCGCGCTGCGGATGGATGCCCCGGTGTTCGTCCACGACCGGGTGCTGGACAAGGTCCAGGTCGAGGACGGAGAGATGGACGCCGCCGGTGAGGGGGTGCCCCGGGACGGCGCCGAGATCGAGGGCCTCCCCACCGAGGATCCGGTGCGACCCACGACCTCGATCGGCGACGTGGGGGCGATGGACGAGGAAGAGATGCGGGAGATGCTCGAGAAACTGGATCCGGACGACTTCAAGTACCGGATGTGAACCGCGGCCCCACAACCCTCCGGACACCGGCGACCTGGACGACCACAGCTCATGCTCCGACTCGACGACATCACCGTGACCTTCGGGGGGAGGATCCTCCTGGCGGACCAGGACTGGGCCGTGCGGGACCGGGATCGGGTGGGCCTGGTGGGGGCCAACGGTTCGGGGAAGTCGACGTTGCTGCGGGTGGCGGTCGGCCAGCAGGAGGCGGACTCGGGCGTGCGGCAGCTGACCCGGGGACAGACTGTGGGCTACCTGCCCCAGGAGGGCGTGTCGCTCCAGGACGGGCGCCTGCTCGACGTGGTCAAGGGGGCCCGGGAGGACCTCACCGAGCTCGAGGTTCGCATCGAGTCCCACCTGGCCGAGCTGGACCGCCTCGACCCCCAGGAGCCCCGCCACGGACAGGTGCTGGACCGGCTCCAGCGGGATCAGGAGGCCTTCCGGATCGGGGGCGGCTACGAGGCGGAGGCGGAGGCGGGCCGGGTGCTCAACGGTCTCGGATTCCAACGCGACCGCTGGGAGCGCGCCTGCGGTGACTTCAGCCGGGGCTGGCAGATGCGCATCGCCCTGGCACGCCTCCTGGTCCAGCGTCCCTCGTTCATGCTGCTGGACGAGCCCACCAACCACCTGGACATGGAGAGCCGAGCCTGGCTCGAGCGCTTCCTGGACGAATACGAGGGTGCCGTGGTGGTGGTCAGCCACGACCGGCACTTCCTGGACCGGGTGGTGGACCGAACCACCGAGGTCGCCGACGGTGAGCTGGTCGAATACGGGGGGAACTACACGGTCTACGCCGCACTGAGCGCCGAGCGCACCCGGCGGTTGTCGGCCGAGCAGGCCAAGCAGACCCGGGAGGTGGAGCGGATCCGCCAGTTCATCGCCAAGTTCCGCTACGACAAGCGGCGCGCCCGTCAGGTGCAGAGTCGGATCCGGAGCCTGGAGAAGATGGACCGGGTCTCCGCGCCCCAGGCCGGCCCGCGGGTGCGGTTCCGCTTCCCCCCCGCCCCCCGTTGTGGCTCACCGGTGCTGAGGGCCGAAGGGCTGCACAAGAGCTACGGCGAGTTGACCGTGCTCGAGGGCGCCGAGCTCGACGTCTCGCGGGGGGACCGGCTCGCGGTCGCCGGGCCCAACGGCGCGGGAAAGTCGACCCTGCTTCGGCTACTCGCGGGACGAGAGCGGCCCGACGGGGGCTTCGCGGAGCTGGGCCACAACGTGATCGCGGCCTACTTCGCCCAGGACCAGCTCGACGAGATGGACGGCTCCCACACCGTGCTCCAGGAGCTGGCGAGCAGGGCCGCTCACCTCTCCGAGGAGCGACTGCGGGGGGTCCTGGGCGCCTTCCTGTTCCAGGGGGACGACGTTCACAAGGGCGTCTCCATCCTCTCTGGAGGGGAGCGGAACCGCCTGGCCCTGGCCAAGATCCTCCTGCGGGGTGCGAACCTGTTGCTCCTCGACGAGCCCACCAATCACCTGGACATGCAGGCCAAGGAGGTGCTGCTGGATGCCCTGGCGGATTTCACCGGCACGGTGGTGTTCGTCAGCCACGATCGGCATTTCGTGTCCGCCCTGGCGACCCGGACCCTGGAGGTCGGGGGCGGCCAGGCGACGATGTACCCCGAGGGATTCGAGGACTTCCTGTGGCGCAAGGCGCGGGAGATGGGATTCGAGGGGGAGCGGGTGCCCGGCGTCCCGGCACCCGACCTGTGGCTGCTCACCGGCCGCCACGAGGCCGCCTCCGGAGCCCGCAGGAGCGAGGCCGGGGACGTCTACCGGGACCGCATTCGCAGGCAGCGGGCCGAGGAGAGGCACGCCCGGGAGATCGAGCGCACGGTCTCGCGGATCGAGACCCTCGAGACGGAGATCGCCGAACTCCACGCCACCATGGCCCGACCCGAGGTCGCCGTCGACCACGAGCGCCTGTCCGAGCTCCAGGCTCAGGTGGATCCGCGCCAGGCCGAGGTGGGGGAGCTGTACGAGAAGTGGGAGCGGTTGCAGGGGGGCTGAGCGTCTCCCCGGACGATCCGGGCGCGTCGGCTCGCTTCTGCCTGGAGCGCCGCCTCCACAGCAGCAAGCCAGCCAGCCAAGGCAGCCCGCCCCGCTGGCCTGCTTTTGCTAGTTCTGCACGTCGTCACACCAGATCGGTATCGGCATCGGACTGGCCGTGAGCGTCCCGTTGGTCCCGTGCATCCCCGAGAACGTGAACTCGCCCCACGCCAGGCCCGCTTCGGCGTCCAGGAAGGCCACGTCGACCGAACCCGTGTCCCCCTGTCCGGTGTCGACCTGGTAGTAGAAGTTGTACGGCGATCCCGCCTCTGACTGCAGCTTCACGCGAACTTGGGCCCCGTCCACGTCGTAGAGACCGGCGCCGGTGAAGGCCCCCATGATCTCGGCGATGAGTACGGCGTTGTGGCCCGCGCCCCGCCACGTGGTGCGGAAGTTGATGTTGGAGGGGTTGGGGTACAGCACGCACTCGGCCGCGTCGAAGACGATGGCATCGCTCTCCCCCCCACCGAGGGTGAGGGTGAGGGGCGTGGGATCGGGGGGCATCGACGTGGAGTCGTCGTCGTCGTCCCCGCCGCCGGTGGTGTCGTCATCGCCTTCGGCACTGTCGTCATCGTCGTCGGCCACGTCGTCATCGGCCGCCGTGGGCTTGCAACCGATGACCAGCTGGCCGATGCTCAGGAACATCAACGCAACCGCTAGCCCGAGAAGACGTATGACCCGCTCGCGATCTCCCATCGACCCTACCTCCAGAGCCGTCACTCTACCCCGGATCGTCGGAATCGTGGCGGCGCTCCTGCTGCTGGGGCAGCTCATGCCGGCCTGCGCCGGTCGACGGGACAAACCGGGGCCCGCGGGGGGGATGAGCCTGCATGGCGGCGTCGATCCGCTGATCGGGATGGAGACCTACACGGACGAAGACGTGCTGCGCCTGGCGGGAGAGGCCTTCGACATGCGCCTCTTCGAGCGCGCCTTCCTGCTGTACGAGCGCTACCTGCTCGAGTTCCCGGACGCACCCGCCGTCAAGCTGGCCCGCTACAACGCCGGCCTGTCCGCCGAGCGGTGCGAGAAGTACGACCGGGCGATCGAGATGTTCGAGATCATGCTCGCCGAGGCGGAGGTGGACGAGGAGCGGGTGAACCTGACGCACCGGCTGGTCGCGTGCACCGTGGGGGACGAGCGATGGGAGCCGGCGCGGGAGTACATCAGCTGGTTGCTCCAGCGGCCAGACACCCGGATCACGGACCGCTTCGAGCTTCGGGTGTGGCGGGCGTGGGTCGACGCCGCCTCCGGTGACCTCGAGGGGGGGCTGTCGGACATGCTCACCCTCAGCCGTCGCTACCGGTCCGACCGGGGTGCGACCCTGGGGGGCTGGCAAGGGGCGATGGCCTACTACCACCTGGGGGAGGTCTACCGGCTCAAGGCCGAGGCTGTCGAGCTGGTCCACGTGGACGACCTGGAGGTGGCGCGGGAGGAACTCGACCGCAAGGCCAGCCACATCATCTCGGCTCAGGACGCCTACCTGGAGACCATCCGCACCGGTGTCCACGAGTGGATCCCCCGCGCCGGTTTCCGCCTGGGTAACCTCTACGAGCAGTTCCGCACCGACATCCTCGAGGCGCCGATGCCCACGGCGGTGACCGACGATCTGGACCGGGAGGTCTACCTGGAGATCCTCGACGAGGAGACCGCCGTGCTGCTGATGAAGGCGCGGATGGTCTATCAGACCGTTCTGGACAAGGCGTCCGAGGTGAACATCTACGATGAGTGGGTGGTGCGAATCCGGGAGATGCTGGACCAGGTGGAAGAGGAGCTGATCACCCGGGGGCTGGCGGCGGATATCTGACGACCGGAGCCGCCGACTAGTCGGTCCACTCGTCCGGGATGTCCATGGCGTCGTCGTAGCGGTCGCCGCTCTTCTTCTTGTCCTTCTTCTTCTTCTTCTTCTTGTCCTTCTTCTTCTTGTCCGAGGGCTCCTCGCCGAAGTCGTCCTCCAGGTCGTCGAGGCTGGAGCCGCTGCCCTCGTCGTAGTCCTCGATCAGGTCGTCCTCCTCGGGGATGTCGATGTCCTCCTCGAAGTCGTCGTCGCCGAATGCCTCGTCGTCGTCGTCGCCGAAGGGATCCTCCTCCTCGTCGCCGTCGTCGTCGTCGTCAGCGACCTCTTCCTCGAACTCCACCAGCCCGAGATCCTCCATCTTCTTGCGCTTCTCCGCCTCTTCGGCCAGGCGACGTTCCTCCAGCTCCTTCTTGCTCAGCTTGGGCTCCCTGGACTCGGCCGCCTCGGCCTCTTCGTCGTCCATCCGGCGGGGGCGATCGCCGTCCAGCTGGATGTCCCCGAGCGTGAGGTCCTCGAGCCCCTCGAGCTCCTGCTCGTAGCGCTTGTCGCAGGCGGCCAGGTCGTCCTCGGTCAGGTCGAAGGACTCCACCCCCAGCTGGGCCGCGCAGTACTCCTCGATGGGCTGGCCGTTGTAGAGCTTGCCCTCGTACGGGTTCTTCTTGGCCCCGGCGCTGCCGGGCAACAGCAGGGCGGCCGCGCAGAGCGAGCCAGTGAAGATCCTAGCGATGTGTCCCATCGTCCCGTCCTTCCCCGGTTCCCGAGGAACGTCCATGATTTCAAGGCCTTGGCCGCGGCGAACCTAGCGGTGGACCGCGGACCTGTCAAGAGTTTTGACGGCCCCGTCCGGCGGACATTCGTCGCCACCCGAAAAACGAACCAGACCGAAAAGTGGTACGCGGGGCGCCGTGCTCCGGAGGTTCGCCCGCCGCTCGGCGAGCTCGTGCTGCGAGCGCACGGCGCTTGGCTGAGGCGAGCGAGCCGTGCGACGCGGTCGGCTCCGCCGGACCGCGCTTCACATCTTGAAGAGTTTGCCGAGCTCGGCCTTGGCCTCGCTGGCGTGGTGCCGCCGCATCTTGTAGTCCACGGCCTTGTAGAGCTGGTAGAGCTCGTCGTCCAGCTCCTTGATCAGGTCGTGGTCCTCCACGTCGTCCAGCGCCTGCAGCACGTCTCGGATGCGCGCCAGCTCGGCGTTGAGGGCCTCGGCGGATCGTTCGTCCTCGGCGAGGGCGGCGAGGACTTGCTCGTCGTCGGGTCGCATCCCCATGCGTCGCTTGACGTCCGCCTCCATGGACCCCTCGTCCATCTGTAGCGGTGCGCTGGTATCCACCCCCTCGAGGCCCTCCGTGGGCACTCGGAACATGTGTTCGTCGCCGTGCTGCTCCCCGGCGCGCCGCGGGATGAACGGACCCGAGGGGCCTTCCCGCTCGGGCCGGTCGGGCACCAGCTCGATGACCGGGGCGGGTCGTTCCCGGGTGATCCGAACCAGGCCGTCCCGTCGCAGGTGGATCTCGCTGCGGCCCCAGGCGATCTTCAGCTGTGGCCGCTTGGCCGCCAGGAACTCGTAGAGGGCCGGCGTGGTCCTGCGCAGCGCCTTCAATCCCAACCGGGCCACCGACGCCGTCCTCGCCAGGCGCGGGACGAAGGACCGCCCGTCATCTCGTTCGTCGCTCATGGTCCCCTGTATGCTCCTGCCGTCCCGGTGGGTCAAGCCCCCTCTTCGGCTCGCTGTCGTCTCGCGTTCTTGAATGCCACCAGCGCCAGGATCTCCTCCACGTCGTCCTCGGCCAGGCCCGCGGCGCGGAGCAGGTCCTCGAGGGTGGGGGAGGGGTGGATGCCGGTTCTCGTCGCCACCTCCCGGCCCACCGAGTGGATCAGGCGGTCGCGGAGTTCCACGTCGATGAGCGGGATCACCGAGCGGTCGGTGGCGCTCTGCGAGTGCTGGATCGTCAGGGTCAATTCCAGCAGGTCCAGCGACCAGCCCACGAACTGGCGGCCCGCGAACTCGACGAAGGCGTCGGCCTCCTCCTCGAACCACCAGGCGTCGAACGTGGCCTCGGGGTCCCGGGTCCGTCGCCGGGCGAATTCGGCCATACGTTTGCGCAGGGTCGGCAGCTCACGGGAGTCCTGGAGCGCGTCGAGCAGCACGAAGTCGACCAGGTAGCCGAAGACGATCCGTTCCAGCGTGGTCTTCTCACCCAGGTTGAACTCCCGGGCCATCTCGTCGCGGTTGGTGCAGGTCGCCAGCAACATCCGGCGGATGTGCTTGTGGCGGGGCTCCGGCGGCGAGAACAGCTGGTGCACCGCAGAGTCGGGGATCTGGCGGTACTTGAGGGCCAGCAGCTCCCGCCCATCCAGCTCCAGGACCTTGGCCATGTCCAGCAACTTGGCGTCGCTGGGGAGGCGCTCTCCACGCTCCACCATACCGATGAAGTTGCCGTTGGCCAGCTGGAGCGCCTTGCCCATCTCGTTGAGGGTGAGACCCTTGGCCAGGCGTCGAGTCCGGAGTACGTCGCTCAGGGTCTGGGGTGGGGACACGGCCCACCTCCTCTCCGGGCTGGAGTGCGCAGGAACCGTCCGGGGGAAAGATACCTACGTGTATGCGTTCTTTGCAAGGAATTGATAATCCCCGTGATCGACGGACAGGCGGGCGCTCACGGCGCCGTCGAGGGCGGGTCTGGTGGGGACAACACCCAGGTATGTATGGGGGTTCCGTTCCCGCCCACCCCTCCCCGCCACCCTCCCCCACCCGCCCGCCCTCCGGAGAGGGTGGCGGGGAGGGGTGGGGCCCTTTCCATCTTGATCTCCATCTCCCTCCGGTCGGACGGACGAGAACCGCTCGCGTTGCTCGACGAGAGATGATCATCGAGGGGGGGAACTCGCATTGCCACCGTTGGTGGCTCGCTCGTCGGGAGACGGAGATCGAGATTTCGGGGAAGATCGGGCCGGTCGCTAGTCGAGGGACGTCAGGACCTGGAGGAACTCATCCGAGAACACCAGATGAAACAGCTGCCGGGCGTTGTGACGGCGGATGCCGGCGGCCACGCCGGGGGGCGGCGAGGGAGCGTCCTCGTCCGGACCGCCCGCCCTGGGGCCCCCCATCCTGCCCTCGGGTCCCCCGCGCCCCTTGCGCGCGCCCGGGGGGCGGCTCAACGCGGCCTGGACGGCTTCGCGCTGGTCCTCGTCCAGCACCTGCATCACCTCCTCGGACAGGTCGCCGAGCTCCCACATGACCGGTCGCAGGGCCTTCTCGGCCGCCTTTCGGGCGTCCTGGGCCGCCGCCTCCGTGGCCTCGTCCAGCTCGCCGTCGTCCCACAGGTCGTCACGGACCTGCTGCAGGACCGCCAGGTGATCCCGCTGGTTCTGTTCGTGGAGATCCTCGAGATCTCCCACCAGACCGATGCCGGTCTCCACCAGCGGGATCAGCTCCGCCCGCTGTTCCTCGTCCAGGTCCAGGTTGTGCACGACCCTCAGGGCGGCGATCTCCCGGTGGAGGACCTCCACCTGCTCGTCCATGGCGGGCCGGGCCAGCGCGGCCGCAGGCCAGGCCATGACGAGGGCGATCGGGAGCACCCAGGAAGCGCAGTGGGGAATTCGGTTCATCGTTTCCTCCTCCGGCGGTTGCCGGCGTTTTTGCTGGTCCCGAATAGTTCGACCCCGCCGGTCGTCGAGGGTTAAGATGCGCCGCCTGGAGTCCCCATGAGAGTCCTCCTCGTCCTCACCCTGCTGAGCGCCGTCGCCCCGGGAGCCCGCGCGGACGAGGCGGGGGACATGCTCCAGGAGGTCTACGAGTCGTCGGCCAAGGTGCAGAGGCTCGAGGCCACCTTCGTCCAGACCAAGGAGCTCAAGGCCTTCGCCCAGCCGATGACCTCCAGCGGCGTCCTGATCTACGAACGGGACGGCGCGGTGACCTGGCGGTACGAATCCCCCGACCGCATGGAGTTCGTGATGGAGGGCACCCGGGCTCGCATGCACTACCCGGATCTGGGAGAGGAGCAGGAGTTCGACCTGGCCTCGGACGACCGGGTGCGCCCCCTGGTGGAGAGCATGACCGTCTGGCTCGACGGCAGCCCGGACCAGGTCCGGGAGTCCTACGAGGTGACCGCGGAAGCCGGTCGGGAGCGCACCCTGATCCTGACGCCGCGAAACGAGATGATCCGCGGATTCATCCAGCGCATGGTGCTGACCTACGGCGAGGACGCCCTGGTGACCGAGCTGCGCATCGACGAGCCGGACGGGGACGCCACCACCTACCGCTTCACCAACCAACAGGTCCAGCGCGCTCCCTGAGGTCCCGCGTCCGTGAGTCGCCCGCAGCGCCTGGGATCCCTGTTCGTCGCCCTGCACGAGCGCCTGTGCGCCTCGCCGCTGGTCACCGCCGCGGCGGTCGCGATCCTGGCCCTGCTGGTGGCGGTGGGGGTGATCCGCTTTCGCTTCGTCACCCAGATGACGGACGTGATGCCCGGGGGCGCGGACCGGGAGCGGATGGTCTCCGTCCTCGAGAACTTCAAGCTCACGGCTCTGCTGCTGATCCACGCGGAAGACCACCGGGACGCGGCAGACCCCGACGACCTGGTCGAACTCCTGGACCACGTGGCGGGCGAGCTCGAGGCCAGCGGCCACTTCAAGCAGGTGTTCTACCGGGTCCCGGCGGACGAGCAGCAGCGGGTGTACGAGGCGATCTTCCCCCGTCGCTACCACCTGCTGCCCGAGGACCAGGCGGCGGATCGCACGTCGCCCGAAGGCCTGCGCAAGGCCATCGCCCGCACCGCCATGCGGCTGACCAGCCCCGAGTCGAGCTTCACCGAACCCCTGTTGCGCAAGGACCCGCTGGGATTCGGCGAGGCGGTGCTCGCTCGCGCCCTCACCGGCCAGAACCAGTTCGACGTCGAGCTCTACCGGGGCCGCTTCCTGTCGGTGGACCGGCGCCACGGCATGGCGCTCGCCGAGCCCCTCGGGACCGGCATGGACCTGACCGAGATGGAGCGTGTGCTGGAGCTGACCGCGGAGGTCATCGACGGCGCGCTGGTCCAGGAACGCTTCGCTGGCCTCCACGTGGAGGCCGCCGGTGGCCCCGTGTACTCCCTGGCGTCCGCCAACGTGATCCGCCGGGACGTGAAGCTGGCGATGAGCGCCACCGCGGTGGGCATCCTGCTGATCTTCCTGATGTTCTTCCGCAACCTGCGCGTCTTGCTGTTCGCCTACACCCCCCCGGTGCTCGGGGTGGGAGCCGGGGTGGCCGCCCTGGGCTACGCCTTCGGGGGCGCCCACGGCCTGTCCATGGGGTTCGGCGCGGCGATGCTGGGGATCACGGTGGACTACACGATCCACCTGTTCACGCGGGTGCAGCAGGCCGAGGAGCGCTTGCCGCGGGTGGAGGCGCTGCGGGAGACGCTGCGTGAGGTGACCCCGAGCCTCAGCATGGGTTGCCTGACCACGCTGATCGGGTTCGGCACCCTCATGATCTCGGACACCAAGGCCTTGCGGGACATGTCGATGATGGCCCTGGGAGGCATCGCGACGGCCTTTCTGCTCTGCGCGGCGATCATGCCGGTGGCCTACCGCCGCCTGGGTGGCCCGCGTCGCGATCGAGGGCGAGGCAACCGGGCCGCCGCGCTGGGCCGCGTGCTGGCTCGCCTCGGGTCAGCCATCGACCGCCGTCCGCTACCCTTCCTGCTGGCCTGGGCTGCCCTGTCTGCGGGGGTGGGCGTCTCGGCCCTGGGCCTCTCCTTCGACGGGGACATCCGCAACCTGGATTACCAGCCCCCGGAGGTCAGGGCCCTCGACCTGCGCTTCCAGGAGGCCTTCGGGGCCGGCATGGCCGGTGCGATGGTGGTGGTGGAACGTCCGGCGCTCGAGGACGCCCTCGCGGCCAACGAGCAGGTCGCGGCCCTGCTCGAGGAAGCCGCCGGTGAGGGGCTGATCGCCAGCTTCTCCTCGGCCGCACCGATCCTGCCCGCGGTGTCGACCCAGGAGGACCGCATCGCCGCCCTCACCGGGCCGGGCCGGCTGGCGGAGCGCGTCGAGGCCGCCGCGCTGGAACGCGGGTTCGTGGAGGGCTACTTCACACCCTTCGCCGAGGAGCTGGACGAGGTGGCGGCCGGTGCGGTCGCCCCTCTGGGGCCGGAGGACCTGGCGGGCACGGCCATCGGGACCCTGCTGGACCGGCGCATCGGGCAGTCCTCGGGCCAGGTCCAGGTGTTGACCCTGGTGGAGACCAGCGACGACGGGGGGCCTGGAGAGGGGCGGCGGGACCTGAACGAGGGGGTCTTCCCCCACCAGGTGGCCGAGCGGATCCAGGCGGAGGTGCCCGGCACGATCGTGGTCAGCTTCCCCGACCTCGCGGCGCGCCTGATGCACAAGGTCAAGGCGGATCTGGCGCGGCTGGCCGGGGTCTGCGGCGCGGCCCTGGTGCTGGTGCTGCTGGTGTACTACCGGCGACCGACGCGGGCAGCCCTGGCGATGCTGCCCTGTGTCATGGGATTCGTGTACGGGGCGGGCCTGCTGTCCCTGCTCGACAAGCCCCTGAACATGATCAACGTCTGCGGGGTGGCGATCTGCCTCGGGGTCTGCATCGACTACGGCGTGTTCGTGGTCGATCGGATCACCAGCGACGCCACCCGCGGCAGCGCCGCGGCCACCCTGGGAACCACCGGCACGGGCGTTCTCATGTCGGCGATCACCACGGTCATCGGGCTGGGCACCATGGCCGTGGCCCGCAACCCCTCCATGTCGAGCATGGGCCTCGTGGTGATCTTCGGGGTGCTGGGGGGGCTGCTCACCGCGGGGATCGGCGTCCCCGCACTGGTCGCGCTCTTCGGACCGGGGCGGACCGCGCGGGACGAGACCGCAGCGGGCTGAGACCTACACCAGGGGCACCGGATCGAATCCGCAGCGGCTGGCCTCGGCCAGGATCAATCGATCCAGCTCTCCCTTGACGTCGTCGGGCAGGGGTGCCGGATTGCCCTGGGAGAGGATGCGCTCCACGTGGGCCCTCGCCGCGGCCATGGAGTCCATCGCGCCGCCGGACTCCCAGTCGCCGTAGCTGCTGCGGTCGATGACCTTGCTGGGGAAGAACAGCTCGTTGCGGAAGTTCTTTCGCGTGTGGGGGTGGCCCAGGAAGTGCCCGGCCTCGACCACCTGGGCCATCAACTCCGTGGCCTGATCCGCCGACCCCGTGTCGACTCCGCGCACCAACCGCAGGGCCATGCCGCAGGCCTCGTTGTCCAGGACGAGCTTCTCCAGACTCTGGCAGCTCTCGAAGTCCAGCATTCCCGGCCCGGAGACCATGTTCACGCCCGCCAGGGCCGCCAGGACCACCCCGAGGCCCGACTCGGCCCCGGCCTGCCAGTCCACCCCCTTGGCGTCCGAGAGGCCCATGTAGGCGTGGGTCGGCAGGCCCAGGTGCTTGCCCACCTGCGCGTAGGCCATGTCCACCATCATGGTCTCGATGGCCCCCATCGGCGTGGTCCCGGTCCGCATGTCGAAGGCCGACGGCGAGCCGCCCCACACGATGGGAGAGCCCGGGTGCGCCAGCTGGTGGATCAGGACGCCGGACAGGCACTCCGCGGCGTGCTGCAGGACCATCTCGCGCAGGGTGACCGGTGAGGTGGCTCCCGCCAGCGGCATCGACACCATCTCGGCCGGGATACCGGCCCGGGAGGCGTCGATGAGCGCCTGGCAGGTCAGGTCGCTCCACTTCAACGGTGGCGTGGGGCAGCAGTCGAAGATGGCCAGGGGCTGCTCCCGCAGGGCGTCGGCCCCACCCCGCACCGCGGTCAGCATGTCCCGCATGACCGCGAAGGCGTCGGTGCGGAAGGTCCCGGTGACCACGGGCTTGATACCGTGGGACAGGGCCACGTAGAGCCGGTAGCGGTCCGCGATGTCCTCGGGTACGTCCGACGGGATCAGACCCGTGGACTGGGCCGCCACGTTGCCGCAGGCGCCCGCCACCCAGGCCAGATGGACGCAGTCGTCCACCGTGGGCAGCCGCCGCCGCCGGGTCTCGGGATCCAGGATGTACAGGGCCGCCGATCCGGGATCGAAGTGCACCCGGTCACCCCCGAGATCGAGGGCGGGATCGCCGTTCCGGTCGGCGACCCGGATCCGCCCCGGTGCGGTCTCCACCGCGCGGCGCACCGTGGCCTCGTCCGGATAGGCGCGCTGCCCCTCGATGCGTACCCCGGCGCCGTCGAGTAGCGCCAGCGCCTCGTCGTTCTCCACGAACACGCCCACGGTGCCCAGCACCTCCATGGCCTGGGCCACCACGCGCTCGGTGTCCGTCGGCGCCAGCAGCGCCACCAGCGGTCGAATCGCTCCGTCCACGTTCTCCTCCACTAGCCCCCGTCTCCCGACGGGCGGCGGTATGCGCAGTCGTCCATCTCGCACAGGGCGCAGCGGCTGGCCGCGCCCCGGTGCGGCTCTGGTTTCATCCGGACCGCGAAGCTCACCGACTTGCGGGGCACCATCATCAGCCCTTTGGTCAGGTGGATTCCCAGCTCCTCGGTGGGGAGCATCGCCAGCAGCGCGCCCTGACCACGCACGTCCCAGCGGCCGTAGCCGGGGCTGATACGCGGAGCCGGGTGGCGGTCCTCCCGTGACAGCTCCCGGCAGAGCGACCGGTTGAGGGCGTCCGCGGCGGCCTCGGCGGCCGCGGATCCGAAGGCGTCCAGCAGCAGCGCGTCCAGGAGGTCACCTGCCTCCTGTCGTCGATGAGCCTCCTGCTCCAGGTCCGCGCCCACGGTACAGACCCCCACCGCCACCTCCTGGGTGGGGCCGGGCATCCCGGCGGCGGCCGCCTCCGCGTCGACCACCAGCCGGAAGGCGCCCCGGGGCCGCAAGGCGGCCTCGGCTTCCGGCCAGAGTTCTTCCAGTCGTCGCGCCACCCGCGGGCGGGGGTGTGCATCCCTGCGGTAGCCCAGGTTTCGCAGCACCTCGTCGCGGGAGACCCGCACCTGGAGCTGCTGGACCTCGCTCATGCGGCGTCCAGGGAGTCCAGAGCGTTCCGGGCGGCGAGGATGAAGGAGGGTTCGGTTCCGCAGCAGCCACCGACGATCCGGGCACCCGCCTCCACCATGCGGATCAGGTCCGCCACGAAGGTGGGAGCGTCGGCGTCGTACACCACCCCGTCGGCGGTGGCGCGGGGCTGGCCGGCGTTGGGCTGGGCCACCAGGGGCAGCGGTACCTCGGCGGCGGCCTCGCGTACCAGATCGACCATCGGCTCCGACTCGACACTGCAATTGAAGCCCACGGCGTCCGCGCCGGCCTCGCCCAGCGCGCGCAGGGACGGTCCCACCCGGTCCCCCACCAGGGTGAAGAACCCCCGCCGCCGCCGTTCGAAGGTCATCGACGCCAGGACGGGCAGGTCGGCCTCCCGGGCGGCCCGCACCGCCGCGATCGCCTCCCGCACGTCGTACATGGTCTCGATGGAGATCAGGTCGACTCCCGCCTCGGACAGCACGCCCACCTGGTGTCGGTACGCCTCTTCGAGCCGCTCCTCGCTGGCGTCCCCCATGGGGGGGAAGAACTTGCCCGTCGGGCCGAGATCACCGGCGATCCAGGTGTCGTCGCCGGCCGCCTCGCGGGCGAGCTCCACGGCTCGGCGGTTCACCTCGTCCCCCCGGTCCGACAGACCCACCGCCTCCAGCTTGGGGCCGTTGGCGCCGAAGGTGACCGCGTGGATCACGTCCGCCCCCGCCTCCGCGTAGGCCCGGTGGGCCCGGAATATCCGGTCCGGGTGCTCCAGCACCCACCACTCGGGTGCCTGGCCGGCGGTGAGACCGTCGGCGATCAGCAGGGATCCCATCCCGCCGTCCAGGAGCAGGATCCGGGACGCCAGGAGCGGAGCCAGGTCCTCACGGCGCATCCATCAGCCTCCGGGCGCGCTCCACCGCGCCCACGGCGCTGTCGGCGAAGCCCGCCGCGCCGATCTCCTCGGCCCACCCGGCGGTGACCGGGGCGCCGCCGACCATCACGCGGCAATCCAGGCCCGCCTCGCCCAGCGCCTCGACCAGGGCCCGCTGGACCGTCATGGTCGTGGTGAGCAAGGCGGAGGCGCAGACCAGATCGGCGCCCATCTCGGTCGCGGCGGCCACGAACTGCTCCACCGGCACGTCGGCGCCTTCGTCGCGGACCTCGAAGCCGTTGGCGGACAACAGGGTTCCCACCAGCGTCTTGCCGATGTCGTGGATGTCACCCTGGACCGTGCCGATGACGACCTTGCCCACCGGTTTGCCCGCGTCCGCGCCGCCCAGGGCGGGCTGCAGGACATCCATGGCGGCCTTCATGGCCTGGGCGGCGGTCACCAGTTCGGGAAGGAAGAACTCTCCCTCCTCCCACAACTCACCCGCCTCGCGGATGCCCTTCACGTAGCCGGCGTCGATGGCCTGCAAGGGGGAGACCCCGCCGTCGAGGGCCCGCTGCGCCAGCTCGGCCGCGGTGGCCTCGTCGCCGTCGAGCACGGCCTGACACATGGAATCGAAGAGTTCGGCTTGTTCGGTCATGTTCGGTCCTCGAAGGGCCTCGCTGTGCGGGCCTCTGGGTCAGTCGATGATCTCGCCGCGGCCGAGGGTGAAGAACTGGCCGCGGGATTTGCCCTTGAGAAATGCCTTGCCGATCAGGACGTCCCGGGACACCGCTCGGACCACGTCCGTCATGTTTCCGTAGACGATGCCGGCCGGAAATCCGGCGTTCGGCTTCAAGGCCGGCCACGCCTCGGGAGGGCTCGCGGGCAGGCGCTCGTAGTCGAACAACAGGGTTCCGTCGTCGGGCTGATCCTCGGCGACGAAGTATCCGGGCCCGGTGAACCAGGCCCAGGCCTGCTCGTTGTAGCCCCACAGGATCCGCTCGCCCTCGGGGCGGGTGAAACGCTTCTGGAACCGGTTGAAGATGGCCATGCTGTTGCGGCCCTCGAAGATCGCGGTCTGGCCCGGGGGTTGGTCGTCCGGGAACACCTGGGCCACGGAGGCCTCCATGTGGGCCTCGACCAGGTCCCAGAGGTGCTGCTGCCGCCGGCCGTTGAGACAACCCACGAAGGCCACGCACCCGTCTCCGTCCAGGGCGTCCAGGGCCTGATGCAGGTCGCCCGCGCTGATCCCGGTGGGTTCGTCCAGCCGGGCTGCGAGGGACTCGGGGAGGTCGCTTCGGGACATGGGGTTCCCCCTCGTTGGCACGCGTGAGGGATCAGGCTAGGGGGCCCTCGCGGGCGAGTCAATCTCCGCGGGGGTCCGCGCGAGGGCTCATGGCACGTAGCCCAGCTCCCGGAGGTACTCGAGCGTGCGCTCGTCCAGCCCGGTGGCCGGCGGTCCCGGGTCGGCCGCGGTATCGGGATCGGCGGGCCATGCGGGTCTGGCGGCCATCCGGTCGAGCAGGTCGGGCATCACGTCGGGGAGCTCCCCCCGGACCAGCAGGTCGGTCCGTTCGCCGGGATCCCGCTCCAGGTCGAAGAGCCTCCGCTCCCCCCGGGAGTCCTCCTCGAAGCGGTATCCGTCCGTGAAGATCGCCCGCCGGCGACGGTCCACCCGGTCGTAGCGGCCCGCCGGCCTGGCGAGGCGAAACGCCTCGAGGATGAACACCGGGGTGTAGTGCTCGGCGTACGCCCCGAGATCCCCTGGCTCCGCGTCCGTCTCCCGGCCGGCAAGATGCCCCCGCCGCGAGCGTCCCTCGATGCCCAGCTGTGGAGGGAGGGAGACCCCGGCGTAGTCCAGGACCGTGGGCAGCAGGTCGACCCCGCGCACGGGCCCCGCGACGCGGCTGCCGGGCCGGATCTCCCCGTCGAGGGCCACGGCCATCGGGACGCGGATGAGCGAGTCGTACAGGCCGTAGTGGTGCCCCACCAGATCGTGCTCGCCCAGGGACTCACCGTGGTCGGACAGCACGACGGTGACCGTCGGCCGCCCGGGCCGCGGCAGTCCGTCGAGGATCTGCCCCAGGATCCGGTCCGCGCAGTGTACGGCTCCGTCGTACAGCGCCAGGGCCAGCGAGGCGTCGTCCCCCTCGGTCCGGTACGAGGCGCCGGCGGTCTGGGCCAGCTCCAGGCGGTCGCTGAGCCGGCGGACCTCGCGCCGGTCGGTGTCGTCGGGGAGGAACGCTTCGCCACATTCCGCGGGCACTGCGTCGTAGGGGGAGTGGGCCTCGAACACGTTGGCGAACAGGAAGAGGGGCCGGTCGTCGTCCCGGGTCAGCGCAGCGAGGGCCCGCTCGGCGGTCTGCTCGCCGCCCTTGGTGCGGGCGAACCGGTCGAGGAGCAGCCACCTCAGGACGAAGCAGCGGGCCACGTCGTGTACCGGAGCGGTGTCGTGCCACTCCTCGAATCCGCGGGCGCTGCCGTTGGCCCGGTTGATCCAGGGGTTGGCGCTGACCCCCACGGTGCGGTAGCCCCGCTCTGCGAGCAGCTCGGCGAGGGTCGGCGCGCCGGCCTCCAGTCGGGGGTGCTCGTAGTGGGCGCCGTGGAGGCCGGGGCTGAGGCCCGTGAACAGGGTCACGTGGGAGGGCAGGCTCCAGGGCGAGGAGACGTAGGCGCCCTCCACCAGGGCTCCCCGGGCGGCCACCGAGTCGAAGGCCGGCGTGGTGGGGTGGGGTCCGCCATAGGCCGACACCCGATCCCGTCGCACCGTGTCGAGCACGACCAGGACGATGTCGGGGCCCTCCACCCCCGGGCCGGTCGACGTCGTCGGCGCGGCCACCGGTACGCCCGGCGGTCGAACGACGCACAGCACCGCGGCGATCAGGGCGAGCGCCCCCAGGAGGGGGACCGAGGAGAGGGGCCAGCGGCGCATGGGCAGCCACAGGAGATGGGTCGCGGCGCCGGCCACCGCCGCCGTCAGGAGCGTGCCGTACCAGTTGGGCAGCAGCGCGACCGCGAGCCCGATCACCAGGCCGGTGGCCAGGTGGGCCACGAGCCAGGGCTGCCTGCGCACCGGCGGCAGGATCAGGAGCAGTCCGCCGAGGATCCCACCCACGGCCAGGTAGATGGCGGCGGTGCTGCCCAGCCAGGCCGCCACCTCGTCCCCGCCGGGCATGGCCTCCAGGTGGACCCGGGCCACGATGCTGCGCTCGGCCACGAACAGGGCCAGTCCGAAGCCGGGGCCCAGGAGGAAGGCGGACTTGAGATCCCTCATCGAGGTCCCTACATTGACCGACCGTGGGACACCGCGCAAGCCAGCCCGAGACCCTCCGCCCCTTCCACCGCGTCGCGGTGATGATCGTGCTGCTGTCCTGTGCCGCCGCGGCCGGATGTACGCCGCTGCGGTCCCAGCTCAGGGACGCGGAACCGGCAACGGCCGACGTGGCCGCCCGGGCGCTGGCCGCGCTGGCGGAACACCCCCTCCCCACCGAGCGGCGAGCACAGCTCGCCCTGGAATGGAACCGACAGGTCTTCGTGGCCCTGGGATTCTTCGGGACCGAACCTCCGGACACCTACCGCGCCGAGCTGACCACTCCCTTCGGCGTGACCCTGCTGGAGGTGGTGCGGGACGGAGAGACCGCCGACGTGCTCAGCGGGGCGCAGCAACTCCAGACCCTCCTGCGGATGGGGGAACTCCCCCGCACCCTGGGTCTGTGGCTGCTGGGGACCTGCGACGAGGGAGTCGCCCTGGAGGGGTTCAACGGCGTGGTCGTGGACTGCCCCGCCAACGGACCCGACGACGGGCTGACCTGGCGGATCTGGCTCGACCCGGGGCTGCTCGAGGGCGAATCCGAAGCCCGTGACGCCCTCGGGCACGATCCCCGCGTCCGCGGAGAACTCCTCGATCGCACCAAGCTCCTCGCCGACTTCACCTGCCAGCCGGACGGCGATTGCCTGCTCCAAGATCCCGTACACGGGTACGTATTGCGGATCGTGTCCACCCCACCGTGACGGGCCGGCCTCCGGTGGCCGGGACGAACGAGCCCGAGCGATTCTGCAGCCGCGGGCCCCCAGCCATCCGGGCGATTCTGCAGCGGCCGAAGACCGACCACGGCTCCAGCCGCGGGCCCACAGCCGTCGGAGCGATCCTGCTGCGAGCGAAGCTCGACAGCAGCAATCGCGAGTGAAAAAGCAGCCGCCCCGCGGCCTGCTCTTTCAGAATTTGAAGAGGTCTTTGAGCTTCTCTTTGGCCCGATCGGCCTCGTCGTCCCGCCCCGGGTCACCCTTGCGGTACTGGAACTCGTTGCAGTAGTTCGACCGGTCCCGGTCCTGGACCTCGAAGGTCCCGACCTCGGTGCACTCGTTGTGGGCCGAGGGCTCGTGGAAGCGGCAGTTGTAGCAGACGTGGAGGTCGGCGCCGCACCAGGGGCATTGCTCGCTGCGGAGGATCCGCGTGTCGAAGGGGAGCTCCTTGCGGCACTTCCAGCAGTACTTGTCGGTCGACAGGTCGCTCATGGGTTGAACTATATTCACGCGGTCGCTCGACCGCAATCGGTGGGGGTCCGCTACTGGGACTCGTCGTCGTCGTATCCGTCGTCGCAGCCGTCGTCGTCGTGGTCCGCGTCGCCGTCGCCGTCGTCGTCGAGGCCGTTGTTGCACTCGGTGACGCCGAGACCGGCCTCGTCGTTCGCGGGGTCGGAGCAGTCCGGGTCGTCCGCGTCGATCCAGCCGTCGCCGTCGTCATCCAGACCGTTCTCGCAGCCGCTGGGCGGGGTCGCCTCGTCGTCGTCGAGCGCGTCGTCGCAGTCCACGTCCTCGCCGTCGATCCAGCCGTCGCCGTCGTCGTCGAGGCCGTTGTTGCAGGCGGTGTCGCCGGTCCCACCCTCGTCCGTACCCGCCGGGTCTCCCCCGCACCCCGGGTCGTCCAGATCGAGCCAGCCGTCGCCGTCGTCGTCCAGGCCGTTCTCGCAGGGGCCGGTCTCGGAGTCGCCCCCGCTGCCGGTGCAGCCGGGATCGTCGCCGTCCACCGCGCCGTCGCCGTCGTTGTCGGCCCCGTCCTCGCACCAGCCCAGATAGGTGAAGCGGAAGTCCTGGGTCGCACCGTGGCCGTTGAACATGGCCACGACCACCTCCCCGGGCTCTCCCGGCGGCACCACCGCGACGATCTCCTCGACGCAGTCCTGGGTCTGGCCCAGGTAGGGCTCCTCGCCGTTGCACACGTCCCAGCAGTCCAGGCAGATCTCCGCGTCCACCAGGCACTCGTCGCAGGCGCCGCAGTCCGCCGTGTCCACGGACCGGACCTCCGCGTCGGTCCCGCCGAAGCGGACCACCACGTCGTGGATCGCGAACGCCACGTAGCTCGACGAGATGAAACGCCCGTCCAGCACGACCTCGTAGCCCCCTTCTGCGCTACCGCTGTCGGGGGTCACGGCGCCGGCGACCGGGTCGCAGAGCTTGCGCTCGTAGGTGTCCTCGGGCTCCTCGCAGGCCACGAGGGCCGTGCCGAGGGCGGCGAGCAGGAGTACGGCAGTGGAGATTCGGTTGGACACGAGTCGCAGGTATGAACTCCTCCCGGCGCGGCGTCAAGCGCCCCGCGGGTGTTTAGAGGATGTCGTCCGAGGTCAGGAACTCGCTCGAGTCGACCTCGCCGGCCGCCGTGGCGTAGGTGGTCGGAGCGGTGCCGCTGCGGAAGGGCACGCCCACTCCGGTCCCGTCTTCGAGCAGGAGGCCGGTCTCCGAGTCCACGCGGATCACCTCGATCCCGGCGGGTTTGGTGAACGCCGTGTCGGGGTAGGCCTCCAGGGCCGCGCGCATGTAGTCGATCCAGATCGGCAGCGCACAGTCGCCCCCGTACTGTCCGACGCCCAGGCCGCGGCCGAAGTCGTCGAAGCCGACCCACACGCCGGTGACGATGTCCGCGTTGTAGCCCATGAACCAGGCGTCCTTGTAGTCGTTGGTCGTTCCGGTCTTGCCCTGCAGGGGAACCCCCAGCACCAGCGCCTTGGTCCCGGTTCCCGAGGTCACCACCGCGTGCATCAGCGCCACCATCTGGTACGCAGTGACCGGGTCCATCACCCCCTCGACCCGCTCGCCCGCCGCGCGTTCCTCCAGCACCTGACCGTCCCGGTCCATCACCTGGCTGACGTAGAACGGGGACTGACGGTCGCCGAGGAGTCCGAACACGCTGTAGGCCCGCAGCATCTCCTCCAGGGTCAGGGCCGCCGAGCCCAGGGCCATGGAGAGGTTGGCCTCCAGGTCGGTGTCGAAGCCGAAGCGTTGCATGTACTGGTGGGTGTAGTTGATGCCCATCGCCTGGGCGATCTTCAGGGTCACGATGTTGCGGCTGAGGACCAGACCCCGGCGCAGGGTGGTGTCCCCCAGGAAGTCTCCCCCGGCGTTGCCCGGCTTCCAGGCCTCGACGCCCCCGCCGGCCTTGGGCTTGAAGCCCACGATGGGACTGTCCACCACGATGGACGAGGGGGTGTAGGAGAGTTTCTCGCCCTTGGGACCGCAGTGGGCGATGCCGTCGTGCCGGTTGCAGTCCAGGGCGGCGGCGTACACCAGCGGCTTGAAGGTAGATCCCACCTGGCGCTTGGACTGGATCGTCCGGTTGAACTCCGACTTCTCGTAGTCGTAGCCACCGACCATCGCCAGGATCGCCCCGTCCTCGAGGCGCATCGACATCAGCGCCGCCTCCACCTGGGGCTCCTGCTCCAGGGCCAGGCGGGGGTAGATCTCCGAGGTCCCCAGCGTCTTCTTCCAGGTCTCGTCCGGGTTGACCACGCGCAGGTCGAGCAGATCGCCGACCTTGTAGGAGTCGCGCATCGAACCGATCGCCCGGTACTTGGTGTGGCGCTTGGGGTTGGGCTCGTAGGCCCACTTGCCGTCCGCGTGGTGCAGGATCCCGCGGACCGAACCCACGTCGACCCAGACGTACTTGTCCTTGACCTCGGCGACCACGCCCAGGGAGGCCTCCCCCGTTCTCAGCGGCGGAACCATCGCCGGGCTCACCGAGGCGGGCTTCTCGACGCTCGGGTCGTAGGGCAGGCTCGCCAGGTACCGTTGGAGGTCGATCTCGGCCAGCTTGGCCGGGACGGCGCCGCTCTCCAGGTGCACGAATTCCTCGTACAGCCCAACCCGGTGGTCCACGGCTCGCACGCCGCTCTGGACGGCGTCGTTGGCTGCGAGCTGGAGGGCCGAGTCCATGGTGGTGTAGACGGTCAGCCCCCCCTTGTAGGCGGTGTCGTGGCCGTACTGGTCCACCAGGTAGCGGCGCACGTGCTCGACGAAGTAGGGCCCGACGTCCATGTTGCGGTCGTGCTTGTCGTAGAAGTTCAGCGGCTGGTCGTAGGCCGCGTCGGCCTCGGCCTGGGTGATGAACCCGCGCTCGGCCATCTGGTCCAGGGTGTACCGCTGGCGGGCCTTGGCGGAGCTGAAATCGTTGTTGGGCGAGTAGTTCGACGGGGCCTGGGGCAGCCCGGCGATCATCGCGGCCTCGGCCAGGGAGAGGTCCTCGACGTGCTTGTCGAAGTAGAGCCGGCTGGCGCCCTCGACTCCGTAGGCGCCGTGGCCGAGGAAGATCTGGTTCAGGTAGAGATAGAGGATGTACTCCTTGCTGAAGTTGGCCTCGATCCGATAGGCGAGGATCGCCTCCTTGAGCTTGCGGGTGATGGTCTTCTCGCGGGTCAGCAGGAAGGACCGGGCGACCTGCTGGGTGATCGTCGAGCCGCCCTGGGAGAACTCTCCCGCCTGGACGTTGCGGACCATCGCCCGGGCGATGCCCATGTAGTCGATGCCGTGGTGCTCGAAGAACATCGCGTCCTCGGCGGCCACGAAGGCGTGGATCAGATCGTCCGGGATGCGGCTGTAGGGCACCACGTAGCGCTGCTTCTCGTAGACCTCGCCGATGAGGCGCCCGTCGGCAGCGTAGATCTCGGTCACGATGGGCGGGCGGTAGTCCTGCAGGGCCTGGACCGACGGCAGGTCCTGGCTGTAGTGGCGGTAGACCAGGAAGACGGCCACGACCGCCGCGATCAGCAGCAGCAAGCACAGGAAGAGGAAGCGCCGCATCCACTTGCCGAACAGGATGCGTCGGATCAGTCCGGGCTTCTTGGCTCCGGTCCTGGCCTTCCCCTTCTTCTTGACCTTCTTCGCCTTCTTGGCCGTCCGCGGCTGGGGCGGCTTGGCCGGGGCCCTGAGGGTCCGCGGCTCTCCCGCACCGCGGGGCGTCCGCTCCTGGGGCTTCGCCGCGGGCTTCGCCGGGGGCTTCGCCGGGGGCTTCGCCGGGGGCTTCGCCGGGGGCTTCGCAGGGGATTGGGTCGGGGGTTTGCCCGGGGGCTTCGTCTTCGCCGAGACCGGGGCGCTACGCTTCGCCGACCAGGTCTGGCCCGGGGTCACCTTGGGTTCGGAGCTCGGGTCCCCGGCGTCCGGCGAGTCGACGACCCGGCCCGGCGGTTTCGGCCTGTCCGGCGGTGGGGGAGGGGCCGGGCTCGACGGTGACCCGGCCTCCCCGCGGTCCGCGGGCGTCGCAGGCGGCTTCGGGAGATCGGGATCCGCGGGTGGTAGGCCGCCGGGGACCGCGGTCGGCAGGGCGGGGTCGGCCGCGCCCGGCCCGGGCGGAACCGGCCTGCGCGTCGGCGGGCCGACCGGTGCGGCCTTGCGACGGGCGGGCTCTCGCCGGCTGACCTTGGCTGCAGCGGCCGGCTTCTCGCTCGCCGGGGGTTCGTCTTCGGAGTCCTCGTCCTCGGGCGGCGGCACCCGCATGATCTGCGTCGGCGGCTCCGGGTCGTTCGGATCCGGTTGCTGCATCGGCGGTGGCCACGGGGCCGCGGAGGCGGGCTTCCGAGAGCCCTCGACCATCGACGGCGCGGCCGCGGCGGCCTTCGCCTCGGCTTCGCGCCTTGCCTTCTCCTCGGCTTCAAGCCGCGCCTTCTCCTCGGCTTCGCGCCTTGCCTTCTCCTCGGCCTCGAGTCGTGCTTTCTCCTCGGCTTCGCGCCTTGCCTTCTCCTCGGCCTCGAGTCGCGCTTTCTCCTCGGCCTCGCGCCTCGCCTTCTCCTCGGCCTCGAGTCGTGCTTTCTCCTCGGCCTCGCGCGTCGCCTTCTCCTCGGCCTCGAGTCGCGCTTTCTCCTCGGCTTCGAGTCGCGCTTTCTCCTCGGCCTCGCGCGTCGCCTTCTCCTCGGCCTCGAG
>CAZITQ010000077.1:0-8031 GCA_964542165.1 uncultured Rickettsiales bacterium
TACGCCTCCGATACGACGAGCGGTGTCGGCGGGGCCCTCGGGACGCGCGGACGCTCCCCGCGGGGGGGGGGGGGGGGCCCCCCGGGCCCCCCGCCACCGCCCGGCACCCCTCCCCATTGCCGGCCTCCGCGAAAGACGCATATCCTCCGTCTACCCCTCGGGAGGGAGGCTCCGACCATGTACGACGTTCGACTGCTGCCCTGGCTCCTGCTCGCGACCCTCGCCTTCGGCTGTCCGACCGATGACTGCGAGCCCTGCGAATGCGACGACGACACGGGCGACGACGACGACACGCCGCCGGAGTGCGAGGACGACGAAGGCTGCTCGGCGTGGGAGATCTGCGACGACGGCGCGTGCGTCGACGGGGACCGCAACAACGCCCTGGACGAGGGGCCGCTGCTGGCCTGGGGGGAGGAGCGAGCGGGCTGGATCAACACGGACGGGGACGTGGACTGGTATCGCCTCGAGGGCGACCAGGCCCTGTTCTTCCGGGCCTACGCGACGACCCTCGACCCCCTGGAGGAGGGTGGCGTGGACACGGTGCTGCGGTTCCACTCCTCGGACGGCACCGAGCTGGGCTACAACGACACCTACACCCGCCTGGAGCACCTCTACGGCACCGACGCCCTGTACGTGGGCTGCACGCCCCGCACGCAGTCGTACTACCTGTCCGTCCTGGACCACGGCACCTTCGTCGGCGATGCCGAATCAATGGTCTCGGGCGAGGACGCCATCTATACGGTGCGGGTGGACGAGATGGACGCGTCGGAGATGGAGGACGAGCCCAACGACGAGGCCGACGAGGCCACGGACAGCGGCATCAACGACTACAACGTCAGCTTCGACCGGGCCGGCGTGATCTCCGCCCCCGGGGACGTGGATCTGTGGCGCGTGGAGCTGGAGACCGGGTCCCGGCTGCGCCTGTACGCCGCCGAGCGCACCGCCACCGACATCAGCGGCCGGGTGCGGGTGCTGGCCCAGGACGGCGCCAGCGAGGTGGCCTCCTACGACGGGCTGGACTGGACCTTCCAGGCCGGGGTGCCCCTGCTGGACGAGGGCCCGGTGTACGTGGAGGTCCGGGACCGGCAGGGCAGCGGGAGCGACGAGCACTGCTACGTGCTCCATCTGGCCGCCGATCCCCCGGGGGAGGTGTACTCCGCCGAGACCGAGCCCAACGACGACGGTCCGAGCGCGGAGCCCCTGGAGGAGAACGACTCGGACCTGCTGGCCGTGGCCGGACGGATCGCGCCGCCCGGGGACGTGGACCACTTCCTGTTCCAGGTCGAGGCTGCGGGCGACGAGGCCACCCTCTCGCTCCAGGGCCGCTCCCTGGGCTCCTCGCTGGCCGCGCACGTGCAGGTGCTCGATCCGCAGGGCACCGAGCTGGTGTCCGTGGACGTGGACGCCAGCGACGAGACCGTGGTCGAGAACCTGGACCTGGACGAGGTGGGGACCTACCACGTGGTGGTCACCGCGACCGACCCGGCCGACGGCGGCTTCGACCACTGGTACGGCCTCTACGTCGAGATCGAGTAGCGCCGTCCGCGCAAAGAGGAGGTCTCCCATGGACCGATCCGAGGTCCCCACCGACCGCTCCCACGACGTGGCCCGCGCCATCATGGAGCGCCGTTCCTGGCGCATCTTCATGGAGGATCCGGTGTCCGCGGCGGCGCTGGACGCGATCCGCGCTGCGGCCGACACCGCCCCGACCGTTCGCGGGGGGCGAGCCGCGCGCACCTTGCTGGTCTCCGAACCCGGCGAGGTCAAGGCGCTGACCCGGGCGGTGGGGGGCGGCCTGCTGGCCAAGGTCAACGTGTGGCTGCTCTCCTCCCCCCCGCCCGCCTGGGCCGTGCTCGTGGGCGACTCGGAGGGCGGAGTGCAGGACGGTCCTCACCACCTGTACAACGCCGACGTGGCCATCACCGGCGAGCTGGTCGCCCTGGCGGCGGCCCGGGCCGGACTGGGCTCGTGCTGGATGTCGGCCATCGACCAAAACGGCGTCACCCGCCACCTGGGGCTGCCACAGAGCGCCCGGGTCCCGGCGGTGATCGCCCTGGGGGAGCCGGGCCTACGACGCAAGGGCGCCCTGCTGGCCGCGGGCTGGCACCGCTTCACGCGGGTGAAGATCAGTGGCCGGCGCAAGTCCATGGAGACGCTGTGCTCCCTGGAGCGTTTCGGCTCGGGGCAGTCCCTGGATCCGGTGGACCTGGCGGGGCTGGAGGGGGACGACCGGTCCCTTCAGCAGGTGGCCGAGGGGCTGGTGCCGTCGGCGGGCTTTGCCGGGGAGGTCCCCGGCGACGACGAGCTGTCGATGGTGCTGGAGTCCATGCGGCTGGCGCCGTCGGCGGACAACGCCCAGACCTGGCGCTTCGTGGTCCTGCGGGGCAGGGAGCAGACCGGCGCGCTCCTCGAACAGGCGGGGCTGGAGCTGCCCGCCGACAGGCTCCCGGGGGCCGCGGTGGCCCTGTCCGCCGCCCCTTTCATCGTCAAGAAGGTCCACAAGGAGCAGCCCTTCGCCCTCATCGATCACCCCATCGCCCTGACCCACGCCATGCTGGTGGCGGACGTGCTGGGCCTGCACTGGAACGTCTCGCTGATCTTCGACAAGCCGGCCGTGAAGGAGTACCTGGGCATCCCGGACAGCCACCCGCCGACGGCGTTGTTGATGCTGGACGGGGGGGGGGAGCGGTCGGAGGGGCCTCACCCGGAATGGGTGCAGTTACATCGCTGAGGCTGTTCGGAAGGCGAACCCGGGCGGGTACCACGGCCAGCTTGCCCGGCCGTGTTCCTCGAAGCTACGGGCGGCACGGCGGAGCATGTCCGCCGTGGCACCCGGCTCCGGGGTGAATCGAATATCGGCTACTGAGGAGCCTCTTCGGCCGCGGCTTCCTCGGGGGCGGCGCCGGTCTCGACGGTCTCCTCGACGGCCTCGACCGAGCCTTCCATGCTGACGATCAGCTGCAGCCACTCCACGAGCAGCTCCCGCTCCTTCTGCTGGTTCGGGGTCAGCTTGCGGTTGTCCGCCAGGATCGCCAGCTCGCGGTCGATCTCCTCGAGCGCCTCGAGGGAGGCGGCGATCCGCTGACGCGGCGTCTCGCCCTTCTCGTCCTCCTCGTCCAGCGCCAGCTCCAGGCCCAGCTCGAACTCGGCGACCAGCGCGTTGGCCAGCTCCGCCGACTCCTTGCCCTCGAAGAAGGCGTCGTCCTTGGCCTTCTTCGACAGGGAGACCACGGCGGCGTCCACCATCTCCGCAGCAGCCGAGTCCACCACCGGACCCACCTGCTCCTCGACGTAGAGGCGGAAGGCCGGGATCGCGGACACGATCTGCTCGGACACCCAGTGGGCGATGTCGGGGGCGCCGTCCACCAGGGTGGCCTCCATCTGGGCGCCGATCTCGGGGGCCGACTCCACGGCGAGGCCGGTGGCGGTGTAGGCCAGGCCCTCGGCGTCCAGCAGCAGCTTGACGCGGCTGCCGAGCCAGCTGACGTACACCAGCACGAACAGCACCAGCAGGGCGATGACGATGTAGGAGATGCGCGAGGACTTCTTCTCGCGTTCCAGTTCCTCGAGGAGGAGTTGTTCGATGGAATTGCTCATGACTACCCCTCCTTCCCGTCTTCGGGGTTGAGACGCATGTTGAGGATCTCCATGAACACGGTCAGCACGTCCTCGGTGGAGGCCGTTGCGGTGCCGCCCTCGATGTTCTCCCGCGCCTCGCCCTCGAGGTTGTGGTACGTGGTGTTGATGGACTCGAGCAGGGCGAAGTGGTGCTTGAACGTGGTGTCCAGCTGCACGTTCGCCCACTCCCGCGTGGCGCGCAGCAGCTGCTCATTGAGCTCCTGCATCGCCTCGGGATCGTCCGTGTAGTCCGGGAAGCGGTCCGCGAGCCCGGCCTCCTTGGCGAGATCCTTCTCCGTGAGGTTCTCGTCCAGGGACTGGGCCAGCCGCTCCTGCATGTTGGTGACCAGCTTCTCCGACTCCTCGGTCAGCGTCCCCTGCAGCCGCGGCCCCAGCTCCATCATCTCGGCCTGGAAGGCCGCCTCGAGGGCCGGCGAGGCCTTGGCGGCCACCTCGTCCAGTTCCTTGGAGATGATGGGCCACACCTTCTCGGCGCCCTCGGCCTGCAAGGTCGCCATGAAGGTATCGACGTCGAAGTCCTTCATCCGGTTGTAGCTCTTGAGCGCGAACACGCCGAGTATCACCAGGATCACCAGCGTACCCGCGAGGCGCACGTACATCGCCCGCTGACGCTCGGCTCTCATCTCGCCGAGTATCTCGCGAACGCGGGCCTCCGAAGGTCCAGCGTTTTCCGACATGAGTCCTCCCGTAGTTTGACCCCTCGAACACAGACGGAGCCGTCGTGGCCACGTCACGACATCCTAGTTGTCCGGTTTCGACCGCCTCAGCCCGTCCCCTGTGCCATCCTGGTTCACCCCGGGCGTCCGCCCATTCTAACGACGTTACATCAAAATGGGTATGGGGGGGGCACGCGGGCCGTCGAGGCTCACGCGGAGGGCGATTCTTCGGGCAGAATCACGACGAAGCGGGTCTCTCCAGAGGCCGATTCCACCCGGATCGATCCCCCGTGGACCTCCACCAGGGATCGCACGATGGGAAGCCCGAGTCCGCTCCCTCCCCGGTCTCGAGCCGTGGTGAAGAAGCGTTCGAAAATCCGCTCGCGGTTGGCCTCGGAGATGCCGGGGCCGTCGTCGGCCACCTGGATCTCCACCGCCCCCTCCCCCCCGTCCTCGACGGGGCGCACGCGGACGCCGATGGTCACGCCGTCTCCGCCGTGTTGCTGGGCGTTCTCCAGCAGGTTGGCCAGGATCGAGCCCAGCAGCTCGCGATCGACGGCCGCCCGCCCCCCTTCGCAGTGGACCTCCACCCGGGCGTTCGGCGCCGCCTCCCGCACCCGCGCCGCGGTCTCCTCGACCACCGGCGCCACCTCGATGGACTCGCTGGCCGGGTGGACCACGTCGGCACGGGCCAGGTCGGTGAGGCGAGTGACCAGACGGTCCAGCCGGGCCGCGTCGTGCTCCAGGTTGCCCAGGAAGCGGTCCCGCTCCTCGGGCGTCATCTCCTCGGCGTGGTCGCGCAGCAGCTCCACCGCTCCCCGGATCGCGGTCAGCGGCGTCTTGAACTCGTGGGACACGCCGGATGCGAAGGTGCGAATGTAGTCCGCCCGCTGCTCCAGGGTCCGCGCCATGGCGGCCACGGCCTCGGAGACCTGGCGCACCTCGTGGGTCCCGGGCCGGCCGAGGGGTGTCGCCGCCCCTCGTTCGCCGCGGGCCACCCGTTCGGTCTGGTCGATCAGCTCCTTCATGGGCCGGCTGATGGTGCGCGAGGCCACCAGCCCCAGCAGGGTGGTCAACGAAATCAGCACCACCGCCCCGAGTCCCAGGTACCCCCTCACACCGTACAGGGACTGCTGCAGGCTCATGGGCGTGCGAGAGAGCACCACGGCCCCCCAGACACGGTCACCGTGGGTCACCGACATGGCCACGAACACCCGCACGCGGGCACCCCGCTGGATCGAGTCCAGCGCCGGCGGCGGGTCATCGCGGATGCGCGCGCGGATCAGGCTCACGTTCTCGCCCTCGAGGGCGCGGGCGACCTCCTCGCGGTGGGCCAGGGAGAGCCCGAGCTCCGTGCGCGTGGTGGCCACCACGATCCCCGCCGAGTCCACCACCCGGATCCCCGCGAGGGTGGTGCGCTGGGCGTCCTGCAGGGCCTGGGCGATGGACTCACCGGCCGCGAGGGCCACCGGATCCGACGCGGTGTCCGCGGCCCGCGCCGGCTCGGGGGTGGTCAGGACGGGCGAGCGGGCCAGATCCAGGCGCGGCGTCCAGGGCACGAACGGGGCGTCCTTGGGCACGATCCAGGCGGGAGAGGCGGCCACGCCGTACCCCTCGGGGGGCTGGCCCCGCTCCTCGATCTCCCGGGCGATGGCCACCTTGTAGGCCGCCGCGGCGTGGGCCGCCTGGGCAATGAGTTCCGCCTCGGTCCGCCGCACCAGCACGCTCTCGTACAGGCGCAGCAGCACGATGCCGCCCACGAGGATCACGAGGATCAGCAGGTTGACCGAGACCAGGACGGTGCGCAGACGGGGCGTCCAGCGCACGGGCTCCCCTACTCGCAGGCCGTGAGCCGGTAGCCCACCCCGTGCACGGTCTCCACGGGATCGCCGGACACCTGGGCGAACTTGTGGCGCACGCGCCGCACGTGGCTGTCGATGGTGCGCTCGGCGACCACGGTGAAGTCCCGGTAGGCGCCGTCCATCAGCTCACCGCGCGAGAACACCTTGCCGGGGTAGCCCAGCAGGGTGCGAAGGATCCCGAACTCGGTGACCGTGAGCACCACCTCCTGGTCGCCCCAGCTGGCCTGGAAGCGGTCCAGGTCGAGGCAGAGCTTGCCGTGGCGCAGCAGCTGCCCCTCGCGCTCCTCCTCGCCCTCGGTCCGGCTGGGGGGGGGCATCTCGGTGCGGCGCAGCACGGCACGGATCCGGGCCACGAGCTCCCGTGGGCTGAAGGGCTTGGTGACGTAGTCGTCTCCCCCCAGCTCCAGGCCGATGATCCGGTCGATCTCCTCGTCCTTGGAGCTGAGGAAGACGATGGGCACCCGGGACGACTTGCGCAGCTCGCGGCACACGTCGGTGCCGTCCATCTCCGGCATCAGGATGTCGAGGACCACCAGGTCGGGGGACTCGCGCTCGAAGGCGGCCAGCGCCGCGCGTCCGTCCGGGGCCTCGACCACGTCGAACCCGGCCTTTCGCAGCGCGAAGCGAACCACCTCGCGGATGTGGGCATCGTCGTCGACCACCAGGATCGTCTTGCGCTCGTTCATGCGGGCTGACGGTATCACGTATGGCCCGTTACCATGGACCCGGAGACGGAAGCTCGATGGTCGCCCTCCACCCGCAGCGCGCCCCCCGCTGGCGCCGAGAGATCGCCGACGCCATCGCCGATCCGGCGGAGCTGGCCGCCCTGGTGCCCGGCGGCGAGCCGGGGACGATGGAACGGATCGTCCGGACCCTCCCGGCCCGCATCCCCCGGGCGTACGCCGCCCTCATCGATCCCGGAGATCCCGCGGATCCGGTGGCCCGGATGGTCGTTCCCGATCACCGGGAGCTGGAGCGACACCCCCACCTCTGCGCGGACCCCACGGGAGAGGACACCTCGGCTCCGGTGCCGGGGCTGGTTCATCGGTACCCGGACCGGGTCCTGTTGCTGTTGACCGGACGCTGCGCCTCCATCTGCCGGTTCTGCATGCGACGCCGGCTCGTCGGGCGGGGGATGGAGGGGCGTGACCGCACCTGGCTCTCCCGGGTCCTGGCGTACCTGCGGGGGCAGCCCCGGGTGCGGGAGGTGATCCTGTCGGGCGGCGACCCGCTGATGCGGTCCGACGGATCGCTGGACGAGATCCTGTCCTCCCTGCGGACGGTGCCCCACCTGGAGCTGCTCCGGGTGGACACCCGCGCGCCCATCGTGCTGCCGTCGCGAATCACCGGTGCGCTGGTCGATCTCCTGCGGCGTCACGCCCCCCTGTGGGTGGTGGTGCATGCCAACCTGGCCCGGGAGATCACGCCGGCGGTCAGCGGGGCGCTGGGGCGCCTGGTCGACGGGGGCATCCCGCTGGAGAACCAGGCCGTACTGCTGGCCGGTGTCAACGACCGCCGCGACCGCATCGAGCGACTCTCGCGGGCGCTCCTGCGCGCCCGTGTGCGTCCCTACTACCTTCACCAGTGCGATCCCGTGGAGGGGACGGAGCACTTCCGGGTGCCGCTGGAGCGGGGCCTCGAGATCGTGGACGGCCTGGTCGGCCGGATCCCCGGCCTCGGCATCCCCCGCTACGTGGTCGACGCCCCCGGAGGCCACGGAAAGGTCCGCCTCGCCCCGGACAACATTCGCGGCCGGGAAGGCGCGACGCTCCTGCTACGCGCCCCCGATGGAGCCACGGTTCGCTACCCGGCGCGCCGCGCCGGGGGGGGGGGCGGGGGGGGCGGGGGGGGGGGGGGCGCGGGGGGGGCGGGGG
>CAZITQ010000077.1:8041-38236 GCA_964542165.1 uncultured Rickettsiales bacterium
GGGCCGCCCGGCCCCCTAAAAACTTGGGGGCCGGGTAGGGGGGTCGGTGCCGGGACGCGCCCCCGTTTGACCCAAGGTTCGCTACCCGGATCCCCCCCCCCTCCGCCGGTCAGGATTGTCCAGCGATTTGCCAGACGATCGTCTACCATGACGGCTCGACCCAGTATCTATTGCCCACGCCCAGCGAGGAGGAGGACCCCCGTGAACTCTCGATTGCATCGCAACCGACGGGGGGTGTGGACGATCATCGCGTTGTGCAGCCTGCTGGCCCTGGCCGTGGGCTGTCCCACCGATCCGGACGACGACGACGACAGCACCGAGGCCCCCGACGCCGACCTGGATCTGGACCTGGACTCGGACCGCGACGGCACCCTGGCCGCCGACGCTGCCGAGGACGAGGTGGAAGCGGAGGCCCCCGGCGCGGTGGTCGCCGCGGACGTGGACGACGACAACGCCGACGGGAACGTGGACTTCGAGGACGACCTCTGCGAGGAGGAGAACGACCTCGCCGAGGTGCTGCTGGACCACGAGCTCCTGGCCCAGCTGGCCGACGGCGAGCAGGTGGAGCTGACCCTGGTGGGTGACGACTTCGCGGTCTGGGCCGACGACGAGATCGTCCTGGGCCAGGTGAGCAGCGGCGAATGGCTCGACACCTGGGTCGTCACCGACCCGGACGCCGGTGGGCCGGACCTGGCCATCGAAGGGCTGGACTTCGCCATGGAGGGTTCGCTCTCGGCGGCGCACCTGGACGGGGACGGCAACGAGCTGCAGCGGGACGAGGTCGTGTTCACCTCGGCGCCGTTCATGATGTTCAATCACCTGGACCCCTCCGAGCGGATCTTCGTGCTGGACGACGGCAGCTGGAACCAGCTGCTGCGGGACGGCCTGAAGGCCGCGCTGGGCGAAGAGGTGGTCCACGAGCTGGACAACGGGACGTACGGCTACGACGTCTGGATCCAGGACGAGGTCGAGTTCGGCTACCAGCAGCTGGCGGGCCGGTCGATGCCGCTGGTCCTGGACTCGATCCGGAACCGGGGCCTGGACGACTTCCCCGAGGACGTGTTGCTCGGCCCCGACTTCGGTCACCTGGTCCGCGGCCAGGCTCCGGCCAACTCCCTGGACTCCTTCGGCAACCTGGAGTGCACACCGCCGCTGACCGTGGACGGGGTCGAGTACCCCTTCGGCCGCATCTACTACGGCGGCAAACCCGGCACGGTGCAGATGACCCAGCCCCTGCGGGAGTTCCTGGACGCCCAGGAGGTCCAGTCGCCGGTGGAGATCGACTCCACCTGGCTGCTGGTGGGCCACGTGGACGAGTTCATGGTCTGGATTCCCGACCCGTCCTCGGACAAGGGCTTCAAGCTGATCGTCGTGGACTGGGAGGTCACCCGGACCGTGCTCGAGGGCCTTGACCCGGACATGGCGATCCCCCGCTTCGTGGACTGGTACGGCTACGGCACCGTCGGAGAGCTGCTCAACCCCTCCATCGTGGCCTACAACGAGGACGTGGACGCCCTGTACATGGAGCCCACCCTGGCCGCGGTGATGGAAGCCTTCGGCCTCGAGGAGGACGACCTGATCCGCATCCCCGGCCTGTGGGAAGAGGCCTGGGGTGCCGCCGTGGCCCTGGTCCCGGGCATGGCCAACCTGGCGGTGTACGACGAGCACCTGCTCATCGCCGATCCCTTCATCCGGACCATCGACGAGGACATCGACGGCAACGGCGTGTTGACCACCTGGGCCGAGGACATCAACGCCTCGGGGGCTTTCGACACCGAGGAGGACGCCAACGGCAACGGGATCCTCGACGAAGGCGAGGACATCAACGGCAACGGCGTGCTGGACACCGAGGAGGACCGCAACGGCAACTGGCAGCTCGACGAGGGGGAAGACTTCAACGGCGACGGGCTGCTCAACACCTTCCGCGATCCCTTCAAGATCTACCTGGAGGACGTGCTCCCCGACGGGCTCGTCCCCCACTTCCTGGACGACTGGAACGACTATCACCTGATGGAGGGAGAGGTGCACTGCGGGACCAACATCCTGCGGACCCCGCGCGCCGATCTCTTCTGGTGGGAGGTGCAGTGATGCACGGCTCGAAGATCACCCTGTGGACGGCCTGCGCCCTGGCGCTGTGCTGGAGCACCGCGGCGCTGGCCGCGGGAGGCGACGTGGCCGAACGGATCGCGGCCCTGGCTGCGGAGGACGGGGCCGGCTACGTGTCGGGCCGGGACGTCCTCGTGGCGGAGGGCGCGGCCCTGTTGCCCGAGCTGAGCCGGGTGGCCGAGCAGGCGGGCTGGCGGGACGCGGCGGCCGCGGCGGCCGTGGCCGGCTGGCTGGAGCAGGGCGAGGCCTACGCCAGCTTCCAGGCCCAGACTCCCCGGCCGACCGCTTCGGGCCATCTGCGCTACGGTCCGATGCACGAACCCGCGAACGCGGACCTGGTCCCCTTGCTGGTCGAGCAGCTGTTGTGGACCGTGGCCGACGAGGGGCAGCGGTCCGCGGCGGTGGACCTGTTGCAACGCAAGCGGGACGCGAGGTCGACTCAGCCCCTGGCCTGGGCCCTGGTCGAGGATCCCTCGGCCCTGGTGCGCCGGGCGGCGGCCCAGGCCCTGGAGCGCTCGGACGATCCGGCCGCGACCGCAGCCCTGATCGCGGCGCTCCCGGCGGTGGCCGACGGAGCCGTGCGCGAGACCCTGGTGGGCGCGCTCGCGTGGCGCCGCGATGCCGCATCCGTACCCGCCCTGCTGGGCGTGCTGACCACCGACGATCACGACGGGTGCCGCGCCAGCGCGGCCCAGGCCCTGGGATGGATCGGCGACACCGCCGCCCTGGACGCCCTGGTGGACGCGCTGAGTTCCGACGCCTCGCCCCAGGTCCGGCAACACGCCGCCCTGGCGCTGGGTCGCCTCGGTGGGGCCGATGCCCGGGCCGCCCTCGAGGAGGCCGTCGAGGCCGACGCGGACACCGAGGTGGTGCGCCTGGCCACCCACGCCCTGGAGAGGCTGTAACCATGGGCCGCCTGCACGGGATGTGGGGGCTCGCCGCGCTCCTGGCGCTGGTCCTGGTGGTGGGCTGCCCCACCGAGGAGCCGGACGACGACGACGCCTCGCCGGCGAGTGAGGCGGATCTGGACGCGGACACGGACCAGAACGGCACCCTGGACGCCAGCGACGCCGAGGACGCCGCGGAGGTGGACGAGCCCGGGGCGGTGGTCAGGGTCAACGTGGACGACGACAACGCAGACGCCACCCTGGACTGTGACGGCGCCTGTGCCGAGGAGAACGATCTGGCCCCCGGGGCGCTGACGCTCACCGATCTCGGGTCGGGCGACACCGTGGTCCTGTGGCTGGACGGGGACGTGGACCTCGTTCGGATCTGGCTCGAGGACGAGCCGATCCTGGGTCTGGTGGATGGCGTCGAGGTCACCGACGTGGAGCTGGAGGGGGTCGACGTCGCGGACCTGTGGTTCGAGGCCATGGACTTCAACGTCCAGGCCACCCTGACCCTGGAGGTCTTCGGCGGCGACGACGAGCTCGTGGCCGACGACGAGCTGCTGCTGTCCACCCCGCCCTTCATGATGTTCAACCACCTGGACCCGGCCAGGACCCTGTACGTGATGAACCAGAACATCTCCAACGCCCAGATGCGCAACGGCATCAAGGAGGCCGTCGGCGAGGAGAACGTGGTCGAGTTCCCCGTGGGCCAGTACGGCTGGGACGTGTGGATCCAGGACGAGCTGGAGTTCGGCTACCAGCAGACCCCGTACGGCCCCATGGATCTGGTGCTGGACTCCATCCGCAACGGCACCCTGGATCCCCTGCCCGAGGACCACATGCTGGGTCCGGACTTCGGCTGGCTGACCCGGGGCACTCCCTCCGGTTGGGCGTCCTCCCTGGACTCCTTCGGCAACCTGGAGTGCACGCCGCCCATCACCGTCGATGGGGTCGAGCACCCCTTCGGCCGCATCTACTACGGGTGCAAGGAGACCGTGGGCGGCGACTGTGTCTGCGACGGGCTCAAGGAGTTCCTGGACGCCCAGGAGGTCCAGTCCCCGGTCAAGCTGGACTCCACCTGGCTCGCCGTGGGTCACGTGGACGAGTTCATGGTCTTCGTGCCCGACGCCGGCTCGGACAAGGGCTTCAAGGTCATCATGAGCGACTGGGGTGTGACCCGGGACATCCTGGAGAGCCTGGACCCCAACTTCGCGCTCCCCCGCTGGGAGGACGACCACCACTTCCTCACCGTCGGCGAGATCCTCGAGAGCACGGTCATCGCCTACAACGAGGACATGGACGCGATGCATCTGCAGCCGATGCACGACAAGATCAAGGCCGAGTTCGGCCTCACCGACGACGACATCATCCTGATCCCAGCCCTGTGGGAGCGGGTCTGGGGTGCCGCCCTGGCCCTGGCGCCGGGCATGGCCAACCTGGCGGTGTACGACGACCAGCTGCTCATCGCCGACCCCTACTTCCGGACGCCGGACGAGGACGTCAACGGCGACGGTCAGCTCAACTCCGGCGAGGACCTGGACGGGGACGGCGAGCTGGACACGGACGAGGACGCCAACGGCAACGGCGAGCTGGACGAGGGCGAGGACATCAACGGCAACGGGGTCCTCGACACCGAGGAGGACCTCAACGGCAACTGGCTGCTGGACGAGGGCGAGGACCTCAACGGCAACGGCCTGCTCAACACCTTCCGCGACCCCTTCCAGCTGGCCTTCCTCGACGTCATGCCCGACGGCCTGACCGCCAACTTCCTGGACAACTGGGAGGGCTACCACCTGTGGTGGGGAGAGGTGCACTGCGGCACCAACATCCTGCGCGAGCCCCGCTCCGATCTGTACTGGTGGGAGCTGGGGGAATGACTCCCCACGGGGGGGGAACCGTCCGGGGCCCGCGGGCGGTGTCACACGTCCTGACCGTCCTGTCCCTGTGGATCGCCGCGCCGGCGCTGGCCGGCCCCGTGGACGAGCGGGTCGCCGCCCTGGCGGAGATCGCCGACGGGGGCCTCTACGTCCTGGTGGGGGTGCGGTTGGGGGCCTTGGGGGTGGGGGCGCTGCCGTTGCTGGTGCGCTGCGCGGGGTACCCGTAGCCGGGGGGGGGGGGGGGGGCCGCGGCCGCGGCCGCCCGGGGTTGGATCGCCGAGGGGGAACGCTTCGAGGCCTTCGCCGCCGCCGAGCCGGGCATGACCCGGGCGGGCCTGCCGCGGTACGCCAAGGGCGAGCCGGAGGTGGGCCTCGACCTGCTGCCCCTGCTGGTGGAGATGCTGGTGTGGACCGAGCAGGATCCCCTGCGGAAGCTGGCGGTCGTGGACCTGCTCAGGCGTCTGGGGGATCCCTCCACCGTGGATGCCCTGGGCTGGGCGCTGGCCCACGACGGCTCCCTGGCGGTCCGCCGCGCCTGCGTGGAGGCCCTGGAGCGGGCCAAGGACCCCCGGGCGACCGGCCTGCTGCTGGACGCCCTGCAGGGGGACGGTCTGGCGGAGATCCGAGCCGCCGCAGCCGCCGCTCTGGGATGGCGCAAGGACCCCGCCGCGCTGCCGGCCCTCCTGCGGGCCCTGGCCGGCGAGGAGGACGAGAACTGCCGGTCCCGCGCCGCCCAGTCCATCGGCTGGATCGGCGACCCGGCGGGAGACCTGTCGCTGGTGATGGCCCTGCGGTCCGACCCCAGCCCGCGGGTCCGCACCCAGGCGGCCCTGGCGCTGGGACGCCTCGGGGGCGAGCGCGCCCGCGAAGCCCTCTACGAGGCGGCCACCAGCGATCCGGACCCCGAGGTCGTCCGCCACGCCAAGGGCGCCATCGAGGGGCTCGAACCGCCCGCGCAGGATTGACCGGAATCGCGGGACGCGAGCCACGATTCCCCCGCATGATGAACACCAAGGTGAAGATCGCGGCGCTCGCGCGCGCGAGCCTGGATTCGCGATTGATCCCTTGATCCTCCCTGATATGCTGTGACCAGTCGGACAAGGAGGGCCCATGAGGCGGGCGGGCGTTTGTCTCTTCCTCTGCTTCGCGATCGGCGCGGTGCTGGCCGCGTGTAGCGACCAGAGCCTGCACCAGCAGGAGCAACCCAAGTACGCGGCGATCCAGGTGGATCCCGAGTCCATCGACTTCGACTCGCTGGAGGTGGGTCAGCAGCTGATGGCCGAGGTGACCATCACCAGCGTCGGCGAGGCCGACCTGGAGGTGACCCAGCTGAACATCGAGGGCCCGGAGGACAACTTCGAGGTCTTCGCCGCCCCCGAGCTGCCCCTGCTCCTGCCCCCCGAGGCCATGGAGACGGTGACGCTGATGTACACGTCCACCGGCGCCCACGACAAGCTGGGCGAGCTGCACGTGTTCAACACCGATCCGGACAACGGCGACGCGGTGGTGGAGCTCCACGGCGCGGGTCTGGCCCCGGCGATCCAGCTGGAGCCGACGGTCTACGACTTCGGCGAGTTCGACGTGAGCTGCGAGGTGAGCACCGAGATCCTGGTCCGGAGCGTGGGCACCTACCCGCTGACCATCGCCGACTTCGCCTGGTACTCCTCCCCGTCCCCCGACGTCATGAGCTATTTCACCGACACCCTCTACCAGGGTCTGGTCATGGATCCCGGCGACGTGGCCTCGGTCCACGTCAGCTTCGTGCCCGAGGACGTCGAGAGCTACGAGGGCCTGCTCACGGTGTCCAGCGACGACCCGGACACCCCCACCGCCGAGGCCAACCAGTACGGTCTCGGCAAGGCTGGCGCCTGGTTCAACGACCACTTCGTCCAGGAGGGCAACAACTGGACGGACGTGCTGTGGGTGGTGGACAACTCGTGTTCGATGGACGACGAGCAGGGCAAGCTCGGCGACGACTTCAGCTACTTCTACAGCATCATCAACAACGCCGGTGTGGACTTCAAGATCGCCACGGTGACCACCGACGACGAGACCTTCATCTGCCCCGGCTGCAACCACGGCTACATCGACAACCTGACGCCGTCGGGGGCACAGAAGTTCGCCTCCAACTGCGCGGTGGGCACCAACGGCTCGGGTACCGAGCGCGGACTGATGTACGGCTGGGAGGCCCTCGAGGCCGCCGTGAACCAGGTCCCGCCCAACGACCACTACCTGCGGGACGACGCCGGTCTGCGGGTGGTCTTCGTGTCCGACGAGCGCGACCAGAGCACGGGTGGCTACGCGACCTACCTGCCCCTGTACCAGGGGCTGAAGCTGAACCCGGACCACGTCGTCGCCAGCGCCATCTGCGGCACCAACGGGGTCGCCGCCCAGAGCTGCAACGGCCAGGGCGGCAGCGCCGACCCGGGCGACGGCTACGTGGAGATGGTCACCAACACCGGCGGCATCCTGGCCAGCATCTGCGACTCGGACTGGTCCGCCGCCCTGACCAACCTGGGGTGGCTGACCATCAGCCTGGCCGACACCTTCCCCCTGACCCACACCCCGGTCATCGAGTCCACCATCGAGGTGAAGGTCAACAGCGTGAAGGTCAACGTGGGCTGGTCCTTCGACACCTCGATCCAGTCGGTGATCTTCGAACCCGACTACGTGCCCGACGACGGGGACTACGTGGACGTGTCCTACGGCGTGCCCGGTAGCTGCGAAGGCTGAGGGGGTTCCCGCCCCTGCCCCTTGCCCCTGTGCCCCTACCCTCCTCCCTCGGTGCCTCCCAGCGTCCCACGCTAAGATGACCCCCCGGAGGTGATCCCGATGCCCATCACCCGCTGGTGGTGGTTGGTCTGCGCGGCCTCGCTGGTCGCCCTCGCCGGCTGTCCGTCCGACGACGACGACGCCGTGGGGGACGACGACTCGGGAGACGACGACACGGCGGACGACGACGACACGTCCCCGCCGTTGCCCATCTCCTTCGTGACGGCGATCTCGGGGGAGGACGCCTACGCGCTGGTGGATCCCGAGAGGAACATCGAACTGGCCGACATCCACGGGGTGATCCCGCGCATCGACGACGTGTCGCTGGCGTTCCCGGGCCACAAGCTCCTCCTGGTGGGGCCCAGCGAGCCGGATGACGAGGGGGCCGACGTCGTCATCTGCGACGCCCTGACCGGCACCGGCCGCCATCCCATCGTCCCCTTCGGCGAGGCCCCGGGGGCCACGGCCGTGGACGGATCGCCGGTGAACGAGGACGTGGCGTTCTCGGCCTGGGCGGTGGACGGGGCCAGCGGCGCGTTCCGCGAGAGCATCTTCGTCACCGATCACACCGGCGCGGAGGTCACCCAGCTGACCACCGCCGGCGAGGTCCTCACCCTGCCCGGGTCGGGGGTGACCGTGGTCAGCCTCGGGGAGTCCATGCCCAACTGGTCGCCAACCGGCGGTTACATCGTCTACGTGGCCCACGCGGTCCGCGAGTACCCCCCCGAGACCGAGTACGAGGTGCTGGTGGTCATGGACGAGGAGGGGGCGAGCAAGTCGGTGGTCTACGCCGGCGAGGCAGGCGCCGACATCCGCGCCCCCTGCTTCACCTCCGACGGCGACTTCGTGGTGGTCGTCGACCGGGACGGCGACGGCAACCGCCGCGTGAGGACGGTGTACGTGGAGTACAAGACCTACTCGGACGTGACCGCTTCCCTCGATCTGCCCGCGGAGACCGGTGTGGGCGACCTGGCCTGCGCCAACGCATCCACGCGCATCGCCTACACGCTGGGCGAGGGATCCGACGCGCCCCTGTACACGGCCCTGCTGCAATTCACCGGCACGGCCCTGCTGGTCAACGGCGACCCGGAGCCGCTGAGCCCGGACGATGCGAGCCACGGATACCGCTCGCCGGACTGGGCCCGGCGAGCACCGTGATCCGGCCCTGGCGCACCCCCCTCTGTGGGGTTCTCCTGCTCGCTGTGCTGGTGGGGGCCGGCCCGCCGGCGAGGGCGGAAGAGACCGAGGAGCGGCCGCCCGGGTGGATCGGCATCGTATTCCAGCCCCGTGATCCGGGGGCCCTCGTCAAGCTCGTGCTGCCGGACATGCCCGCCGAGGCGGGCGGTGTGAAGACCGGCGATCTGTTGCTGCGCGCGGACGGAACGGAGCTGGCCGGGCTGGACATCCCGGGGGTGCGGGACGCCATCTCCGGGTCGCCCGGGACCACGTTGACCCTGGCCGTGCGCCGGGGGAAGACGGAGCTGGATCTCCAGGTCGAACGCATCGATCGCCCGGACGACGAGACCGTCCGGGCACTGCGCGACGAGGCCGAGCTGCTGGCCATGCCGCCGGATCGGCGGGCGAACAAGCGCCTCGCCCGGCTGCCCGAGGGACACGGCGTCGACGAGGTGGGGGGAATCTGGACGACCTACGCGGAGGAGCGCGGGGCCAAGGCGATCCGCGAGCCCGTGGTGATGGGGGTTCTCGGCAAGCTCCAGAAGCTGGGGGGAGACGTCGCCCTCGCGTTCGCCCTCGAGCAGGTCCTGCCCGTGGCCGATCCCGACCTGTCCGACGAGCCCCGCTACCAGCGCCGGATCGCGGACTTCCTGCTGGCCCAGGAGCCACCCCAGGCCGAACAGGCCCGGGCGCGGGCCTCGGCAGGCCTGGAGCTCGCCCCCGCGGAGCACCGGGAACACCCGTGGCTCCAGCGGGCCCTGGGCGAGGCGGCACTTCGGGCGCAGGACATGCCCACGGCGCTGGCAGCCTCCGGGGCGGCCCTGGAGACCTGGCCCGCACCGACACTGGTCTGGCTGGGATCCGACGGGGCCGAGCTCCGTTCCCGCGTGACGGACGGGCACTCCCGGCTGGCCCGCTCCCGGGCCGAGGTCCTGGCCGCGGCCGGGGACACCGGCGGCGCCCGGACGGTGCTCGTGAACCGGCTGGCATACCGCCACGACGAGGGCACCGCCGAGGACCTGGTGGCCCTGGGCGTCACACCCCCGCCCGCTCCCCGTCCCGCCTTTCACCTGACCGCCGAGCCGTTCCCCGAGTTCTCCCTGCCGCGCCTGATCGGCGAAGGCGAGATCTCGCTGACGGACCTCAGGGGGCAGCCGGTGCTCCTGGCCCTGTGGGCGTCGTGGTGCGGCCCCTGCAAGGCCGAGCTGGCCCACCTGGCCGGGGTCTACCCGGACCTCCAGGCCCAGGGCGTCGAGGTGCTGGCGGTCAACGTGATGGAGGACCGGGAGGCCGGCCGGGCCCACGCAGAGGCCGCCGGCTGGACGTTCCCGGTCCTGCGCGATCGGAACAAGACCCTGACGAGGGCCCTCGGGCTCCAGTCGATCCCGCGCTCGTACGTCCTGGACGGCGAAGGGCGGGTGGCGCGGATGGCCCAGGGGTACTCCAAGGCCGCGGCCCGGGAGCAAGAGGAGCTGCTGGCGGCGCTGGCCGCCGGGGGCAGCGCGTCGCCCAACCTGCTGTCCATCGAGGTGGGCGACGGGCACCTGGAGCTGGCGGCCTTCCACGCCCTGCCCCAGGCATCTCTGCTCGCGACGATTCCCGGGGAGGACGATCGGTTGCTGGTGGGCACCTCCACCGGCAGTTTGATGCCTCTGACCGCCGCGGGCCCCGTGCACGAGGCCGAGCGTCGCTCCCCCTACAGACCCAAGGAGATCCACGCGCTCCCCGGCGGCACGTGGGCCGCAGTGTCCAAGAAGCACGTGGCGCTGCTGGCCGAGGGGGAGGATCCCGTGTCGCTGACCTACGCTCCCCGGGTGGCGGCCTCGGCGGTGGTCGGCGACCTGCTGGTCGTCGCCCCCGGCGGGAAGAAGGCGCTGGTCGCGCTGGACGCCGGTGGCGCGGTGCAGTGGACCGCCGGGGAGGAGGCCGTGACCTGGGACCTGGCGCCGGGTGACCACGGTGGGGCCCCGGCAGCGGTGCGAGTGCGGCCCGACGGGATCGAGCTGCTGTCCCCGGCCGGAGCTACCCTGGCCGCGTTCTCCTCGCCCGTCGGGGCCCGGCGCGTGGCGCCCTTGCCCGGGGGACTCCTGGTCGGTTCCCCCCTGGAGGCGGCAGCCACGGGCGACCTCGATGGCGACGGCACCGCCGAGACCACCGTGCTGCTGAACACCCGCCAGGTCCTCGGGCTCTCCGCACGGGGCGCCCTGCTCTTCCGCCTCCAGCTGCCGACCGCCGGCGACATCGCCTGCGCCGACCTGGACGGCGACGGCCGCGACGAGCTGTGGATCGCGTCCCCCGCGGCGGGGGTGGCGGTGCTGCGCTACCGACCGCCCTCCGCGCCCTCGCGCGCGGTCCCGATTCCTTGACCGTCCCCGGATCGACCGATAGGTTGCGATCGAGGGTTCCAGTCGCCCGGCACGCTTCTGGGGCCCGGGAGGATCCCATGAGAACCCGGTCCCTCGGCGCCCCCCTGCGGTCCTGGTCGCACCTGCTCTCCGCGCTGTCGTTCGCGGCCGCCCTCGCCCTGGTCACCGGCTGCCCCCCTGCGGGCTGGGAACCCGGAGACGACGACGACGACGACTCCACGGCCGGAGACGACGACTCCACGGCCGGAGACGACGACACCACCGCCGGCGACGACGACACCGGCGACGACGACACCGGCGACGACGACACCACGGCCGGCGACGACGACACCACGGCAGCGCCGGACAACGACGGGGACGGCTACTCCGTGGCGGACGGGGACTGCGACGATTCCGATCCGACCCTGACCCCCGCGGACCTGGACGGGGACGGACACTCCACCTGCGACGGCGACTGCGACGACAACGATCCCTACCTCTTCCCGGGCGCCAGCGAGTACTGCGACGGCCTGGACAACGACTGCGACGGCGTGGTCCCGCTGAACGAGGCCGACGACGACGGGGACGGGTTCATGATCTGCGCGGGGGATTGCGACGACAACGACCCGGATCTGCACCCGGCGGACCTGGACCTGGACGGGTTCACCCCCTGCGACGGTGACTGCGACGACAGCAGCGCGGACACCTACCCCGGCGCCACCGAGATCTGCGATGGCCTGGACAACGACTGCGACGGCGTGCTCGACCCCCCCGAGGCCGACTTCGACGGCGACGGGGTGCCCATCTGTGCCGCGGACTGCGACGACTCGGACCCCCTGACCTACCCCGGCGCCCCCGAACAGTGCGACGGGCTCGACAACGACTGCGATGGGGACGTGGACGAGGGATTCGGCGCGGACGCCGACGGGGACGGCTACACCATGTGCCAGGGGGACTGCGACGACGGAGACCCGGGCATCTACCCCGGCGCGCCGGAGGTCTGCGACGGGCTCGACAGCGACTGCGACGGGGTCCTGCCGTGGATCGAGCAGGACGGGGACGGAGACGGCGACCCGTCCTGTTCGGACTGCGACGACGCGGATCCCTCGGTCACGTCGGTGGACGGGGACGGGGACGGGTACTCCACCTGCGACGGGGACTGCGACGACGGGGACCCGGCCACCAGCCCCGGCGCCAGCGACGCGGTGGGCGACGGGGTGGACAACAACTGCGACGGCATCGACGGCGTGGACGTGGATCAGGATGGCTACGCCTCGCTCCAGTCCGGCGGCGACGACTGCGACGACAACAACGGCCAGCTGACCCCGGCGGACAACGACGGGGATGGATTCTCGCCGTGCGACGGGGACTGCAACGACTACTACGCAGACATCTACCCGGGGGCATACGAGGTCCCCGGCGACGGCACGGACAACGACTGTGACGGCGCGGTGGACGAGCCGGCCAACTGCGACTGCCCGCCCCAGGGGAGCTTCGCCTCGGCCATGGACATCTGCTACGGGCTGGTGGGCGAGTCCTCCGGCGGGGCGCCGGTCCAGTACAACATGCTCACCGGGTACGGCAGCGCCATCGCACCCCAGGCCGGCTGCTATCTCTTCGGCCTGCACACCGGGGTGATGCACGAGGATCCGGCCCAGTACGGAGCCGACACGGGCAGCGTCACCAGCGAGTGGGACTTCACCGGCCAGGGGGTCAACTGCGGCAGCCCACCGCCCCAGGGGTACGACACCAAGTACAACCTGACCTGGCTCTCGCTCACCCTGGAGGTGCCGCCCAACACCTACTCGTTCCTGATCGACTTCATGTTCGTATCCAGCGAATACGAGGAGTGGGTCTGCACCGACTACAACGACACCTTCGAGATGTACCTCGAGAGCACGGCCCTGGATCCAGCGTCCTATCCGGACCGCGACGGCGATACGATCCCCGAGGGCAACATCTCGTTCGACGGCAACGGCAAGCCCATCACCGTGAACTCCAACTTCTTCATCGTCGACGACTGCGCGACGATGTGGAACATCGAGGGGTTCTCGGGCCAGGGCTTCGGGGTGGTCCCCGGGGTCAGCCAGATCCCCTGCTACGGGGCCTACGGCAGCACCAACGACGCGGGCGCCACCGGGTGGCTGACCACCACCGCTCCGGTGACCCCGGGGGAGACCATCACCCTCAAGTTCTCCATCTGGGACGAGGGCGACGGGATCTACGACTCGGTGGTGTTCATCGACAACTTCCGCTGGGACACCACGGTGGTCTCCGATCCCATCACCAACTGACCCCACGGGTGCCCCCCGAGGGCGGCGACACCCGGCCACTCCACCCGGAGGATCCCATGGTACTGCTCGAATTCAGCATGTCGCCGATGGACAAGGGGGCGAGCCTCAGCCCCTACGTGGCGCGCTCGCTGGACATCATCGACCGCAGCGGCGTGCCCTATCGGCTCACCCCGATGGGGACGGTCCTCGAGGGGGATTGGGACCAGGTCATGGCCGTGGTCCAGGACTGCTACGAGCGGATGCGCGAGGACTGCGACCGGATCTCGGTGTCCCTGAAGGTCGACTACCGCAAGGGTCGACAGGGTAGACTCGCCTCCAAGATCGCCAGCGTCGAGGACAAGGTCGGACGGAAGCTGCAGACCTGAGGAGATGGGCATGGGACGGGGAGTTCGCGTCGGAACCATCCTGGTGTTGGGGGTAATGCTAGCGGGGTCGGGCCTCCTGGCCGCGGGATGTCCGCCGCCACCCAAGCCGGATGGCCCGACGGTCGGCGCCGGGGATCCGGGGGGCGAACCCCGCCCCGGGGACGGTCAGCCCGACGGTGAGGCGCCGCCCGAGCCCTTCGTGGGCGACGATCCGGGGCAGGAGCAGCCTGCCGAGGGCGAGGAGGGGCGGCCGCTGGAGGAGGGAACCGCCCAGGCCTTCCCCCAGTCGGGGGAGCCCGGTGCGGAGACCGAGCTGCTGGGGGTGGTGCTGGACGTGACCGCGAACAAGGAGGTGCCCGGAGTCGCGGCCACGGTGGTGGGCGAGGACGGCAGCGCCGAGGGGTCGGAGATGGGCCGGTTCACCGTGACCATCCCCACCTCGCGGGTGATCCTGGTGCGGGTGGAGGCCGAGGGCTACCTGCCGACCCAGCTGGCCTTCGACGAGCCGCCGGACGCGACCCGGGGCGATCCTCACTTCTTCCCGGTCTTGCCCAAGGAGTACACCGCGACCACCCTGGCGGAGCTGGGTCTGCCGGCGCTGGCGGCGGGCAAGGCGGTGGTGATGCTGGACTTCGACAAGGGCGTGGGCGCCAAGGCCAGCATCGACCGGGATCACCAGGGGACGTTCGCCGTCGCGCGGGGCGGCAAGGCCGTCAAGGGCGCGGCCCTGGACTCCGCCGAGGGCGGTGGCGTGGTGTTCCTCAACGTGGAGCCCGGCTTCCTCTCGGTGGAGGTGGATTCCAAGGACTGCAAGGTCGTCAACGACACCATGGGCTCCTTCGAGGTGGTGGCCGAGGCGGTGACGGCGATCGCCATCGAGTGCGGGGGCTAGGTCTTCGAACTCTTCCGCCGCATCCATACCCACGATTTCCGCCGCATCCATACCCACGATTTCTTCCTCCACGGGGAAGCGAGAGCGCGTTCGGGCGACTGTGGAGGTGGGTTCTTCCGGGTGGAGGGAGAAGGCGGGGTCTGGGTGGGCGCGGGGCGTGGCGTATTGGCGCGGGGCGGTAGCTAGTTGCCGCGGGAGGAGTCCCGGGCCGAGGCCTTCTTGGACTTGACCACCGCGCCGCGGGCGCGGGAGTCGTCCTCGGCCTCTTCCATGTCCAGCATCAGGTCGTCCAGCGCGGCCTCGAGGGCCGGAGCAGCGGCGGCGCCGGCGCGCTCGTTGAACGATTCGGTCTCGGTGCGGGCGGCCTCGATGATCTCCTTGGCCTCCTCGTCGGCACCGGCGGCGTACTTGTCCATCGCCGCGGCGATGGCCTCGGCGTTCTGGACCTCCTGGGCCCGGGCGGACACGTCCAGGTCCTCGCTCTTGCGCTGCTCGGTCTCGACCTCGCTCAGGGCCACCACCAGCTGCTTCTTGACCGTGCGGGCCTGGCCGTCCAGGGCATCGGTATAGCCCAGGGCCACGGAGCCGACGGTCATCTTCTCGGCGTCGAGGCCGTTGACGTCCACCAGGGCGGTGATGCTCATGGTCCGGCCGCCGATGAGGTCGCCGACCCGGATGTTGACCATGTCGCCGTTCTGGGTGAAGTCGTAGCCGTACACGTCGCGGACGGTCACCCCGGGGGCGACCATGATGGTCACGGTCGACTGCAGGGCCGCGACCTGCATCATGCCGCTGAGCTCCTGCTGGAACTGGTAGGCCATCTGGTCACCGGACTCGATGAAGTAGTAGTTGCCGCCGGCCGCGTCGGCGATGGCGGTCATGGTGTCCTCGTTGTAGTCCAGGCCCAGGCCCATGGTGGTGACCGAGATGCCCTCGTCGCCCAGGGTGCGGGCGGCGCTGGCGAGCTGGCTGTTGCTCGACGGGCCCACGTTGGCCTTGCCGTCCGACAGCAGGATCACCCGGTTGAGGAACTCGTTGTTGTAGTGGCGCCGCACCTCGCTGGCGCCGGTGGTCATGCCGCCGTGCAGGGCCGTGTTGGAGCCGGTGGCGATGCCCGCGATCATCCGCTTGATGGCCTCCTTGTCCGAGGCCAGCATCGAGGGCAGCAGCACCTGGACGTTGCTGTCGAAGGTGACGATCGAGACCCGGTCGTAGCTCTCGAGCTGGTCGATGATCGACATGGCCGCTTCCCGGGCGTAGCCGATCTTGTTCGAGCCGGACATGGACCCGCTCTTGTCGATCACCAGGGCGATGTTGAGGGGCACGCGGGTGGTCGACTCGATCCGCGCGGGCTGCAAGGCCACGTCCAGGTAGACCTGGTTGTTCGCCTGGCGCGCGAGGACGGTCTGGCTCAGCCGGGTCTCCATGACCACCCGCTGGCCGCTCTGGGCGGATGCGAGTCCGGCGATGCAGGTCAGGGCGAGCATCAGGGCGGCGGCGATCGAGGTGGCGACGGTGCGGGTCATGGGGTCTCCTCCTTGGCTACACAGGGCTCAGACACCCCGGGACGGGGGAGGTTCCCGGATTCTCCACTTTTTTACGAGGCCGTTACCCCGGCACACCGAACTGCCCCGGCGAGGGAATGCACTCCGCCTCCCCGGTGTCCCTCGATCGGTGACCGTCCCGTGGCCCCTCTCCCCCTGTCGCACGGTGCCGGCGGTCTTCCCGCTGGTGCTCGCGTGCTGTTGCGGGGCGGTCACCCCTCGCGCCCCGGCCTCCGGGCCCACTGGACTCGACGTCCCGGTGGCCGGCGACGCCCCGGATTCCGCTCCGCCACCGGCAGAGACCTGGGACTACCTGGACACGCCCTTTCCACCCGCCGACGGCTTTGGTCCCCCGACCGGAGAAGAGATCCGAGATCAGCACGTGCGCGCGGTCGCACGCGGGCGGGTGTCCTCGGTGACGCCGCCCACCGCCTCGGGGGGAGGCCGGGTGACCCTCGAGCACATCTACTACCAGAACCACGAAAAACGCTCCGTCACGTCGACACACGACCACCTGGCGTCCCTCGCCGTGGTGGACGGAGAGGTGGTCGAGCGCGGCCAGATCGTCGGTTCCCCGGAGGCCGGTGGTTCGGTGGAGGGGTCCCTTCGCCTGAGGTCCGGCTCCGAGGATCTGCCTGCGGAGCGGTTCCTCGGTGACCACCGGGACCTCTTCGTACCCCAGGACGAAGCGGTCCTGGTCCTCGTCGACGTGGACGACCGTCGGCTGCGGCTGTTCGAGCAGGGGGAGCTCGTGGAGGAGGTGGACATCGCCATCGGCCAGCGAGAGGGCAGGAAGCGGGAGGAGGGAGACCTGCGCACCCCCAGGGGCATGTACTTCGTCGTCGACCGCTACCGCGGTGAGATCGGCGGCGCGTACGGGGCCTGGTACGGGGGCCACTGGCTCAAGATCAACTACCCCAACCGCTTCGATGCCGAGTGGGGGCTCTCCGAGGGGATCGTGACCGGGCCTCAGGAGAGGGACATCTCGCGGGCGTGGACTCGACGCGAGCTCACCGACCAGTCCACCGACCTGGGCAGCGGCATCGGCTTTCACGGCTGGGCCGAGGAGTGGGAGCCGGAGACCCACGGGACCCTGTTGTCCTGGGGATGTGTGGTCCTGCACCTGAGGGACGTGTCGCGTCTGTACGACCGGATTCCCCTGGGGACGATGGTGATCCTCCGGTAGGGTCTGTTGCCGAGGCCTTCATCTCCCCGTACCCTGATCGACGTCCATTTCCGGGCCCGCAGCCGAACAGGGGCCCGCCGGGACGCGCAGGAGGTTCCTTGCCCTTCCGCTGGATCATCCCCGTGGCGGTCTCCCTGTCCCTCCTCGGCTGCCCGACCCGGGACGACGACGACACGACCGACACCGGCGACGACGACACGACCGAGACCTGGACCTACCCCCTGGACGACGCCCTCACCCTGTCGCATCTGCAGGCGCTGGGGACCCACAACAGCTACCACCTGGAGACCGGAGAGACCCCGGTCCCGGCCTGGGACTACTCCCACGTGCCCCTGGACCAGCAGCTGAGCCAGCAGGGTGTGCGGCAGTTCGAGCTGGACATCTACCGCAACCCCGACACGGACGAGTTGGAGGTGTTCCACGTCTGGTTCATCGACCAGAGCTCCACCTGTCCCCTGCTGGCCGACTGCCTTTCGGTGATGAAGTCGTGGTCGGATCGCAATCCGGCCCATCACCCCTTCCTGACGCTGCTGGAGGTCAAGGACCCGTACCAGGACGAAGCCCAGGCGTCCGAGTACCTCTCGGCGCTGGAGGAGGAGATCCTCGCCGTGTGGCCCCGGGAGCGGCTGGTGACACCCGATCAGGTCCGGGGAGACGCCGCGAACCTGCGCGACGCCATCGCCGACGGTGGCTGGCCTCCCCTGGGCGAGATGCGAGGTCGAGCGATTTTTGTGTTACACGAAGGGGGTGGGTACCGCTCCGTGTACACCGAGGGTGGTACCACCACCGCGGGCCGGGCCCTGTTCCCGGATTCCCACGGTGACCTGAGCCCGGCATACGCCGCGATCCACTCCATGAACGACCCGGTGGGCGGCCAGGAGTCGATCCAGGCGGTGGTGGACGCCGGTCACCTGGTTCGAACCCGCGCCGACACGGATTCTGCCCAGGCCTGGTCCCTGGACTACACCCGCCTCGAGGCGGCATTGTCCTCCGGCGCCCACTTCATCAGCACCGACTATCCCGCGCCCCACTACGAGACCGGGTACGTGGTGGAGATTCCCGGGGGCACGCCGTCGGCGTGCAATCCCAGGACGGCGCCGCAGGACTGTTCCTCGCCAGCGATAGAGAATCCGAAATTCATCGGAGAATGAGGCATCAAGGGTGACACAGCGATCCTGCTCGCTGCGCCACCTCTATCTCGCGACTAGAGTGAAGTGATCTCCGTCACCAGCACCGCCAGGGCCGGATCCTCGGGGATCTCGAGGGCATAGATGGGTTTGCCGCGGGCAAAGGCGTAGCCCAGGTCGGCGGCGACGCTGCGGCCCACGTACCCCTGGGGATCGATCAGCAGAACGGCGTCCCCACGGTCGATGCGATCGAAGCACCCCATCACCCCGGCTCTCGGATCGTCCACAGGTGTCGGTAGGAGGCACTCGATTCCGCGGCCCGCCAGTTCCACGGCCGCGTGTTTCATGGTCTCCCGGAACTTGAAACTTCCACAGAAGGCAACCTTGCGAGCATCGTACAACGACATTGTCATACCCCGTCTCCCCTCACCCGTTCCTTGACCTATCACGGATCGGGTGATTCGATCGACCTCAGGGGCCACACGAGAGGGAGGACGCGTGCCTGTCCGACAACTCATCCTGTTCTCTCTGGCTCTGCCCCTGGTCGGATGCCTCGTCTCTCCGCCCGCCAACGAGAGCTGCGGTCACCATCTCCGCCTGTGGCTGGAATTCGACGGCGAGCCTCCGGCGGACGGGGTGCGCATCGTGCTGCAGGACGACGTGCACCCCCGCAAGCCCTACGACTGCACCCCATACTCTCCCTGGGAGGGCGAACCCAGCTGCTACGACGGACTGTTCGACAACGGATTACTCTACAGCTACCACGACGAACTGGACGAGGCTCCGCCGGAAGCCTTCGATCTGTGGATATGGGAGACACCCCTGTTACAGTTACTGTTTAACGACACCTTGTCTGCGCAATATGAGTGGGCTCCCCTGGAGGACTGGGATCCCGACTCGATGGAGTGTCAGTACGGAGAGGTCACAGTCAGCGTCCCGGGCAACGGATCCTGATCCACGGAGCGCTCACTCCCCGTCCCAGTCCCAGAAGAAATCCTTGTTGGTCAGCTCCGGTTCGTCCGCCTTGGCTGCGGCCGCGCCGGCGGGATCGATCTCGGCCTGGATGGTGGCGAGCTGGTCGGCCAGGTCGGCGGTGGACTCCTCCCAATACTGTTCGGTGCCAAAATGGGGCCATGTGGCGGGGAACACCGGGTCGTGCCAGCGGCGGGCGAGCCAGGTGGTGTAGTGGATCATGCGCAGGGCGCGGAGGGGCTCGATCAATTTTAATGTTGTGCGGTCGAAGGGCCGGAACTGCTCGTAGCCGTCCAGCAGGAGGTTCCGCTGGCGCGCGGAGTAGGCGTCGCGCCCCGGCAGACACAACCAGACGTCCTGCACCGCCGGCCCCATGGCCATGTCGTCGAAGTCCAGGACGTGGAGCAGGTCGTCCCGGACCAGCAGGTTCCCCAGGTGCAGATCCCCGTGGACCCGCTGCAAGGGCACGCCTTCCATCAAGTCGTCGAGGAGGTCGGCGATGTCCAGCGCGAGCCCCAGATAACGATCCCGGAAGGCCTCGGGGATCGTCTCGTGCTCCTCCAGCCAGTCCGTATTGATACGAACGAAATTCTCTGCGTTCAGGGTAAGGCGAGCCGTCGCGGGCCGTTTCAAGGCCACGTCGTGCATACGACCCACCAGTCTGCCCAGCCGCTCGGCCCAGGCGTCGGTCAGCTCGTCCGGGGCCCGCCCGCCGCGGCGGTCGGCCAGCGTGTACCAGATGTGGCCCTGCTTCCTCAGGGTCGATCCGTCGGGGAAGGGGCGCACGGGACAGACCGGGATCTCCGCCTCGGTGAGGTCCTCGATGAACCGGTGCTCTTGCAGGATCTGCTCTTCGGTCCAGCGCCGGGGCCGGTAGAACTTGGCGATGATGCGGGTCTGGTCGGCCAGCTCCACCTCGTAGACCCGGTTCTCGAAGGAATTGAGCGGGTAGCACACCGGGTTGGTGCGCAGTCCGGCTGCCTCCACGGAGGCCAGGACCTGGTCCGGCGTCAGTGAGAGGAAGAGGTCGGTCTGGTCGTCTTGCTCGCGCATGGCTCGCTATGATGACCCGCGGGACGACAACTTGCCACGGAGAGTCCGATGAAACGGTTCTGGGTCATTCCCGCCCTGTTCGCCCTGATGCTGCTCGGCTGTCCCGCCGATCCAGACGACGACGCGACGGGGGACGACGACGCCACCGGTGACGACGACAGCGGGGGGGACGACGACGCCACCGGCGACGACGACGACTGGGCCGCGCTGGGCTCGTTCATCGACACCCAGCGGGAACAGGGGGAGATCCCCGGCCTCGGAGCGGCCCTGGTGGTCGACGGCCACGTGGCCTGGGCCGAGGGATTCGGGCTGGCCAACATCGAGCTGGACCGCCCGGTCACCGCCGAGACGCCCTTCATGCTGGCCTCGGTCAGCAAGACGGTGACCGCCACGGCGGTGATGCAGCTGTGGGAGGAGGGCTCGTTCACCCTGGACGCGGACGTGAACGAGCTGCTGCCGTTCGTCGTGGACAACCCGCGGGTGGAGGGCGAGACGATCCGGATCCGGCACCTGGTGACCCACACCTCGGGCATCCGCGACAACTGGAACCAGATGCCCTACTTCGACGGCGACTCGCCGGTGTCCCTGGCCGAATTCGTGGAGGGGTACTTCACCCCGGGCGGCGATTTCTACCACGACACCCAGAACTTCTCGTCGGTCATGCCCGGCGAGAGCTACGACTACTGCAACGTCGCCACGGCCCTGGCGGGCTACGTCGTGGAGACCGTGGGCACGCAGCCCTTCGACGACCACTGCGACGCGGAGATCTTCGCGCCGCTGTCGATGGACGACACCGGTTGGCATCTGGCGGACTTCGATCCCGACGACGTGGCCATGCCCTACCGCAACACCCCCAGTGGATTCGTGGCCTACGGGCACTTCGGCTACCCGGACTATCCGGACGGGCAGCTGAGGACCAGCGCCGCCGACCTGGGCCGCTTCCTGGCAGCGATCTCCTCCGGAGGTGAGCTGGACGGCGGGCGGATCCTGGAGGCGGGCACGGTCGAGGAGCTGCTCACGGCCCAGGTCCCCGAGGTGGACGCCACCCAGTACGTGTACTGGTACGCCACCACCGTGGTGGGCCGATCGGTGATCGGCCACAACGGAGGCGACAACGGCGTGGCCACGGAGATGTACTTCGATCCGGAAACCGGCGTCGGAGTGGTGGTGCTGGCCAACGTGGACTGGGGTCAGACCATGGAACCCGCCATCGAGGCGATCGAGGAGCGACTGTTCGAGGTCGGCGAGGCGCTGGTGACACGCTAGGGGGGAGGAACGACGTGGATCCCGAGGAACGCTACCGCATCGAGACCGAGCTGGGCTCGGGGGGGATGGGAGTCGTCTACCGGGCGGTGGACACCCTGCTGGGCCGACCCGTGGCGCTCAAGAGGCTCCACAGACACCTGATGCGCGAGCAGGGGCTCGTGGCGCGCTTCCAGGCCGAGGCCCGGGCAGCGGCCCGGCTGGATCACCCCAACGTGGTGGCGGTCCACGACGTTGGAGAGCTCGACGGCGAGCTGTACTTCACCATGCAGTACGTGGAGGGCGAGAGCCTCCGCGCGGTGATCGACCGCCAGGGTCCCCTCCCGCTGGACCAGCTGCTGTGGCTCGGCGGGCAGCTGGCGTCGGCCCTGGACTACGTGCACCGCCACGGGGTCATCCACCGAGACATCAAGCCCGAGAACATCCTCCTGGACGCATCGGGCAACGCGCGGATCACCGATTTCGGTATCGCCCGGGCGGCAAACCACACCCGACTGACCGTGGCCGGCACGATGATGGGGACGCCCGAGTACATGTCCCCCGAGCAGGTGAAGGGGGCCGAGGTCGACCACCGGACGGACATCTACTCCCTGGGTGTCCTGCTGTTCGAGATGGGGACCGGCCAGGTGCCGTTCGCGGGGGACACCCCCTTCGCGGTGGGTATGCAGCACTGCGAGCAGGCCCCCCCGGACCCCGCCCTGCTCCAGCCGGCCTACCCGCCCTGGCTCTCCACGGTCGTCCAGCGCTGCCTGGCCAAGCTGCCGGATCAGCGTTTTGCCACGGCCGGCGAGGTGGCCTCCGCGCTCCACGCCCAGCAGCCCGTGATGGTACCCCCACCCCAGCGGGTCACACCGCCGCCCACCGCGGCCACGGTGATCGAGCCGGTGGCGGGCACACCCCCGCCGGCGGCCCAGGCCTCCCCCACGCCCCCGCCGGTGGCCCAGGCCTCCCCCACACCCCCGCCGGTACCCCAGTCCACGCCGACCCCGGCGCCGGGCCCCAGCCGTGCGCCCTGGATGGTCGTGGGGGTCCTCATCGGCGTGCTCGTTCTGCTGGTGATCCTGGCCGGCGGGTTCGTCGTCCTGCTCGTGCTGGAGCGTTCGGAACCCGAGGTGGTGGCTGGGGGGGAGAGGGAGGAGAAGGAGGAGAAGAAGAAGAAGGAGAAGGAGAAGGAGGAGGAGAAGGAGGAGGAGAAGGAGAAGGAGAAGGAGAAGGAGAAGGAGAAGGAGAAGGAGGAGGAGGTAGAAGAGGAAGTGGCGCGGTCGGTTGCCGCGGTGGAGGCGGCCGAGGGTGAGGCGCCCGCGTACGGCGCGGCGGCGGAGCGGGAGGCGCGGGACCGGGTCCGCGAGCGCTATGACGACTGGGTCCGGGCCTGGGAGTCCAGGGACATCGACCGCTACATGGCCTTCTACTCGACGGACGTGCGGATCAAGCGGGCGGGCAGGTCGCCCTACGAGTACCACGACCTGCGGACCCGCATGGGCTCCCACTGGAAGAAGCTGACCTACATCCGGATCGACGACGGAGAGCCCACCCTGACCGTCTCGGGCTCCTGGGTCTACGTGGAGGTCTGGCACGACTACGACAGCGACACCTGGTGGGACCGGGGGACCAAGCACATGGCCTGGCAGGACGAGGGCGGGGAGTGGCGGATCGTCGAGGAGTCCTTCGACAAGGAGGCGGGGGGCCGTAAATGAGGGCATTGCCGATCGCCGCAGCCCTGGGACTGCTGGGATGGCTCCTGTCGTCGGGTGCGGCGGGGGCCGAGGAGCGCTCCTCCCGGACCCTGATGGCCGATACTCCGTACGCCACGACCTACCACGTGATCCGGGGCGACGAGGAAGGCCCGACGGTGGCCGTGTTCGGCGGGTTGCACGGCAACGAACCCGCCGGCTACCTGGCAGCCCGCAAGGTGGCCGAATGGAAGGTGAAGCGAGGCACGCTGATCGTCTTGCCGGACGCCCACGCCGAGGCCATCCGCCGCCAGGTCCGGGGGTACCCGGCCAACTTCAACGCCATGTTCCCCGGTGTGGAGGACGGCGACGCCATGCAGCGCCTGGCCTTCCAGGTGTTCCAGATCCTGCGCGACCACCCCGCCGACGTCCTGCTCACCCTGCACGAGTCCATCGGCTACCACGTGGACGATCCCGCTCGTTTCGGTCAGAGCTTCTGCTACGACTTCGCCGAGCTCGACCCCCTCTTCGACCGGGTACGCGAGCGGATCAACGCCGACATCGAGGTGGAGAAGAACCACTTCGTGCGTAACGTGAAAGCCTTCGAGGGCTGCCCCACCTACCAGGCCTGGGTCCAGCTGGGCTGCGCCGGCGTGTCCATCGAGACGTCCAAGACCCTGCCCATCGAGGAGCGCGTCCACTACCAGCTGTGGGCGGTGCTGGGATTCCTCGACGAGTTCGGCGTGGTCGTCGAGCAGTCGGACGCGCCCCCCCTGAGCACCCGCGACCGCCCCCCGGGGGAATGGACCCGCAACCAGCTCGGGACGCCCTCGACCGCGTCGCCGCCCTGAGGCTACGGTTCGCCGGCGGTCCGGGCGGAGTCCGCGTCGGCCGCCTCTTCCCCGGACCAGAGCAGGGTTCGCAGGCCGTCCTCCCCCGGGCGCGCGACCTCGACGGTGGTGGGCGGCGCCGGGGCATCGTCCCCGAGTACGGCAAACAGGCGCTGCTTCTCGTACCAGCGAGCCTGGCGGCCGTCGATGGAGATCAGCAGGTCCCCGGGACGCAGGCCGCCCCGGTGGGCCGCGGATCCCTCGATCACCCTCACCACCAGCAGTCCGTCACGGGTGACCTCGAACCAGCCCCCCGCGGTCCACCCCATCTTGCGGTCGTTGGTGCCGGGCACCAGCGCCAGCCGCACATCGGCCACATCCCCGTCCACGAGCGACACGGTGAGGGGATCCCCGGCGCCCACGTCCCGGTGGTAGGCCATCAGCGCCACCTCGTCGTGGGGCAGGCCCCCGAGCTCGAAGGTCCCGTCCGGCGCGGTCATGGTGCGGGGGAAGGGGCCGGTGTTCAGGGCGCTGAGGAACAGCCGCCCCAGGTCGCCGGTCGCCACCGGGTAGACCTCTGCGCCGCCCACGGGTCCATCCGGCCCCGTCACCCTACCGGTCGCCAGACGCGGAGTCCGCAGCGGGATGGTGAGGGTGCCCAGGTCCAGATCCTCCCCCGCCGCGACGTCGAAGGCGTCCAGCACCACCGGCGCTCCCCCCGCGGGCATCACGAACAACCGGTGCCGACCGGCCGGGATCGGGGTCGACAGCTCCCCCCGGTCGTTGGTCACCGGCCACTGGGGAAGGAACCGCAGGTACGCGTACTTGAAGCCACGCTCCCATGCCAGGAAGTCGATCAGTACCTGGGCACGCACGGGAAGGCCCGAGTCGTCGACCAATCGGGCGGTCAGCGACGCCCTCCCGGGTGGATCGGGGGCTCCCTCCCGAACGGGGGGGACGTGGTTCAACACGGGACGGGTGTCGCTCTCGGGGCGGCGCACGAGCACGGGCTCCTCCGCCTCCGCCCCACCGGCCTTCACCTGGGCCACGGTCAGGGTCTGGCGCGGGGTCTCCCGGTCCAGGTCGATGTCATGTTCGATGTAGTACACCCGGCGGTCCCGGGGGAGTTGCGCCTGGCGGACCTGCAGCGTGCCGCAGCGGCAGCGCCAGCGGGCGAGTCCCCGGTCGTCGGTCCGCGTGAGGCCGTAGGGCTGGGGCGTGTGGAAGGCTCGTCCCGGGTCGCCGCTCTTGACGAAGAGCTCGGCGCCCGGCACCGGCTCCCCGGCATCGTCCACCAGCTTCACCTCCAGGTCACAGGCCTGGTGCGCGCCGATCACCAGGGGAGCCGGGGTCTGACCGCTGTCGCCCACGACGGCCTGGTAGCCGTTGGACGCGTCGTACCCGCGGTCCTCGACCCGGACCCGGTACATCCCGGGCGCCACCGGGAGACGGAATCCACCGTCGGCGCCGGTCTCGTGCTTGCGGGGCCGGGAGGGAGCCCAGGGTTCCCCGTCCTCCGCCCGGTCCTCCCCGGACGGGTAGCGGACGACCTCGAGCTGGATGCCCGCGAGCGGCGATCCGGTCCAGGCCTCGACCACCGTACCCTCCAGGATCGCGTCTCCCTCGGTGGAGATCGGCGTGCCCTCGTACGGCGTCCCGTGCTCCATCTCCCACAGCTCGCGCAGCTGTCCGGGCACGATCAGCGCGGCGCGGGCCAGCGCCACCGCGGCGACCACGTACAGCAGGTAGAGCAGCCAGCGGACGGCCGGGGAGCGGCGGTCGCCGGATCGTTGGGAGGAAGGCATGAAGCGCCTATGGTAGCGCAAGCGACGGCGCGGTCAGGGGGTGAGCGGGGCAGGGATCGGGATTCGGTCGCGGGGGCGGGTGTGAGCTAGAAGAATTTACTGAACATCTCCACCTTCTCCGGAAGACTCCGCTTCCAGTGGAACATGTTCAGGCAGGTGCGGCGGCACTGGGCGACGCCCTCGCGGTGGCGCTGGGCCTCCTCGGATTCCCAGATCTCCCGGGGACCCTTCTCGAAGAGGTTGCCGTAGGGGGGCAGCTCGGTGCAGGAGCGGACGTAGCCGTCCGGCAGGATCACCATCTGCTCCCAGGCCGTCTTGCACTCCCGCTTGATCTCGTAGATCAGGCTGGGGTTGTGGTAGTAGTCGCCGATGGCCTGCAGGTGGGTCTGGCTGTTGAGGATCGGGAAGCCCTTGCGCTTGATCTCCTGGATCTCGGCGAGCACCGCGTCCAGGTGATCGAAGTCGCCCACCCAGTGGGTCTCCATGTTCTCGGGCCGCTCGCCCGGGGTCACGCTGAACTGCTCGAGTCGGTCGTTGGGGGTGTCGAACTCCCCGTCCTCCATGTACTCCCACTCCTCCTCGAGGTTCATCGGCCGGTACTCCACCGGCTGGTAACCGATGCAGTGCAGCCCCTTGGTGCGCACGAAGTGGGCCAGCGGAACCAGGTCGTCGAGGTTCTCGGCCAGCACGTTGGTGCGGAAGGCCACGCGGGTGTGGTTGCCGTTGTGGCCGATCACGTACTCGCGCAGGTTCTCGATGCCGTCCCACAGCCGCTGGTGGGCCCCGGGGATCCCTCGCAGCCGGTCGTGCATCTCCGGGCCGTAGCCGTCCACCGACAGCGAGATGTTGAACAGATTGTACTTGGACAGCTCCTGGCAGTTCTCCTTGGTCAGGAACCAGCCGTTGGTGGTGATCCCGGCCATGATGCCGTGTTCCTTGCAGAACCCCAGCAGCTCGAACAGGTCCGGGTACAAGAAGGGCTCGCCGCCCAGGAAGTTGATGCGGTAGATGCCCAGCCAGTCCTTGAGCTGCAGAAGGATCTCCTTCCACTTCTCCTTGGGCATCTGGTCGACCTGGGTCATCTTCGGGTGGTTGCAGAACGAGCACTTGTAGTTGCACTTGGACGTGAGGATCGTGCAGACCATGCTCGGTCGGCAGATCCGCGGGTCGTTCAGCGTCTCGCCGACCCGCGACTCCACCCATTTGCGGAAGAACTGCGCGCCGACCCGGGCCTTGTACATCCGGTGGCGCAGATCCACGTTGTTCGCTCGCTCCATCGCGCTACTCACCCGACTTCTGGACGGGGGTGGAATCGCCGTCCGGCACGGCAGATCCATGTCCCGCCATGGGCCGCTATCTTAGTGTCGACCATGGGGCCTGTCCATGGGAATGGATGAACGAGATGATGAAAAGACGCGCGATTCCGAGGGGATGGACGGGGTGCGTCGGTCTGGGACAGGGGCGGGTGCGGGTACGGGGGGAGGTCAGCCCTCGCAGGTACCGAGGACGTTGTAGTTGATGGTGATCAGGTCGCCGGTGTCCGGGATGTAGTCCGGATCGAAGATCACGGCGTTGATGACCTCGTCGTAGTACCAGCCCACGTACACCGGGACGTGGTTGAGCTCGACCTCGATGGTCTCCTCCACCGGCATGTCGCTCAGCTCGAAGGTGTCCTGCCAGCTCAGGGAGAGCCACGCCAGGTTGGACAGCGTGTTGACCCAGTTGGGGTCGCAGATGGACGCGCTGAGACCGCCGGTGTTGGCCACGATCTGTTCGTAGCGCGGCGCCGGATCGGCACTCCCCGAGGGGCTGTAGCAGCCGGTGAGCTGGCCGGTGATGGCCGAGGCGATCATGTGGTCGGGGTTGGTCTTGAGCCCCTGGAAGAACTGGGTGAACGCGGTCACCGTGTCCTGGGACTGTTCGCTCTCGTCCGACACGAAGATCAGCCGCAGGCCGGCCTCCTCGCGCAGGAACCCGTCGTTGGGACCGCCCGGCGCCATCAGCGGCACGCTGAGGGCCTCGCGGCCGTACTGGAACCCCTTCTCGATGCCCGATCCGCCGGTGCCCAGGCTCACGGCGTCGGCGAAGGCCGCGTGCACGTCCGGGGTGGACGGGGTCATGATCGGGATCCCGCCCTGGAAGTGACCATTGTCGGTGGTGACCACCGCCACGTGGTAGTCGATGTCCAGCACCTCGATGATGTCGAGGAAGGACGAGAAGTTGACCGCGAGCGAGTTCTGCTCGTCGCCCATGGAGCAGGAGTTGTCGACCACCCACAGGATGTCGGTCCAGTTGTTGCCCTCCTGCTCGTACTCGTCGGTCACCTCCTCGGCCAGGTGGGCGGTGCCGTACTGGGTCGCCAGGGCGTCCGGGTGCGCCGGGTCGTTGCTGTACACGTGCAGGTAGCCGGTGTCGGGCAGCTCGTCCCGGGGGCGGTAGTAGACGGTGGCGGTCTTCATCTGACCGGGATCGACGCTGACGCCCTCCTCCCAGTAGTAGGACACCAGGAACTCGTCGCTGGTGGGCGCGAAGACCAGATCGTCGAGGATCAGGGGCGCGGATCCCATGTTCCAGATCTCGATCTCCTGCTCCTTGTCGCAGCCGATCTCGTCGTCGCCGAAGTCGAAGGTGGACGGGTTGAGCTCGATCATCGGCGCGAGCCCGGTGGCGGTCAGATCGACGATGGAGTCGGGGTCGTCCCGATCGCTGGACAGGATGTGCACCTCGCCCACGGCATCCTCGTCGGCCATGGGCGCATAGGTCACCGGCAGGGTGGTCGACGATCCGGGGGCCAGGATCCGCTCGATCTCGGAGTCGTCCAGGGAGAACGAGATCGGACCGTCGATGTACAGGTCCTCCAGATAGAGGGTGTCACCGCCAACGCTGTTGATGGTGACCAGCTTGGTCACCTCCTCGCCGGCGACCAGCTGGCCGAAGTCGAGGACGGGTGGTGTGACCTCGATCTGGGCGTCCTTCTTGGTCGGATCGCCCGTGCCGTCCTGGTCCACCACCACGTAGTCCTGGCAGGCGGTGGCGATGAGGATCACGGCGCCGAGCAGCGGCCAAAAGGTCCTTCGCATGGTCCTGGCTCCTTCCCTCGCGGGGGACACGAAGTCGTCTCTATTTCTACCGCACTCGCGCGCAACGACGCCACAAAAAGCCGGGGCGGCGCGGTGCGGCACGTGACGCAGAAGGAGTGCAAGCCTCACGCCAGGAGGACGTGCGTGGGCGGCCCCGGGGCGGCTCGGCCGGGCTCTCGGATCAGATCTCGGCGCAGGGGTGGGCGTTGTCCAGGATCTGCTGGACGGTGCCCTCGAGCGCCTCCACCTGTCCCACCTCGAAGGCCGTCAGGGTCATCGTGTCCAGCTCGATGACCATGCTCGACGGGTAGTTGCCGCCCCCGAGGGGGCCGCAGAAGTTGGTGTACATGTAGTCGGTGGTGTCACCCCACACGTGCATGGTCAGGCCGTACTGGTTCTGCCAGCTGTTGGCCAGCTGGGCCGAGCCGGGACCGGACGACGTACACATGATGTTGGCGAGCTCCACACCCTGGGGACCCCACGTGCTGTACCAGCTGTTCAGAAGCGCCGCTTCTGACTGACACGACGGTCACGTGTCGAAGGCGTTGGCGATGACCAGCGCGACCTTGCTCTTGTCGTTGTAGATCTCTTCGAAGCTATGGGGGTTGCCGTCGCCGTCCACCATGCCGGGCGGATCGTCGAGGACCGAACCGACGGTGGTCCCGAAGGGCCCGCCCGGGTACTCGGCGCGGAAGTCGGCGCAGGTGTCGTCGTCGTCGTCCGCCGAGGCGTCGTCGTCGTCGTCGTCACCAGAGAAGTCGTCGTCGTCATTGGGACACCCGGCCAGGGCGAGGGGCGCCGCCACCAGCAGGGCCAACCACCAGGTCCATCTCATCGGGGGTTCCTCTCCCGGCGTTCTCGACGCCGATCTCGGGTTTTCCGGGTGGAATGATGGGGAAGGGGGCGGGGTGGGTCAAGGGATAAATAAAAACCCACAAAAAAACC
>CAZITQ010000078.1:0-7272 GCA_964542165.1 uncultured Rickettsiales bacterium
CCTATACGTACGGCCCCATAGGACCCTTATAGGGCCCTATAGGGGAGGGCTCCGCTTCCCAGGGAATGCACTCAGGATGCCGGCGCCGCCGCCCCCCGGGGGGGGGTGGGCGGGGGGCGGGGGGGGGGGCCCGGGCCGGGGGGCGGGGGGCCCCCGGCCCGCCGCGACCGCCGCCGGACTGTCGCCTTCTTCGGCGTCGTCCGTCGGCTGCTGCCCGGTATCCGAGCCAGTGGAATCGGACGGGCTCCCGTCATCGGTGCCGTCCGCAGCTCGGACTGGAAGTGCAGTGATGGAGAATGCGAGTAACAGGATCGGCGCCCCGGACCACACGATGGTGGTAAGAAGGCGCCCACGCGGCGCAGACATCAATTTTTTCCCCAGGCTTCGCTCCGGAGCAGCGTCTAGGCCTGTGTTCCCGGGGCCAGCTCCCGCAACAACCTTCCGGAGCTCAATCAAAGACAACTCACCAGATTGACAGGCGGAAGTCAATGTTTTTCCAGGGTTTGTCGGCCTTTCGGGGGCCTGTCGATCCACCCTGTCGTTTCTTACCATCACGTCACCCACGATTGGTGCCACCACGGCCCTCCAGCCCCGCGCATTCCCCGCACCCCGATCCCCATGTCGTCGCACACCTGCCCTTCATTCAGCTAAGCATCGGGATTCCGGACGACCAACTACCGTCGGACTACCGGGGGGCCCCGGCTTGCCGCTCTGCGAGCGGGTGGCTAAGGTCGGACGCCCATGGCGATCAACGTTCTCATCGGGGAAGGGGGCGGCGAGCTGCGGCTCGCGATGGTCCGTTTCCTGCGCGGCCGGGGCTACCGCGTGCTGTCCACCGGCGATGGACGTCGTGCGCTTCGGATGATCCGCCGCGAGGACGCCCAGGTCGCGATCATCGACCCCACCATGCGCGGCCTCAACGGCGTGAAGCTGCTGGCGGCCAACGCCGATCGCGCCCACCCGCTGCCCCTGATCGCGGTCACCCCCGAGAACCGGATCTACGAGGCGGTCGCTGCGCTCAAGGGCGGAGTCTACGAGTACCTGACCAAGCCCTTCGAGATGGACCACATGGAGTGGCTGCTCCAGCGAGCGGCTTCGGTACCCGGTCCCGGGGAGGGGGTGGAGCGCATCTTGCTGGACGGACCCCCCGGGGGGGTGGACGTCCGGCCGCTGTTCGGCTTCAGCCGGGCGATGCAGACCGTGTTCCGGGCGATCCGTCGAGCGGCCCACTCGGCGGTGCCGGTGCTGCTGATGGGGGAGGCGGGGACCGGCAAGGAGCTGGTGGCCCGGGTGCTGCACCGCGCCAGCGGCCGCGCCGACGGCCCCTTCGTCTCCCTCCACACCGGCGCGGTGGATCCGGCGGAGATACACGAGCGTCTCTTCGGCGGCGCCGACGGCCATCTGCGGGGCAAGCTCATGCGTGGCGCCCACGGGGGCAGCCTGTTCATCGACGAGGTTCAGCGGTTGCCCCTGGAGGTCCAGCAGCGGCTGGTCCGGATCCTCAAGCGGGACCGGATGGTGGGGCCGTCGGACGGCGAGGGGCTGGACGTCCGCCTCGTCGCCACCTCCGAGCGGGATCTGACCGGCCCCCTGGACGAGGGCACCATCCGCAGCGACTTCTACTGGTACCTGCGGGCGCTGATGATCCGGGTGCCCCCCCTGCGGGAGCGTCCCGAGGACATCCTGCCCCTGGCCCGGTGGATGCTCGCCCGCCACGCGGCGGCCCAGAATCAGCCCCCCCGGATCCTGGCCCCCGACGCCCTGCACTGGCTGCAGGACCACCACTGGCCGGGAAACGTCCGCGAGCTGGAGAGCGTCCTGTTGCGCGGGCTGACCCTCACGCCGCGGGTGGTCATCGGCCGCGACGACCTGGCCGGCCCCTCGCGGCGACTCGACGAGGGGGTGCTGGGCGTCCCCGATCAGAGCTTCGAGGACCTGCTGCTCAACCGGCTGCACCCGGTGGTCAGCGCGTTCACCCCGGGGCCCGGGGGCTCGGATCTCTACCAGCTGGTGATCGAGAGCTCGGAAAAGGCGGTGATCTCGCTGGCGCTGAGACGCTGCAAGGGCAACCAGTCGGCGGCGGCCCGTCTGCTGGGCATCAACCGCAACACCCTGCGCACCAAGATCGAGCAGCTGCAGATTCCGGCTCGGTATCTGCGAAAGGGCAAGCGTTGAGCGACGACGACGGACCGCGGGTGCTGGCGCTGGGGGGGCTCGACCCCGGCGGTGGTGCGGGGCTGCTGGCGGACGCCGCGGCCATCACCGCGGCCGGCGGGCAGCCGCGGATCACCTGCGCGGCCCTGACGGCCCAGGGGGAGGCCGGCGTGGCGGGCGTGCTCCCGGTGCCGTCGGACTTCCTGGACCTCCAGCTCGCCAGCATCGGGTCGGTGGAGGCCCTCAAGACCGGGATGTTGTGGTCCGCCGGGACCGTGGACTGGGTGGCCGCGCGCGTCCGCACCGGGTTGCTCCCCGCTCCGGTGGTGGATCCCGTGTTGTGGGCGAGCTCGGGCGGGCTGCTGGTCGAGCCCGACGCCATCCGCGTGATCCGCAGGTCGCTTCTGCCCCTGTCGCGGGCGGTGACCCCCAACCTGGCCGAGGCGGCGCGGCTGTGCGGCCGGGCCGTCGAGACGGTCGCAGACATGGAGGACGCGGCCCGCGCCCTGGTGGACCGGGGCGTGGGTCTGGCGGTGATCACGGGGGGACACCTGGAGGGCTCCCTGGTGGACGTCTGTATGGATGCAGGTGACGACGGGCCGTGGCGCATCGAGCGCGAGCGCGTCCCCGGAACCGCCCGCGGCACCGGCTGTCGGTTCGCCGCTGCCCTGGCGACCTACCTGGCGCAGGGTTTGAACGACCGCAGTGCGGTCGACAGGGCGGGGGAGATGGTGGCGGGGTATGTGCGGGGAGGGGTGTGGTAAGGGCTCTTTCGAGTCCGAGTCCGAGTCCGAGTCCGAGTCCGAGTCCGAGACCGAGATCGAGTCCGAGTCCGAGTCCGAGTCCGAGTCCGAGCCCCAGTCCGAGTCCGAGGCGGATGGCCGCCCCACCGCGACCGAGATCGAGCCCGAGTGTTCAGGGCCCTGTAGTAGCTCCGATGTACGGGGCGCTCCGGGGCGACCAGGAGCAGCGGCCGAGAATCTGGCTCTGGGGGCTCTTCGGCACGTTGCCGCGTCGGTCCCGACGTCCCGGGGTGAACTCCGTAGGTCGTGGATCAGCTGAACGAGTTGCTTGGAGGGGCGGCCTTCAGAAACACTCCCCCCACATCCCCGCGTTGCTGTTCTGCGCCGCCGCCAGCGCCTGGTAGAACAGCGCCTCGTAGGTGTCGTTGGGGTCGAAGATCATCACCTCGGCGTAGCCACCCTCGAGGCTGGCCACCTCGAGGAAGCCGTCCTCGGTGTGTACGTAGGCCAGCAGCCGGTCGTAGGGATCCCAGCACTCCTCGTCGAAGGTGAGCCAGAAGCAACCCGCGTTCAGCTGCTGGTGCAAGAAGATCCGCGCCTCCTGGGCGTAGCACTCGTCCGGATCCCCGTCCCAGCCGACCTCGGGCGTGTCGATCCCGATGATGCGGATCTTCTCCCAGCTGCCGTCCTCGAAGTCCACGTAGGCGGTGTCGCCGTCCACGACCTCGCTCAGCTTGGCCAGCACGGGGACGCGGCAGGGGTTGTCGCCCTCTGGGAGGTAGCCCGGGTCGGTCACGAACTCGCTGCTGCCACACCATCCGTCGTCGTCGTCGCCGGTGTCGTCGTCGTCGCCGGTGTCGTCGTCGTCCCCGGTGTCGTCGTCGTCATCGTCGTCGTGGTCGGGCGGGGGGGGGACGGGGCAGGCGGCCCAGCCCAGGGCGCCCAGCAGCAGGATCCAGATCGGCCAGCGTCGGTGTGTCATGGCGCCGCGTACTGTAGCAGCTTGGGGGGACGCGGATTGCAGGCCTCGTTTGACCCGGGTCGGCGCCTCCAGTACACCCGGGACACCCCGGGCGAGAACGGAGGCGCGGCGATGGACGGCTGGGAGACCCGATCCCGCGAGGAGCTGCTGGGCTGGCTGGAGGACGCCTGCAAGAACTGGCTGGCCCACGACGGCGTGTGGTTCCAGGCGGTGGAGCGGCGCTACGGCATGGAGGCGGCCATGGAGATGGACGCCGAGGCCTGGCGCCGGTTCTCGGTGGTGGAGGCGGGGCGGGTGGTCGGGCGCCTCGGGCTGGCGGACCGCCCGGGCCTGGAGGGCCTCGCCGACGCCCTGGCCCACCGGATGTACGCCCACCTCAACCGCTGGGAGGTCCGCTGGCCCGAACCGGACGTGCTGGAGTTCCGGATGGTCGGTTGCCGGGTGCAGGACGCCCGCAAGCGCCATGGCCTGACCGACTTCCCCTGCAAGAGCGTGGGCATCGAGGAGTACACGGGCTTCGCCAGCCGGGTGGACGACCGCGTCCGGGTCCGCTGTGTCTCCTGCCCCCCCGAGCGCACCACCGACGAGGCCTGGTGCGTGTGGCGCTTCGCGCTGGATCGGGAGCCCTGATCAGTCCTCGACGCGCTCGATCTGGAGCGCGCCGTCCCAACCGGTCTTGATCTGGAATCCCAGGGACGGCAGCAAGGCCTCCAGGGGGCGGCCCAGGAAGAAGGGCAGGGCGGCCTGCGAGGTCTGCTTCTTGGCGAGGAGTGAGGCGCGGATCTCGCGGTCGCGCCGGATCATCCCCCGGATCTCGGCCTCGGCCTCCGGGGTGCCCCCGGCCAGACCCTCGGCGGCGGCCCGCAGGGTGACCACCGAGCACGCGTCCTCGTGTTCGGCCACGGCTGCGGCCATCGGGTGGCCCTCGCCCAGCAGCTCCAGGCGCGTCAGGCTGGGCCAGCCCATGAGCAGGTTGGCATCCGCCGTGTCCCAGCACTTCTGGGCGTTGCACTGGGCCGGGCGGTGGTCGTAGATCCCGCAGCCCTGGGTCCCCGGCTCGTAGAACGAGCACCCCCCGGAGGGCGCCGGGGCCACCATCACACACTCCCGCTCGAGCACCTCGGGGCGGTTGGTCCAGTGGGAGAACACCGCCTCACCCGCCCGGTAGGTCCGCAGCTGGGCCGGGGACACCACCCGGTCTGCCAGCAACCCCTCGTCGCCGGCGTAGAGGGTGGGCCCCGCGTTGCTGCAGCAGGTGCCGCAGCGGACGCAGTACGGGCGCGTGGCGTAGGCCGCGGCCCGATACAGCTCGATCAGCTGCTCCCAGGCCGCGTCGCGTTCCCTGGGCCCGAGGCCGTCCCAGCGCGCGGCCAGGTCCAGGTAGGTGGGCTGCTTGCCCAGCCAGGCCTCCGCCTTGGCCACCGATGCCCGCGACCCGACCGCCCGCATCCAGGTGACCAGCCGCGCCTTGCGCGCCGTCACCATCTTCTCCCACGAGACGTCCAGATCCATGGCCGGGGACTGTAGTCGATCTGGATGTGGGGTGCGAACGAAACCAACGGTGGCCGTTCCCGTGGGCTCCGGGTACATTCCCCCGTTCTTGTTCGTGGACTCCCCGCGGCACGAACCGGGAGCACGTGCGATGGACGGCGAAGGACAGCCCCGGCGCGACTGGCCCGGCGACGAACCGGCCACGTCGTCCCCACCTGTCGGCGACACCCTCACCCACGTCCCCCGCGGCCGACCCGACGACACCCTCGTCGACCGGGCGCCCCCGGGGCCCCCCGCCCATCACGGGGAGTTGGGCCGCAAACGGCGGGGGGGGCCGGGGGGGTTCTGGGGGGTTGGGCCGGCCCGCGCCGGGGGGGCGGGGGGCGGGCCCCCCCCCGGCGCCCCCGCTCAGCACCGATCGATGCTGGTCCCCGCGGTCGACCTGGAGGAGACCGTCGCCCTCGGCCGGCTGCTGCCCGAGGAGCAGCAGGGACTGCGCGACCTGGGTGTGACCCTGGAGGCCTTCGTCCTCTACCTCCAGGTCCTGGCCATGGGAGTCGTGGCCCTCTGCCTGGCCACGGCCGTGGTCCTGTACGTCGGCCGGCGGGACAGCTGGATCGCCTGGGTGTCGTCGTTGTTCCTCGTGGTCGTCCCCATCACCTCCACCTTCCACATCGACGCCCTGGCACGGGCCCATCCCGCCCTGAGCTTCCTCGCCCTCGGCCACGGCGCACTGGTCAAGCTCCTGCCCGTGTTGCTGCTCTTCCTGTTCCCCAGCGGCCAGTTCGTGCCCCGCTGGAGCCGCTGGGTGATGGTCTGCTGGGCGTTGTTCCTCGCCGGCCAGCTGGTCGCGCCGGGGTGGCTGGGTGGGGTGGGTGAGCGGACCGACGTGGTGGGCTACCTGCTGACCATGGGTGTGTGCGCCCTGGGGGTAGGGGCGCAGATCCACCGCTATCGACGGGTGTCCATCCCGCTGGAGCGTCAGCAGACCAAGTGGGTCGTGGTGGTCGCGGGGATCCAGGTCGCCGTCGGCGTGGTGATCACCATCACCCTGCAGCTGGTGCCCGGGATCTTCGCGTACCCCCTGGCCAACCAGCTGTACGAGACGGCGATGTTCCATCTGTACGAGCTGACCCTGCTGCTCTTCCCGGTGGCGTTCCTGATCGCCATCTTCCGCTATCGGTTGTGGGACATCGACTTCTACATCAACCGCTCGCTGGTCTACGGCGGCCTCACGTTCTGCCTGGCGCTGTTCTTCGGCGGGAGCGTGCTGGCCGTCCGCCAGCTGATGCTGCTGGTGTTCGACGGCCCGCTGCTCGCGGTGGGCCTGGTCACCGCGCTGGTGGTGGTCGGACTCGCCTTCCAGCCGACCCGGCGGTTCCTCCACCGTCACGTCAACCGGCGGCTGTACGGCATCGGTCTCGAGTTCAGCCTCCGGGGGCTGGTCTGGGCACCGGGGGGGGGCGGCACCCCGGACCGCGTCCCTCGCGGATCTGGAGGGGTACACGGACCTGGAATTCGCGGGGCGGGGGGGCATGGCCCAGGTGTATCGGGCGGCCCAGGCGGGGAGCGGCCGCCCCGTGGCGATCAAGGTGATGAACCACGCCTTGCCCGACCGATCCGGGGAGATGGCGCGGCGGTTCGAGCGTGAAGCCGAGATCATCGCCGCGCTGGTGCACCCCAACATCGTGGAGTTCCTCGAGCACGGTACCCTGGACGATGGAACCCCCTACATCGTGATGGAGTTCGTCGAGGGGTACGACCTGGCCCGGTTGCTCGAGAGCGAGCGGCGGCTGTCCCCCGTCGACGCGGAGCCCGTGTTGCTGGACGTGGGGGGAGCCCTCGCCCCCCCCCCCCCACCCGGCGGTGGGCCAGGGGCCCAGGAACCCGCCAACCGAGTTG
>CAZITQ010000078.1:7282-22649 GCA_964542165.1 uncultured Rickettsiales bacterium
GCGCGCGCGGGGGGGCGGCCCCCCGGCGCCGCGGCGCCGGGGTGGCGGGCGGGGGGGGGCCCCCGCGCCCCCCCCCACGAAGGGGGCGTGCTTCACCGGGACGTGAAACCCTCCAACGTACTGCTGGCCCCCCTGGCGCGGCCGGTCGCCGGCCGCACCCACCGCGCCGTGCTCACCGACTTCGGCATCGCCAAGTTCGGCGAGGCGACCGCGTCGACCCGGACCTCGCTGATGGGCTCCCTCGACTACATGGCGCCCGAGCAGATCCAGGCCTTCGGGGAGGTGGACGGCCGCGCGGACGTGTACTCCCTGGGAGTGCTGGCCTACCAGGTGCTCACGGGCCTCCGGCCCTTCGACAAGCACAATCCGGTGGCGCTGATGCTCGCCCACATGCACCACCCGCCCCCCGATCCCCGAGAGGCGGTGACCGACCTCCCGGACGCCGTGGCGGACAGCATCGTCCGCGCCCTGGCCAAGGACCCGGCCGACCGGTTCGCGACGGCGGGGGAGATGGTGGCGGCGATGGGTGGCGGAGGCGAGCCCAGGGGCACTTGACCCCACCCCCCACGGGCAGGTCCACTCCTCTCCATGGCCGCCGAGATTTCCGTCATCGGGCTCCTCATGATCGCCGTGATCGTGGCCATCGCCGTGCGACTGGTGCGAGTGCCCTACACCGTGGCGCTGGTGCTGACCGGGCTGGCGCTGGGGGCGGTGCGGCCGGTGGTGCCGGGGATCGAGGCCCTGTTCGCGGTCCACCTGAGCCCCGAGGTGCTGTTCGCGATCCTGCTCCCGGGCCTGCTGTACGAGGCGGCGTTCCACATCTCGCTGCGGGACCTGAGACGGAACTGGCGGGTGATCCTGCTGCTGGCCGCGCCGGGGGTGGCCCTGGCGTCGGCGGTGACGGCGGGGCTGTCCTGGGCCGGGCTGGCGGTCTTCGGGGTCAGCTTGCCCCTGCTGGCGGCCCTGCTCTTCGGCGCGCTGATCAGCGCCACGGATCCCATCTCCGTGCTGGCCCTGCTCAAGGAGCTGGGGGTCTCGCGGCGGCTGCGGGTGGTGATGGAGGGGGAGAGCCTGGTCAACGACGGGGTGGCGGTGGTCATGTTCGCCGCGATCGCCGGGCTGCTGGCCATCGGGATGCATGGGGGAGACGGACACGAGTCGGTGGACGCCGCCTGGGTCGTTCGGCTGTTGCTGTGGGAGGTGGGCGCCGGACTGGCCATCGGCGTCGCCCTGGGGGCAGCCCAGTCCTTCGTGACCTCGCGCCTGGACGAGCACCTGATCGAGATCGCGATGACGACGGTGGTCGCCTTCGGTTCCTACCTGCTGGCCGACGGGCTCCACGCCTCGGGTGTGCTGGCGGTGGTGGCCGCGGGGGTGACCTCGGGCAACTACGGTGGTCGCCACGGCATGTCGCCGACCACCCGCGTAGCGGTGACCTCCCTGTGGGAGTACGTGACGTTCGTGGCCAACTCCCTGGTCTTCCTGCTGATCGGGCTGGAGGTGGACCTGGTCCGCGTGGGCGGGCGGGTCCATCTGGTGCTGGTGGCCTGGTTGGCGGTGCTGGCGGCCCGGGCGGTGGCGATCTGGGGGTTGACCCCGCTGCTCGGCCGGTCCCGGGAGAAGGTGTCGGCGCGCTGGAAGCCCCTGCTGTGGTGGGGGGGGCTCCACGGGGCCCTGTCGATGGCCCTGGCCCTGTCGCTACCGCGCACCTTCGAACACCGGGATCTGATCCTCGATCTGACCTTCGGGACGGTCCTGCTGTCGATCCTGGTCCAGGGGCTGACCGTCAAGCCGCTGCTGCGGCGCCTGGGCCTGGGGCGATCCGCGCCCGGCCTGCGCGAATACGAGCTGCAGTACGGCCGCCGCCAGGCCGCCACCGCGGGATTGAGGGAGCTGAACCGGCAGCACGAGATCGGGCGGGTCGAGACCCGCCTGTTCGAGCGCCTCGAGCGGGAGCTGCAGGGGCGGGTCGAGGCGGCGGATCGTGCCCTGTGCGAGATTCGCCGCACGTCCGAGGAACGTCTGGAAGAAGACGCAGCGCGCATCCGCCGGGACGTCCTGCTCGCCGGGCGCGATGCCCTGGGAAACGCCCTCTCGTCGGGCAACCTGAGCGCCGAGGCCGGCGAGGCCCTCGTCCGCGAGGTCGACGCCGAGCTCGATGACCTGGAGGGTACCGAATAGGGGCCTACCGGGAGCCACCGAGCGGGCTGCCACGCCGAGCTCCCGCCGTGTTCCCCGGACCTCCGATGCCGCACTGCGGGACCAGCCCGCCGTGGCCCCCGACCCTCCCGGCGGCCCCGCACCCTCGTCAACCACCGTCCATCCGTGATATGGCCATGGCCCATGACCAGAATCACCTGTGTGTTTGCGACCCTGATCCTGACCTTCGCCATCGCCGCCTGTTCCGAGGCCCCCGCGGACGAGTCCGCGGACTCCTCCGCCGACGGGCCCGCGGTCACGTCGAAGGCCAGCACGACCCAACCCGAAGCCAAGGTGGACACCGGCGCCGCCGAGGTGAACGACACCACGTCCCCCTCCAAGCCGGCGGAAGCGGAGAACAGCATGGCCTTTGCCTCGACCACCACCGACATCCCCGTCCCCGAGGACGTTGCCGCTGCGCCCGCGGACGCGACCACCACCGGTTCGGGCCTGGCCTACAAGGTCCTGCAGAGGGGCACGGGCAGCCAGCACCCCACGGCCGCCAGCACCGTGACGGTGCACTACACCGGCTGGATGACCAACGGGAAGATGTTCGACAGCTCGGTCAAGCGTGGCGAGCCGGCCCAGTTCCCCCTCGGCCGGGTGATCAAGGGCTGGACCGAAGGCGTGCAGCTGATGGTCGAGGGCGAGAAGACCCGGTTCTGGATCCCGTCGGAGATGGCCTACGGCGACACCCCCCGCCGACCCGGCGCCCCGTCGGGCATGCTGGTGTTCGACATCGAGCTGCTGCAGATCCAGTGAGGGATCGGCGATGAGAGCGACCTCCCTGGCGCTGGCGATCCCGGTCCTGATGGTCCTGGCGGCGGGTTGTGACGCCGTGTCGACCGCCGACGACTGGGTCCAGGTGAACGCCGGAATCTGGCACACCTGCGGCATCAAGACCGACGGCAGCATCGAGTGTTGGGGCGCCGGCCTGGAGACCGATCCCTGCAACTACACGGACCGGGAGTGCGGCCAGGGCATCGCCCCGGACGCGGTGTACCAGGAGGTGGCGGCAGCCGAGCTGCACACCTGCGGCCTGGACGCCGACAACAACGTGGCCTGCTGGGGCACCGAGTTCGACAACCGCACCCTGGCACCCACGGGGTTGTTCGAGTCCGTCGACACCCACTGGGACCACAGCTGCGGCGTGCGACCCGGGGGAGAGCTGATCTGCTGGGGCGCCAACGACTACGGCGAGCTGGACGTCCCCACGGGGGCCTACACCCAGATCAGCACCGGGCTGTACCACGGCTGTGCGATCGCCGAGAACGGCAGCGTGGAGTGCTGGGGTGGCGGCGAGTCGGGCCAGTACCGCTCCCCCGAGGGCACCTTCACCCAGATCAGCGCCGGCCTCTACCACAACTGCGGCGTGACCACCGACGGCGCCGTCGAGTGCTGGGGCTGCGAGCACTTCCCCCTGGGCGAGGACAACGGCCAGTGCGCGGTCGAGGCCGGCGAGTACGACAAGGTCGTCACCGGCGTCTACCACACCTGCGGCCTGAAGACCGATGGCACCATCGTCTGCTGGGGCTGCGAGGGGGACGAGGTCAACGCCGACTACGGCCAGTGCGACGTGTCCGGGAAGTTCTTCACCGACGTGACGGCCTCGTCGTTCCACACCTGCGCGGTGCGGGACGACGGACGCGTGAGCTGCTGGGGCTGCCAGCGGCCGCGCGCCGGCGAGGACAAGCCCGATCTGGGGCAGTGCACGCCTCCCTAGGGCTCACCAGGCGATCGAGATTCCCATCGGCGAGATGGACGTGATCTTGGGCCGCGGCTTGCGCCGCTCGGCGTCGGCCTTCGGGGTGTGGAACTCGTGACCGTTGGCCACGCGCCGGGCGTCGGAGGCGATGCCCCAGTAGGTGATGGCCGGGTGGAGGAAGGGGAAGGTCAGCAGCCATCCCATGATGGCACTGATGATCATCCCGAAGTCCCAGGCCACGGTGTACAGGCCGTACCAGATCCACCCCGCCGCCAGGCTCGCCATCGACACCGCGAACCAGCGCCAGCCCTGGGCCTCCGCCCTCCGCGCCAGGTGGAGTGCCGAGCGCTCCGAGTCGATCCACAGGTGGATCCGCTTGAGTTCGGCCTGGGACGCCAGGATCCCGCAGCCCTCGATGGTCTGGACGCCGAGGATGACCGCCATCACGGCGGGACCGTGGGTCGCCCCCAGGCTCCACCACACCGCGCGACCGCCGCCGTCGAAGATCGCCGCGGGGATGATCCAGCCCAGCTGGAGCTTCTTGGTCCGCTCGTGCAGCTGGATCTGCCATCCGGCACGCGGCGGGGGTGGGGGCGGCTCGTAGACCGGCTTGCGCTTCTTGCCCGGCGCCACGGCGTCCCCGTCGTCGTCCAGCAGGGTCGTCACCGGGAGCTGCGGAGAGGTCGACTCGGCGGTGGCGGCCCGGGCAACGACGGGCTGGACCAGGATCAGTGCCGCGAGCAGGGCTGCGGCGAGACCGGCGACGAAGGGTCGTCGATTGGTGCGTGAACAGGTCATGGCTACCCCCTTGGCGGCCTCGCCGCCGGTCTCGTGTCGCTCGTTCGTAAGGGTCGGAGTCCGCGGGGCAGCGGCGCGCCGCTACCAGGTGAACTCGTCCTCGTCGCCCCACCCGTCCCAGGGCTCGTCGCAGGTCCCGTGGTCCGGGAACTGCAGGGACGCCACGGTGTCGCCCGGGTGGCGGTAGTGGGCGGCCAGCACGCCGCCGGGGGCCACGCCGTACAGCACGTCCTCGATCACCACGGAGCGGCGGACCTGGTTGCACCAGCCGTCGTAGTAGGGATCGAAGCCGGTGCCCATCAGCTCGCTGGCGTCGAGCATGCCGATGTGGTGGATGCCGTTGTCGACGGTCACGTCGAACACCGCCACGCCCGAGAAGTCGATGGTCTCGCCCCACTGGTCCTGGGTCGCCAGGATCGGCACGGCGAGCATGTCCCGGGGCGCGAAGTAGGTGAACGCGTGGTGGTCGTACAGCGCGTCCAGCGAGTTCCAGCCGGTGGCGATCACGTACCGATCCGCCATCTCGGGTGAGCTCGGGTCGCTCACGTCGAAGATGCTGACCGCCATGCCGGTGACCATCCCGCTGTCCGGGTCGATCTCCTCGCCGATGGCCAGCAGGTGGTCCTCGCCGAAGGGGTGCATGTAGGTCGAGTAGCCGGTGATCTCCAGCTCCCCGAGCACCGTCGGGTTCTCCGGGTCGGTCAGGTCGATGGGGAACAGCGGGTCCATGTTGATGGTGCGGTGGTAGGTCACCACGTAGGCGATGTCGTCGAAGAATCGCACCGAGCGGATGTCCTCGCCGGGGGCCAGGCCGACCACCTCGCCGACCACCTCCAGGGCGCCGTCGTTGTCCCGCATCACGTACAGGTCGTTGGTCCACTGGTCCCGGTTGCGGCTCTCGGCCTCGATCCGGGAGGTGGCGATGCGGAAGGTGCCGTTGGCCTCGTCCATGGAGAAGGAGTTCAGCGGTGAGCCCAGGACCTTGCCGCTGGCCTGGTAGATCGGGTGCTCCGGGCCACCCGCCAGGTCGAACTTGTGGATCCGGGTGCCCTGGTCGGCGGCCCGCGACGCCCAGGGGCCGTACGTGGGCTCGCTGACGGCCAGGTAGAGGCTCTCGGCAGACGCGTAGACCTCACCCAGGCCGGTGATCGCCGAGGTGCCGGTGACCTCGGACTCGGGGTCGGCCAGGTCCACGGCCAGCACGCTGGTCATGACCAGGCCGTTGTCCCGGTTGGGCCGGTACACGTCCTTGCAGTCGCAGATCTGGCTGTCGTCGGTGACCTCGGTCTCGACCCCGTCGATGACCCGCCGGACCTTGCGCTTGGGCATCCAGTCGGACAGCGTGCGCTCCTTGATCTGGTCCTTGAGGTCCTTCTTCTTGAGATCCGAGTTGCGGTAAGGGGTGTCGGCCAGATCCCGGGTGGTGACCAGGTAGAGGCGTTCGTCGATGCGCCGCGAGTCGTAGTAGCGGCCCTCGACGAAGACCTCGCGCTCGACGATGGGCGCCGTGCGGTCGAGGATGTCGATGATCGTGACCTTGGTCACGTCGCCGGCCAGGCCGGCCGAGGTGTCGCTCTCGGGCGCGCCCTCGATGTAGGACAGGACCGCGATCCGGTCCTCCATCAGGTACATCGACACCGGGTAGGAGCCGATATCCATCCGGGCGATCTCGGCCATGTCGTCCACCGGCCAGGCCTGGATGACGACCAGGTCGTAGCCGTTGATGACGTAGAGGTAGTCGCCGTCGTTCTTGACGAAGTCCGACTCGTCGACGTCGACCTCTTGCAGGTTGGTCGTCGAGTAGGCTCGCTCGTCCCCCGGACCGCTGGAGTCCAGGCTCATCTCCGACGCGCAGCCGAAGAAGATCATCAGCGGCAGCGGGATCGGAGGGGTGTCCGACGGCTCCCACGTGTACTCGTCGATGGCCATGTCCTCGATGTAGCTCTCGAGATCGTCACAGCTCTCGAAAGGCTCCAGGTACACGTCCTCGTCCGAACCGTCGCAGCCGTTCCAGCGGAAGAACGTCAGCGAGAAGAAGACCAGGACCGCGCACCACCAGCGAAGCGAACGTCTCATTCGAAATCACCTTCCCTGTGCGATACCCCTGTGCCGGCCGGCTGCAACGGCCGTGCCAGGGGAGGGGACCGGTTGTGCCCGGGGGAAGGTCGGGGGAAGGGAGAAAGAGGGGGCTACGGAGCCGCCACCCAGCCCGGTTGCACCAGGAAGGTGAAGCGGAAATACACGGTGGGCTCGATCTCGCCGTCCAGCGTGTTGACCTCGTTCCAGATCCAGGTGGCGTTGCTGCCGTCCATGCCCTGGACCCGGGTACCCCAGATGCCGCCGGGATGGGTGCCGTAGCAGGAGGCGGCCTTCCAGTCCCGGTCGTCGAACTCGGGCCGCTCCCAGCCCTCGGGGCCGTCGTGGTGGACCTTCCAGCTCTCACCGCTGACCAGTCGCGAGTCCTGGACCTGCAGCTCGGCGAGCAGGCCGGCGATCACGCCCCCGTCGGTGGCCTTGATCGCGATCACGTTCCGGCCGGGCTGGAGCGCGAATCGGTGGGTGGAGGTCAGGGTCCAGTCGCCCGAAGACTCGGGGTCCAGCTCCTGGGCCTGGCCGTTGACGTACAGCTCCCGCAGATCATTGTCGACCGTGATCCGCAGGGAGGCTCCGGGCGGGTTCTCCGGCGGGTCGTAGAGCTCGGGCCGCTGCAGGGACTCGGCCGACACGCCCCCGGGGAGGCACAGCAGGCCGGCGAGCAGCGCGAGCAACATCGAGCTTCGGTTCATCTCCACCTCCCGTTGGCGATTGTGCTCGTGGGACAGCGCGGGGGCGATTCGGTTCCCATGGGGCCCGTCAGCAGTTGCAGTCGTTGCAGCCGTCGCAGCACTGGTCGCAGCCGCCGCACTCGTTGCAGCACTGATCGCAGTCGCAGCACTCGTCACAGCAGCTGTCGCACCAGCCCTCACAGACCTTGTCGCAGGAGCCGCAGTCGTTGCACATCCCGCTGCAGGAGTCGCCGCAGGAGCCGCAGCAGTTGCAGCTCTCGCCGCAGGCGTCGCAGAGGTCGCCGAAGGACTCGCCGGGGCTCACACCGTCGGCGCCGCCTCCCGTCCCGTCCCCCTCGGGCACCTCGTCCGCGCCGGAGCCTGCCGCCTCGGCCGGCTCACCGGATCCCTGGCCCTCGACCTCTTCGCCCCCCCCGTCGGCGGCCTCGTCCTTGCCCGGGCCGGTGTCCTCGTCCTCGTCCTCGTCCTTGCGCCGCGAGCGTCTCCGGGAGCCGCCCCCGGTCTTGCCATCGGCCTGCGGATCCAGCCGGTTGCCCAGCGCCCCCGCGGCGCCCACCACCACCCGGGCCAGCCATCCGAGCAGGCCCCGGCGTGCGCCGCCCACCGCGGCCGCGGCCGAGGGGGCCCAGCCCGCGACGGCGATGGCCGCGACCGTGATCGCAGCGGCCGCGCGGACCCAGATCGGACCCGAGACGGCCCGCGGTGCCGGTCGCGGGGCACCGGGGCAGGCCACCGCCCGCGCCTCGGCCGCCGCCCGCGCCGCCGTCGAGCGCAGGCGATCGGCGAGGATGTTGTCCACCAGCGTCCGGTTACGCCGCCAGGGCAACCGGTCGACCCGTTCCCGGAGCAGGGCCAGGTCCTCGTCGAGGATCCGGCAACAGCTCCGCAGGCGGGGCCGTGAGATCGCCACTCCGTCCGGCCCGGAGATCAGGCAGGGGTTGAACTCCCCGCGCCGCCGGTCCCGCTCCAGGTCCTCCAGGGCGTCGATCAGGTAGATCGCGCGACCCAGGGCGCGCCCGAGGTCGCGCAGGTCATCGCGGGCCTCGGCCGTCCGGGCCTCGGGGCTGGACGTGGGCAGGTCGGCGATGGACCCGAACACCAGGGCCAGGGCCTCGGCGGTGGGCTCTGCAGCGGCCCGGGGGGTGACCGTCTCGCACCGCTCCACCGCCGCCTGCCGCTCCTCGAAGCCCTCCAGGCGGTCGACGGGGATCCCCATCTCCACCAGGGTGGTCCGCGCCCGCGCCACGGGCCCGGCGACCACGCGGCGGGCCAGCTTTGCGCTCCGCCGTCCGTCCATCGCCCGGTCCGCCAGTTTCTGGTCCCCGAGCAGCAGCTGCATGCCCGACGCGAAGCCCATGGCCGCGGAGTCGGGGGACCGGGAGTCTCGCCGGGCCAGGGGCATGATCGGGCAGCGGCAGCGGTCCGGCGCCGAGGGCTCTTCCGCCAACCCGTCGGCCACGATGGCCAACAACACCGCGTCCCGGCTCAGGGCAGCCCGGGCCAGGGGGCCGGCGCTGCGGCCCAGGCTCTGGCAGAGGCCGCAGTAATAGGTGCGGTAGTGGTGGTACTCGTCGTCCGCCAGGGTGCAGCGGTGGGGATTCAGCGTTCCGAACACCGGTCCCCCTTTCCAGCCGCGGGCTCGAGGTAGGCCAGGATGGTATCGGGATCCGTCGGCGCCGTCTCCCCGTCATCGGCCGGGAGGTCGCCGGCGAACGCTGCGAAGCGTGGGTCCGAGGCCGCCCGCCGGCAGGCCGGGTGGGCCAGGTAGCGGCCGAGCAGGAAGCCGTGGATCCAGCGCAACAGCGAGGCCAGCTCGCCCAGCCCGACCAGCCTGCGGTCCAGGACGTCCAGGGCGCCCTCGCCGGGCAGACAGGCCAGGTCCCCGTCGCTGTCCACGGTCATCCCGTAGAGTGCGCCGATGTCCGCGCCGGCACAGGCGCTCAGGTAGTCCCGCTCCCGGGCTCGCCAGTTGAGGACGCCCGGCACCGTGGCGATCAGCCCGTCGGCCACGTCCCGCTGCAGGTCTGCCAGGGCGTCCGCCCGCTGGATCGGCGATCCGTAGTCCAGGATCGCCCCCACCTCGTCCGCGGACACGCTGCGGTCGGTGTCGTCGGGCAGGCTCCCGACCAGCGCGATCATGGTCAACCAGGAGCCGGAGATGTCCCGGGTCACCCGGGCGACCTCGTCGCCGTCCACCTCCCCGGGGTGGGCGGTGAAGGTGGCCACGGCGTCCACCTGGATCCCCCAGCCGCGGGCGATCTCGGCCAGCAGTCGCTCCTGCCGCGCCTGGCCCGCCCCGAGACCGCGGATCCGCCGGCCCAGCTCACCGGCCAGGGCGCAGCGGGCCTCGTCCGTGGCGGGGACCGCTTCCTGGATCGATCGCAGGGTCGGAGCCAGGTACCGCGTGGTCCGTGCCCGCAGCTCCCCCCGGTCGGACCCCATCCCCCCGTGGAATTCCGGACCGTCGATCACCTGGTCGTCGATCTTGGTCAGCAGCGAGAGCAGCGCGGCGGCCTCGGCCACCTCCCGCTCACGGCGCGTCCCCCCCAGCGCCCGGTAGGTCGCCAGCGCCAGCTCCGCCAGCCCGGCGCACAGCAGCCGGCTGCGTCCCGCGACCCGGCCCTCGGGATCGGCGTCGTCGACCCGGGAATCGAACGCCCCCAGCAGCCCCGCGCCGGTCCCGGCCAGCCGTCCGGCCCAGCCCATCGAGGGTGGGTGGGTACGGAGGGAATCGGGGGGGCGTGTGGCCATCCGCCCAGGGTAGCCCCCGCGTTGCGCGGGAGCCAGGACCCCTGCCCAGGCGCTGCCCTGCAGCCTCCTCGGGGAAGCCCTATGATTTCCCCATGCCACACCCCCCGCGTCGAGCCACGGCCCTCGCCCCGATCCTGAGCCTGCTGCTGGCGGTCCTGCTGCCTGCGGCGGGGAACGCCCAGCCCGAGCGCGTGGACCTGGCCACGGCCGACGTGGTCGACGCGGCGGAATTCCGCGGCGACGCCGCCGACCTCCTGGGTCTGCACCTGGGCATGACCTGGGAGGAGGCCAAGGCGGTCTGCGTGGCCCACCCCCAGCTGCTCTGGTCGCCGGACACGGCCAACAAGGGCCGCGCGTACGTCAACGACGCCCGCAACGACGACGGCGGTGACCCGGCCTTGTTCTACCTGCAGTGGCCGGACGGCCGCCCCGACATGGGCCGGATGGTGATCTACGGCCGCGCCGCCCAGTTCGTGACCGGGCGAACGGCCAAGCTGTTGCGGGCGGTCTCCCTCGCCGAGATGGATCCCGAGGTCCGCGCGTGGCTGGGCACCCCCGACCGGGCGGTGGTCACCCTGAACATCGAATCCATCGGCCTCAAGCACACCACCCACGTCTTCGAGGCCCGCGCCATCGAGGTCATCGACCACATGTCCGACGGCCGCCAGGTCAAGGTGATCGTGGCGCTGGTCCACCCGGAGCTGTTGCAGCGTTGAGCGGCTGACGGCGAGCGGGAGGGCGACTCACCGCGAAGCGGACGCGATCACAGGTGCCGCGGATCGCAGTACCGCTCCTCCTGGTCGTCGTAGTCGTAGGTGTTGCCGTCCACCTCGAGGGTGACGGGGGAGGGATCCGCGTCGCCGCGCAGGGTGCACTCGTCCACGGTCAGCGGGCACTCGCCCTCGCGCATCTGGAAGGCGAAGCGCAGGCGGTCGTCGTCGTAGGGGACCGAGTAGGTGGTCAGGGCCACGGTGTAGGACACGCCCTCTTCGGTGGCGAGGGTGCACCACTCGGGGGTGGCGCGGCCGGCCGACGCGCCGGCGATGCCGTAGCGGTCGTACATCAGGCAGAGGTTGAAGTCGGCGGAGCGCTCCACGCCGTTGGGGTCGACGAAGGTCCGCTCGAAGGAACCCATGACCTCGCCAGGCGTGCCGGTGTAGTCCGCGGAGAGACCCACGGTCAGGTCCAGGTCGCCGTCGTCGTGGAGGTAGTTCGTCGAGTCCGGATCGTCCTGGTGGCCGTCCCCGGTCATCACCCAGTCGTCCCGCCATACGGTCTGGGGATCCACCAGGATGCAGACGTCGTCTCCGGTGCCGAGGAAAGAGGCGGTGGCGCCACCCAGCAGGCCGCTGCCCCAGTGCACCGGGCCGACCTCGCCCACGAAGGGGTCGGGCCAGTCGCTCCCCTCCTCGTCGGCCGCGATCTCCGGCGGCTGGGCCGACGCCATCAGGTCCACCACGTCCGAGGCCATGGCCTCGTTGTTCTCGTCGTCCCAGTACTGGGCCACCGACAGGCCGTTGATGTCGCAGGCCGCCAGCAGCAGCCCCAGGAGAGGAAGACAGAGCCAGGTGTGTCGCATCGCCATGCCCCTCATCCCTCGAACAGCCCGTCGACGACGACCTCGTAGCCGTCCCTCTGGTCCACCACCAGTTCGGTGGCGCTGGTGGAGAACAGATCGCCCGCGGTCATGTACTTGCCCGGCATGTTCAGCACGTCCGGGAAGACCTCGCCCTCCCGGAACCAGGGGCCGTCGCCCCGGTTGGACTCGCCGCCGTCCGGGTTGCAGGTCTCCAGGCCGTTGTCCACGAAGGCCCACAGCACCGGCCGCCCCTCGGCATCGTCCTGGGGATCCACGTGCCAGATCTTGAAGTCGGCCACGAAGAAGCCGTCCTCCTCGCGGAAGTCCAGCCGGTCGACGCCGATGAACTCCAGCTCCTGCACCTGGGTGTAGCCGAAGTAGCTACGGCAGATGTCCCACAGGGCCTCGGAGTCCCAGGGCGGGTCGCTGGACTGGCCCAGGCCCAGCGAATCGATCACCTGGTCCAGGTCCGAGAACCGGCCGGTCACCATCCGGCACTTGCCGTCCTGCACGCAGGGGAAGGCGTAGTCGCCGATGGAGGTGCCTCCGTAGGGGTAGGAGTTGCCCCAGGACTGGTCGCCCAGCACCGGCCCCATGAAGGGGTAGGTGAAGCCCAGGGTGTCGGTGTCCGCGTCCGCGAACACGCCCACGTACACCGGCCCGAGGGTGGACGCTCCGCCCTCGACCAGCTCCACGGGGATGCGGACGGTTCCGGTCAGGTCGATCTCCCGCAGCTCCTCGTCCCAGCAGCTGGTCCCCGCCAGCAGGAGGGCACCGACCAGGGAGGCGAGCGCGATTCGCTTCGTCATGGTGGTCCTCCTCATCAGAAACTCCAGAAGAGCTCGAACTTGACCGCGAAGGGATCCTGCCGATTCGAGGCCTCGATCTCGCCTTCCTCGTCCAGCTCGGACTGGAAGATGTCCTGGGCCGCCCGCGAGTTGAAGACGTTGAGGAACTCCACGGCCACCTCCAGATCTCCCGCCGGGCCGACCTTGACGTGGCGCTTGATGCGCACGTTCAGCTGGGAGTAGCCGCCCAGGGAGTCGAAGCTGCCCCGGGGCATGCGGTAGAGGTCGTAGCCGGTGGACTTCCCCGACAGGTACTTGCGGTCGAAGCGCGAGCCGGACTGGTAGTAGAAATGCAACCCCACCGTGAAGACCTTGGGGATGCGGTAGCTGCCGGTGATCTTGCCCACCCAGGGCCGGTCGGCCGGCAGGTAGCCGTACTCGTTGGGCAGCTGCACCGGGTTGTCCAGCGACACGGTCAGGTAGTCGTCGGTCAGACCCTTGAGGATCGAGTAGGTCAGGCTGGCGTCGATCTGGAAGTTGCGGTGGAGGTTCTGCTTCACCTTGAGGGTCCAGCCGAAGTAGTCGCGCCGGGCCAACGTCGGGGTCCGCAGCCGGAAGAAGTCGTCGTAGAGCCCCGTCTGGGCGCCGATGGTCGAGGTGCCCGACCCGTTCCAGATCAGGTTGATCTCGTCGTCCTCCCACAGGTTGCGGAACATCTTGGTGGTGAAGCGGATGCCCACCGCCAGTTGCTCCCACACCAGCTGGTCGTAGCCGAGGGTGAACTCGTAGGAGCGCGGCGCCACCATCAGCGGCCACAGGGCGTATTCGCTCTGGATCGGGTTGTTGAAGTACAGGTCGTAGGCGTAGTTGCTGTCGTCCTCGAAGTACTCGCCGAGGTAGAGCTTGTAGCCCGACCGGGTCTCGTCCAGGAAACCGGAGATGGCCATCCGCCCGCCGTCGCCGAACATCCCGAAGCCGCCGTAGATCTTGGACTGCTGCTTGCCCGACGGGTCCCAGCTGAAGCTCAGCCGGGGCAGGAACAGCTGGGTGTTGACGATGGTGCGGCCGACGTCGTTCTTGAAGATCGACCGCTCGTAGCGCAGGCCCAGGTCGAAGGTCAGGTTGTCCAGGGGTTTCCAGCTGTCCTGGAGGAAGGCCGCGACCTCGGTGCCTCGCCCCGCCGAGTGGATCGCGCCGGGGCGCTCGACCCAGTAGTACTGAACCGCCGAGCTGGGATCGCCCTGCTCCTCCAGCCGGTCCCACTCGTACATGTTGCCGGTGTAGCCGTAGACCGTGTCCTGCTTGAGAAAGCGCAGGTTGACGCCGGCCTTCCACTCCATGGTGCCCAGGAAGTCGGGCAGGTACAGCGTCAGGTCGGTGCTGACGTTGTCCATGATCCGGTCGTCGTAATAGTAGTAGTAGTAGTTCTCCCGCGAGAACGCGTCGCGGGACCCCCGCACGCCCGGCGTCCACAGGTCGATGTAGCCTTCGGGCTGGCCCTCCTGGCACTCCTTCCAAGGCGTCGAGGTGTCCCAGGTGCAGGGCACCGGCGTGATCTCGATGTACTCCTTCATGTGGGTGTACTGGGTGTTGAGCACTGCCGAATCGCCCAGGAACCACTCCCACTTGCCCATGAACAGGTTGTTGCCCTGGGCCTGGCGCCGCTCGGCCTCGGGGAGCACCCGGTTGCTCTGGCGCTGGTTGTCGATGGTGGTCGGATTGCCCATACCCTGGACCGTGAGCCGGTGGGAGTAGTGGGGCATGGCCGTGACCTTGGCGAACAGGTAGTGGCCGCGGTACAGCCGGGGCGCCTCGACCCCCATGGCGGTGTGCTTGGACCGGGCGAAGGAGTAGGAGCCGTGGTACCAGACCCGGTCCTTGACGATGGGGCCGCCCGACGCGATGGACACCGTGAGGTTCTCGTCCAGGGCGTCGTACTCGGAGGACTCGATCTCCTCGCCGTTGGGCTGGTAGATCGCGTCCCGGCGGGGGCTGAGCTGGCCATTCTCGTAATCGACGCCGGTGCGCAGGTCGAACTCGTTGGAGCCGGACTCGGTGACCACGTTGATGATGCCGCCCAGGGCCTGCCCGTACTCGGCCTTGTACAGGCCGGTGAGGACCTGGACCTCCTGGACCGAGTCGTAGTTGAAGTTCATGGAGAACGTGCCGGTCACCGGGTCGGAGATGTTCACGCCGTCCAGCAGCCAGGCGTTCTCCTCGCTGGCGCCGCCCATCACGTTGGGATTGCCGCCGCCGGTGACGCCGGGGGTGAACTGGGCGATCCGCTGGTAGCTGCGGCTCGAGGGCACGTCCTCGAGGAACTCCTTGGTCAGGGTCTCGCCCACCGCCGACGACTCCACGTCCAGGGTCGGCCGGGCGACCTTGATCTCCACCGCCTCGGTGGCCTGGTAGGGCTTGAGCACCACCGCCACCGGCGAGGTGCCGCCGATGGTGACCCGCACGTCCTCGACCACCTGGGTCTGGTATTCGGTGAGCTCGACCCGCACCTGGTAGAGCCCGGGTGGCAGGTTGGGGACCCAGACCTCGCCCTTGTAGTTGGTGGTCACCGTGCGGGTGCCCATCATCTCCGGGCTGGCCAGGATCACCCGCGCCCCCAGCAGGGTGGAGCCGCCCTCGTTGGAGACGACCACCTTGACCTGTCCGGTGGTCTCCACGGCGCCGGCCCGCGCCCGCCCCCCCCGGCCCCCCACCCCCCCCCCCCGGGCGCCGCCCACCCCCGCCCCCCACCCCCCGCGCCCGC
>CAZITQ010000078.1:22659-38194 GCA_964542165.1 uncultured Rickettsiales bacterium
GGCCGCCCCGGTGTTTCCCCCCCCCCCCTTTCCGGGGCGGGGGGCCCCCGCGGGCGCGGGCCGCCCCCGGCCCCATCGTCCACAGCAGCGCCAGCAGCGGGAGTCCGATCAGCGCTGCCACAAGCCGGTCGAGCCGGCGTGATCGTGTCATCGAGCCATCCTCGGTGGCCCGGGGGGAACGGGGCCGCGCACACGCGCGTCGCCTCCCCCGGGTCCGCTGGGCGGATGCATCAGGTTTAGCGGGTGGATCGGCGACAGGTCAAGGAACGCGCGCGGGAAGGCAGGAGTGGTTATGCTAAGGTCGATTCGCCCTCGAATCCGGAGTGCACCCATGCGCATCAGACCCCTGCCGAGACGGCTCGGACTCCTTCTGCTGGCAGCCGCCCTGTGGGCCGGCCAGGCCCGCGCCACCACGGTCTACCCCTTCAGCCTCGACGAGCTGATCTACGTGGCCGACCGGGTCGTGGTCGGCCAGGTGCTGACCGCCGAGGCGGCCTTCACCCGCGACGGCGGGATGATCGTCACGACGGTCGAGCTGCAGGTGGACGAGGTCCTCAAGGGGCCCGCCACGGATGAGACCCTGGCGATCCAGGTGCTGGGCGGCGAGGCCGCAGGGCTGGTGCTGAAGGTGGAGGGTGCACCGTCCTTCGACCCGGGTGAGACCGTGCTGCTGTTCCTCGAGGAGGGGAGCCACGGACTGGAGGTCCTGGGCTGGGCTCAGGGCAAGCTCGAGCTGGAGTGGAACGCGGGCGCCGGTGAGACCTACGCCCACCGCCGGGTGGTGGTGGCCGGTCCGGGCGCCGAGGACTGGATGCCCGTCAGCGGCACGCCGGCCACCGAACTGAGCGAGCGGATCCGAGCCCGGGTGGTCGAAGGATTCGTGCCCACGTACCGGGAGATTCCGGGACTGCCGCCCCACAAGCGTGACGCCTTCCGGGCCCACTGGGGCCTGCCGCTGGACGGGTCGGAGGTGGGCCGATGAGGCGCCTCGCCCTGGTCGCCGTCGTCGCCCTGGCCCTGGGCTGGGGCACCACCGCCCGGGCCTGGCGGACCATCGATCCGCCGCGAATCTGGGACCTGACCGAGATGCCGGTGGTCTGGTACGCGCCCGACGCCGACGAGGCCGAACCCGCGGCCCTGCCTCCGGGGGTGACCGTGGGCCTGCTCGAGGACTCCTTCGCCCACTGGTGGGAGGACGTGCCCTGCTCGCCCCTGGACGCGATCTACGGCGGCTCGGTGGGCAACGCGGGCGAGTACTCCCACGACAACTCCACGCGGATCTACTACGACGATCCCCAGGGGCGGCTGGGCACGGGCATCCTCGGCGCGGCCATGACCTGGTACGACACCGGCGACGTGCTCACGTCCAACGGCATGTCCTTCTATCGGACCACCGACTTCGACATCATCTTCAACGACGGGGTCAACTGGGGGACCACCGATGAGGTGTACGGCACCGGCTGCACCGGTCTGTACAGCTTCGAGGGGGTGGCGACCCACGAGATCGGCCACGGCTACGGCCTGGGCCACTCCTGCGAGTCCGACGAGGCCTGCCCCGACCCGATCCTGCGCAACGCGGTGATGTACTGGGCCATCGGCTCGTGCGAGACCGGCCGCGAGGTCCCCAACGAGGACGACGTGGCCGGAATCAACGCCCTGTACGGGATCTACACCGACTTCGATGCCACCGGCGACACCCTGGGAGGCATTCCCCTGGAGGTGTCCTTCGAGGTGCCCGCGGAGTTGACCGACGGGGTGGAGACGTACCTGTGGACCTTCGGCGACGGCAGTGAGCCGTCCACCGACGCCGCGCCCACCCACACCTACACCGAAGAGGGCCAGTACACGATCACCCTGACCGTGAGCGGGACCGATCCCGAGTGCGGCGAGTTCGACGACACGGCCCGCAAGGTGGGGTACGTGCTGGCCTGCGGCACCCCCGAGCCCTCCTTCACCTGGTCCAACCTGGGCGACGGCGAGGTCCAGTTCCAAAACACCACCCCGGCCTCCACCTTCGGCTGCATCCAGGACTACACCTGGGATTTCGGTGAGGGGGACGAGGTCACCGGCTACGAGCCCGTCCACGACTACGGCCGCAACGGCAGCTGGACCGTGACCCTCACGGCCACCGGCCCCGGCGGCTCCGACGCGGCCAAGGAGACCGTAGAGGTCAAGATGAAGGCCGATCCGCGGCCCGACGAACCCCACGTGTGCAGCGCATCCCCACGGGGCGGGCGGCCCGCCACGGGGAGCGTGGCGGCCCTACTGCTCCTCGCTTTCGCGATTCGACGGCGGAGGTGATCCGGTCAGCTCCGGAACCTCCTGCTCCGCGGCGGCGGCGATGATCCTCTCGGCGAGGGTCTCGACCCAAACGTCGATGGCGTCCTCCGCCCCTTCGCAGTTCTCTCGGTAGAGCTCGGACCCATCCCCGATCAGGTGGATCGTTCCGGTGACTACGCCGTCTGCGACCGCGTATTGAACGCTGGGGCGGATTCCCCCGAGCATCTCGCCGGCGTCGACGTACTCCACCCCCCGCCCATGCCGACCCGAGAGCTCGAACCAGAGCGTCTCGCCCAGGCGCTCCTCCACGCCGAGCGAGTCGAAACCACGATCCCGGTCCATGGCCCGCGGACGGAGGAGGACCGGGCGGGGCATAGCCAGGGGGATCTCCTGCCGGTCGATGGGCGTGAGCCGTCCGATGTAGAAGCTCTCGCCCTCCACAGAGGCGACCTCGGGCCGCTGCTCGCGACCCACCTGGCGCGCGAGCTGCGGGACACGCTTCGCCGCGTAACCGAAGAGGTGGTGGACGTCCACGAGTGAGTCGCCGTGCAGTCCCGGCCCGCGCATCCCCTCCAGCAACGCGTAGGTCAGCAGACCCTGCCCGAACCAGGGCGCTTCGAAGCTGACGCGGTCCTCGGCGGAGCCCATGAGGATGTGGAAGCCGGCCAATTCGTGCAGCCGTACGAGTGCTTCGATCCGCCGGTCGCGTTCTGCGCGCGCGGCCATCAGATCTTCGCGAGCACGGCCAGAATGGCAGGTGTCGAGAACGACGACCCGTTTGTTGGCCTGGATCTTCTCGCGGAGGGCCTCGACGATCTCGGTCGACGTCAATGCCTGGCGCTCGCGGACCACGGGATCGAGCAGGGCCTCCCCGGACAGACTCCGCGCGTCGGAAGTGAGGAATGCATAGTCGCCACTGGCACCGGGAACGGTTGTCCCATGACCGGCGAGGTAGAGGACGAAGACATCCTGGGGCCGGGCCTCGCTTGCCCAATCGAAAGCCTCCCGCAGCTGGTCCTTCGTGACGCCTCCCCCTTCGTCAGCGACCAGCAGTCTCACGTGCACTCGCCCCTCGCCAGGGAGCAACCGCCTGGCCCCGATGTCCAGCGCATGCGCGAAGTCCGCAGCGTCCTTGGCTGCGTACCTGAGATCCAGGCCGGTTTCCGAGCCTGCGTAGTCGGAGACTCCCGCGACGATGGCCCACAGCTCGGTCGGCTCTCCCGAGGCTTCGCCCGGCGCGCGCAGGACGAGCACTGCACCGCGGCCGGACATGTAGCCGTCCTCGTTCCACGGCACGACACGGATGGTGTTCTCTACACCGGGGATCAGGGGCAAGGCGTCCGCGAGGTCGAAATCGAATTCCATCACGCCGTCCGCGGTACGCGTGACGACTGCCGACCCACGGGCATCCCCCGTCACTTCGATTCCGTTGACGAACACCTGGACCCGGCCGATGCCCCCGCCTCGTTCGTGCAGGCGCGCGGTGACGTGGGACGGGGAATGGGCGGGGGCCGACAGCTCGAGTCGCGGGTGGAGATCCAGCGAGTCGAGACCTTCTACGGGTTCGAGCGCTTCTCCGCGAAGGACCGCTCCGAGCAGACCCGGTGTGTAGTAGCGTTCGTGAAGCTGCTGGGGGGAGATGACCTCGTTGGCGACTACCCAGTGAATGGGGGCATCGCGGCCGAACGAGGAGGCGTCGAAACGTCCGCTCGGAGCGACGGCGGCCCAGCAGCCCTCATCCAGCCACCACAGCGTGCAGCGCTCTTCTCCGGTCCAGCGGTCCCAAACACGTACGCTGCCGTCGTCGCTGGCGGTCACCAGCAGATTGCCGTCGGCAGACAGGTCGACGCTCAGAACACCGCCCGTGTGGCCAACGAGCGTCTTGACGGGTTCCAGCGTGGAGAGATCCCACAACTTGACCGTGCCATCCTCACCCGCGGTGATCCAGACACCATGCTCGGGGCGACAGATGATGCGGTTCGTCCATGGATCGTGGGCGACGATCTCGCGCAGCACACTGCCGTCCCGCGTACTCAGGAGTTCGAGTTTCCCCCCGATGCCGCCCACCAGAACGGCGCTCGCGTCTTGGGTAAACGCGATCGTACTTGCACCGAGCCCAGGTAGCTCCTTGGCGAGTACCAGCTCTGCTGATTTGCGGTCCCAGAGGAACAGTTCGTTCAGTCCCGAGATGGCGGCGATGAATCGCCCGTCCTGCGAAATCGTGGCCTGCTCCATCACCTCGAGCCCGAAGCCCGAATCCGGGAGATAGGTCCCTTTCGTCGTCTTGTTGGCGACTTCCCAGAGATGCACGAAATCGCTATGCCCCACCGATAGGAGATAGCGACCGTCCCTTGAGAACTCGATGCTCTCCACACCATCGGTGTGTACGGATAGACGGTCGACGATGCGTCGGGACTCGACGTCCCAGATCGCCACGGTGCCATCTCGGCTCGATGTCGCTATGTGGATCCCATCGGGAGAGATGGCCAGCGGGTGGTTCGGCTCGTAGTCTGGGTAGCCGAACGCAGGCCGTGCGGCTTCCCCTCCGGGCCCGGACAGGGGTTCGCTGACCCAATGGCGGCTACGCCGAGGCCCTCTGCTGTCCCAGGTCAGGACGGTATGTCCAAAGGACGCGCAGATGATCTGTTTTCCATCGCGAGAGAAACCCACCGCGGAACACCTGTCCCATGTGGAGAGAGCCCCAAATTCGGCGAGGGCATGCGTTTTCTCGGGGTGCCAGAGACGGACCACGCTGCCGTTGGCTTTCCTGGCTGGAGGGCTCTCGGTGGCGATCGCGACCTGCACACCGTCGGGGTGCAGTGCAACCACAATGCCCCAGGGTTCAAGGCTCTCGAAGCGCCGCAGAACCTCGCCCGAGCGACCATCTAGCAGAATCGTCAGGTTTTATTCCGTGCCCACAAGCAGCCTTTGGCCCCCGTTGCTCACGGCGATGGACTCGATGTCACCTGACTCGGCTTGATGCTCGGCGACCGCCTCTCCGCGGGTGAGATCCCAGGTCCGCAGCGCCATTCGAGGATCCTCCTCGCCGACGGCGGGAGCCTGTGCCGCCACGGAGAGTAAGGTGCGCCCATCCGGCGAGAACGATGCGCGGGAGGTCCTTTGCTGTGGAGCGAGCACGGTCCGTACGTCTCCATGTTCCGGGAACCAGCGGATCACGGAGCCGCGCTCGTCCACAATGAAGATCCCCTCACCATCTGGAGCGAAGGTCGCCCCGAGCAGGGCATCTGGCTCCGGAAGAGGAGCGGGCTGCTGGAGATGGCTGAAGGCAGTCGTCTCGTCCTCGCGCTGGGCACCGATGACCAACCGGACATCCCGTTTGTGGTAGAGCGACGATTCCGCGCCAGTAGCTCGAGCCCAGATGCGGACCGTCCTCTCGCTGACTGTCAATACGTGGTCTCGGTCGGGCGAGAACGACGCGCTCCGGATGGGCGATTGGTGTCCCAAGAGGCGCGTTCGTTCGGAGCCGGAGTCCACGTCCCAGAGGCGAGCCGTCCCGTCGCGACAGCCTGTGAGGAGGCTCTCCCCGTCCGGAGAAAACGCCACGCTGGTGACCGCATCGGTGTGGCCGGAGAACGTGCGGATCTCGAGGCCGGCTGATGCGTCCCAAAGGCGGACGGTGTGGTCGGAGGAGGCGGTCGCGAGCCACTGACCGTCGTTGGAGAACGCGATGGCAAGGATGGTCCCATGGTGTCCGGCATCGAGGACCGAGACGAGCCGGTGAGGGGTCTGTTGCCCGACGTGGCTGGGATCGGGCGCCCTCTCGACGGCCCACGAGGCCTGCAGGAGGAGAATCGTCGCGATCGGCGGGATCAGACGGCTGCCGCGTCCAGCGATCCACCACAGCATCGTCGAATCCCGTCCCCGCTCAGCGATTGCTCTCTCTATTGCCAGGATGTTCGAGAGGGCAAAAGGCTACTTGAACGAGCATAGCATCGCGTTTCTCAAGACGCTCAACCGCGTACGCGCGGTTGACGAGAGGCGGAATCGCTGCTCAGCATCCGAACATGAAGAGGCGGTTCCCTTGGCTCCACGGTTGGACCTGCCTGGCGTCGTGGGCGACGGTCCATGCCTGTGTGGTGATGTGGGCCGGCGCCGCGCGAGGGGAGGATTGCCGCGCGATCGCGGTGGGCCGTGACCACACCTGCACGCTCTCCACCGAGGGGCATGTGGCGTGCTGGGGGGCGAATGACGCGCTGCAGAGTGTCCCCCTCGCCGGTGCGTTCACTGAAATCTCGTGTGGGCAGCGCCACTGCTGTGCTGTCGGTGATTCCGGCGAAGCCCGCTGCTGGGGATGCGCAATGGCGGACTACGGCCAGTGTGATGCCCCGAGCACGGCGTTCGTGCAGACGACGTCGGGGGACTTCCATTCCTGCGGTCTCGCGAACGATGGCACCGTGGAATGTTGGGGTTGCGCGCGAGGAGCGGATTTCGGCCAGTGCCAATCTCCAGGGAAGACGTTCGTGCTCATCGACGCGGGACCGAGAAGTACCTGTGGCGTGGAGGTCGGCGGTGCATTGCATTGCTGGGGAGAGGGCATTCCGGACGGGGGACACAGGTCCGGCCGCTACCGTTCGCTCAGCGTTGGAGATGCGGGCGTATGTGCCGTTTCCCGTGCGGGTCGGCTCATGTGCTGGTCTGAAACGGAGTCCGAACTCGAAGAGCCGTGGTTGGGTCGCTTCTCCGGGGTGTCCGTGGGGCGACGGCACGCCTGCGGGCTGACGCGAACAGGTCGGATACGCTGCCGGGGCGACGAAGGGTGGGCCCCGCCACAGGCGCCGAAGGGGCAATACCGGGACGTCGTGGCCGGTGGCTGGCACAGCTGCGCCGTTGGAACCGATGGAGTCCCGTCGTGCTGGGGGCGAGACGACAAGGGTCAGGTCCGAAGCGAGTCGAACGGAGCCCGCGGTCCGCGGGATTTGCCGTATCTGGATCGCACCGCTCTCGCGAAGCTGGTCGGTGACCCGGCTGTGATAGGCCAGTACCTGGGAATGGTCGGATATGTCGCTCCGGAGTCGTGGATTCACCGCGCGGGTGAAGTCTGGCTGAGCGATCGATCCGCCGATGATCCGATTTCTGAGGAGCTGGAACTCCTGGACATGCGCCGCGATGCCTGGAAGGGCAGGGCGAGCCTCGTCGAAAACAGGCTGGCCGACTGGACCGCGACGTATCCGAACAGTCGCTTGCAGAGTCAGGCCTGCGTCATCGGGGCGCTGGCGAAACTCCAGTACGGACAGGCTCACCTGCGGCCGGACTCCTCGGAAGTGTCCGGCGAGATCCGTGCTCTGCTGGAGGAGGCCCGCAAAGAGCTCGAGGATCTGGTCGACACTCCCGTGGTGGATCCTTTCACCCGAGGAGAGGCCTTGTACTTCCTCGGTGGAATTCTGGAGATCCTCGGACAATCCGGCGAATCCGAGGTCGTTCTCCGTGAGTTGATCGAGACGATGCCGACTCATCCGTCCGTCGACGATGCTCGCTACCGCTTGGCTTTGGGGTCCTACCATCGTGGTGATTTCGACGACTCTCGCAACGAGCTGGAGCGATGGTCGCCGTTGCTCGGCAAGGGCGGCCCTCTCTTCTTTCGCGTGCAGTCTCTTCGCCACCGACTGGATTTGCTCGGGACTTCAGCACCGGCGATCGAGAACGTCGATTGGTACGGTGATCCCATCGATGCCGAAACGTCCACGTCGTCGGGTGGCCCACTTGCGTTGCTGTTCTTCACGGCGATACAGCGAGAGCCGTCCTGGGGACTCTGGGAATGCAACGTGCCGTTGGTGGCTTGCGTGTGGCCAGAGCGGTTCGCGAAGCAGGGAATCCGAGTGATCGGCGTCCTGCCGTACTCAGGACGTTCCCCGGACAAGGTCAGCAGTTGCCTGGAGGCCGCTGGAATTGCCTATCCTTGTGCCATTCCCCTGGGTAGAGACAGCGTCGCCCGTGCATACGGAGTGGAATTCGAACTCTCGGTAGTTGTCATCGATGCCGAGGGGACGGTCGTTTGGAACGATCAGGTGAGGTTCCTGTCCGAGGATCGTCTTGACGCTCTATTGGAACCTACTCGCTAGCCACATGTGACACATGCGTGCCATGTCTGCCCCTCCCGACGGAGGGAGAGTCGGTTCCAGCCGGATGTATGGGGCCGCAGTCACCCGACTACGACAACTGGCACACCCCTTGCGTCGTCCCCGTGCGACGGGACACGGAAGGAGTGCGGCATGCGTTTTGTGGCGACGGCGATTTTCTCGATGGGTCTGGCGATCACCGGCTGCCCCGAGGAGTGCGTGGACGCGGACGGGGACGGCTTCGCGGCGAGCGAGCAGTACTGCTACTACCGGCCGTATCTGGAGCCGGGGGACTGCGACGACGCGGACGCGGAGCTGAATCCACTGGATCGGGATGGCGACCGGTACTCGTCTTGCGACGGGGACTGCGACGACCTGGACGACGAGGTCCACCCGGAGGCCGACGATCTGGCCTGCGACGCCATCGACAGCGACTGCGACGGGGCAGACCCCGAGATGTTCGCGGTGGAGCATCGGCTGCCCGAACCGGGCTCCGACGACGTGCACCCGCGGCCGCAGATCAGCCTCGAGCTGGACGGGCGGGTGACCCACCTTCAGGCCACCGCCGAGATCGTCGGCGACGACGGCACCCTGGTGGTGCTCGACGGGGTGACCGGCGGAGGCAGGGTGACCTTCCCGCCCGTGGATCCCCCCCTGGAGCCGATGACGGACTACGAGGTGACGGTGAGGGTGGGGTGTCTGCCCGAGCAGAGCTGGACCTTCACCACCGGTGTGATCGGTACGGCGGTGGACGACGACGCGATCGCCGGTGACTTCCTCCTCGACCTGGGAACGAGCAACTCCCACATGCCCGGCCACACGGGTCTGGTCGAGTCCATGCTCTCCGGCTCGTTCCTGGCGCTGAACCTGGAAGGCGCGGACGACGAGGGCGGCGAGGTCCAGGCGTTCTCGGCGGTCCTGCTGCCGGACGGGTACGAATACCGCCAGGACCTGTGCATCCCCACGTCGACCTGGGGCGGTGAGGTCCCCGGTCCGGCGGAGTGGACCAATCCCCACTTGTGGGCCGACGGGTTCCCCCTGTGGTCGACCATCGACTACGGCAGCGGCGACCTGTTGCTGCAGACCGAACCCACCACCGCGGCGGCGACCGTGACCCCCGACGGGGACGCGGTGACCCAGGTCTGGATCGAGACGGTGGTGGACACCCGACCCCTGTGGCCCCTGTTCGGGGACGTGGCGGACGAGTGGGAGGCCTGCACCCTGCTCACCTCCCTGGGGCTCGAGTGCGAGACCTGCCCCGACGGCGAGCCCGCCTGCGCCACCACCACCCTGCTGCTCGAGGACGCGCCCCGGATCTCCGTGGAGGGTACTCATCCGGACACCGGCGAACCCCTCGACACCCTGATCGAGGTGGACGAAGACGACGTTCAGCGCTGGATGGACCTGGGCATCTGTCCCTCGAACTGACACCCCACCTGAGAAACCCCTCAGACTCCTGGACAGCCGTCCTTTCGGCGGGTAGATTCCGGCGGAATCCAAGCAGCCAGAAGCGGTTTGTCCGACCGGATGCAAGAGACCGAACACCAGAAGGTTCGCCATCAGCTCGAGAAGCGGATCGCCGACGCCGAGCTGCTCAAGCCCTACCGGCCCACCTGCCACGACGAGGGGGACCTGGTTCGCGTGCAAGCCACCGGGGTCTTCCCGGTGGCCGAGGCCGAGGTGGCGTTCCGGAGCGAGAAACGCATCGGCGGGGGGTTCGCCGGCCAGGTCTACCGGGTGGTGCTCGAGGAGATCGAGGGCGAGCCGATCCAGGGCCTGGAGGTGGGCCAGACCTACGCGGTCAAGGTCCTGGTGCCCCCGTCCCGCTTCTCGCTGAAGTTCCGCAACCTGATCTACACCCTGGCCTTCCAGGGGCCGTTCTCGGCGCAGGTCAACCCGGATGCGGGGCGGGCCGGCGCCCTGTGGCAGAAGCTGATCCGCCGCGGGGCGGCCCTGTCGCTGGGCAGCGAGCGGGCGGTGGTGGACATCCACGCCACCTTCCACGACCCGGACCTGCTGAGCTACGGCGAGATCAGCGAGTGGGTCGCCGGCCGGGTCTGGCGCTTCGCGATCAACGACCACGTGTTCCGCCGCCTGCGCACCAAGCTCGGCGACGGGGCGCCGCCCGAGGACGTGGGCTCGGTCGAGTACCTGCGCAAGAAGGCCTTCATGCGCGACCTGGTGCGCCACTTCCACACCATGGGGGCCCCGGAGCTGGCCCGCCAGTACGAGTGGTGGACGCTCAAGAGCCAGCCCAACGCGCTCAAGCGGACGGACGGGGTGTCTGCGGGCCTGGACGACCTGTGCGCCATCGACTTCCGCGCCGGGCTCGCGCTGCTGCCGTTCCTGCCCATGGCGCCGGGGGACTTCGTCCTGATCCTCCGGGGCCTGTTCCGCGGTCGCCTGGTGCAGTTCGACCGCGGCGACATGGACAAGCTCGACGCCTACCTGATGGAACACGAGGAGCACTTCGAGGGCTACGAGCCCGCGGTGGCCGAGCTGGTCGAGCGGGAGAAGGCCTACCGGGCCTCGCTGCCCGACGTGACCCACCACCACGTGCGGCTCTTCGGCAAGGACCTGCGGGCGTCGGTCCGAAACGGCTTCATCACCGCCTGGAAGACCCTGGCGCTGGTGGACGAGCAGGGCGAGCAGCGCCTGCGGTCCTCCACGGCGTTCTACCTGCTGTTCCTGACGCTGGGATTGCTGCCCCTGATCGGCCGGCCCCTGCGGCGGATCGTCGGCGACCGCAGCGGCTACGCCCAGCACGTGCACCGGACCCTGACCAGCTGGGACTACTTCACCCGCCGCTTCCGGGCGTCCCAGCAGGCCAAGCTCATCGACTGGCACCGGGACGAGGCCCTGACCTCGGAGCGGGCGGCCTCGTTGGCCGATCGCCCGTTCCGGACCTTCCTGCGGGGGCTCCTGGTGGGCTGGATGCCGGCCAAGCTCCAGCACTACCTGACCGACTGGGCCTACTTCAAGGAGCGGACCTGGGACGCGGTGAGCTACCCGGTCAAGCTGTACCTGATCCCCGCCGAGCGGGAGCAGTGGCTCCGGGACCAGGTGGAGGAGGGGCGCGAGGAGGGGATGCTGTCCGACGCCGAGGCGGACGACATCCTGGCCAAGCTCAAGGAACCCTTCATCCAGAAGTACCTCCAGTCGGTGGCGGTGCACGCCTGCACCCTGCCGGTGACCCAGATCGTGATGGCGGTCGCGGCGCCCTGGGCGTTCAAGATCACCCTCGCCGCCACCGATTCGGCGGCCCAGGCCACGGCGGCAGCCGCGGCCGTCGCGACCTTCCTCCAGGTCACGCCCATCTCCCCCGGTTCGATGGTCCGTGGGCTGTACGTGCTGTTCCTGATGATCAAGGAGCGGGACGTCCGCAACTACTGGATCGCCGCCTTCGTCAGCTTCTGGCACTACATCGGCTACCTGGCCTTCCCGATCCAGATGGCGGCCAAGTACCCGGACCTGGCCCGCTTCATGGCCGGCCGCTGGGCGGGCAAGCTGGTCAACATCATCCCGGTGTTCGGTGAGCGGGGCGCCCTGCTCGAGCACTGGATGTTCGACGCCTTCTTCAATGCCCCGATCACGATGCGGCGCTGGGCCGGCGACCTGTGGCGCAAGATCCGCAAGAAGGGCCCGGCCGAGGAGGGGGTGTGAGCTTCTCGGACCGGCTTCTGGCCGAGGCCGAGGCGGCCCGCCGGCGTCTGGAGCAGGAACCCACGCCCGCGCCCAAGCGCCGGGGCGGCCGGGTCCATCCGGTGCCGCGCCCCTTCCTCAAGTGGGTCGGTGGCAAGGGCCACCTGGTCCCCAAGCTGATCAACCGCGTGCCCCGGGGCTTCGGTGGCACCTACCACGAGCCCTTCGTGGGCGGCGGCGCCCTGTTCTTCGCCCTGAAGCCCGACCAGGCCCACCTTTCGGACAACAACCTGCGCCTGGTCCGGACCTACCGGGCGATCCGCGACGCGGTGGACGAGGTCATCGACCAGCTGAGCCAGCTGCCCCACGACAAGCCGCTGTTCCTCGAGCTGCGGCAGGAACCCATCGACGAATGCCCGGACGACGCCACCGTGGCCGCCTGGATGCTGTTCCTGAACAAGACCGCGTTCAACGGGCTGTACCGGGTCAACCAGCGTAACGTGTACAACGTTCCCTTCGGCCGCTACACCAACCCGCTGATCTGTGACGAGCGCAACCTGCGGGCCTGCCACGGGGCCCTGCAGGGGGTGGAGATCCACCACGAGCCCTTCGACAGCGTGCTCGACCGGGCCGAGTCCGGGGACTTCGTCTACTTCGACCCGCCCTACATCCCCCTGTCGGCCACCTCCAACTTCACCTCCTACACCGAGGGGGGCTTCGGGGACGACGACCAGGTGCGCCTGCGGGACGTGGCGAGGGAGCTCAAGGACCGCGACGTGAATGTCCTGCTCTCCAACTCCTCCGCCGCCCGGGTCCGCGAGCTGTACACCCCCGGCTTCCGCAAGGTCGAGGTCACGGTCCCCCGCCGCGTGAACTCCAAGGCCGACGGAAGGGGCGAGGTCGCCGAACTCCTGATATCGTGACCTCGAACCCGGAGGCCTCGCCCATGCCCGGACTCGCCACCGCCGTCAGCTCCGGAACCGCCCTTGAGGACGAGGTCGCCGCCCTCGCCGAGGGGTTGGGGCTCGAGGTCCGCCGCCAGTACCGCGTGGGCCGCCGGATCTGGGGTGCGGTTCGCAAGATCGACCTCGTCTTGACCCACCCCGGTGATCGGGTGCGGCTGGGGCTGGAATGCAAGTACCAGGGCACCCAGGGATCGGCCGAGGAGAAGATCCCGCTGATCCTCCAGGACATCGAGGCCTGGCCGATCCCGGGCCTGGTGGTGTTCTCGGGCGACGGCTTCTCGGCCCACATGCAGAGCTACCTGCTCTCGTCGGGCATGGCGGTGGGGCTGGACGACCTGGAGCCCTGGCTGCGGCTGTTCTTCGGCATGGAGCTGGACGGCTGAGCACCCGTCACCCCCTCGTCCCCCTCGCCCTCGCCGGCGCGCTGCTGTGGCTGGGATGCCCCGGACCGGACGACGACGACACGACGGCGGGGGACGACGACACCTCGGCGGGGGACGACGACGACAGCACGGGGGACGACGACAGCACGGGGGACGACGACACCACCGCAGGGGATCCCCTCTGGACCCCCGACAACCCCCGGATCGTGTTCGCGTCGTACCACGGCGGCGGCTCCCTGTTCGCCCTGGCCCGGGACGGGGACGGCGAGCCCGTGCCCTTGCCGACCGCGGCAGCCGTCCTCACCGGCGTGGCCCCGCCCGCCCTGTCCCCCGACGGCTCCGGCGTGCTCTTCCTGGCGGACCTGGGCAACGGCGACGAGGGTACCCGGTACCTGGATCTCGCGACCGGCGACGAGGTCGACGTGGTGCCCGGCGGCCACGCGGACTGGCACCCGGACGGGGACCGGATCGTCTACTGCCTGGACGGCGTCCTCCACGTGGCCTGGAGCGACGGGAGCGGCGCGGTCGCCCTGGTCGACGCGGACGAGCCGCTGGGCGGCTGCGATCCCGAGTGGTCGCCGGACGGGACGCGACTGGCGTTCAAGTCGAGCCGTCCCGACAACCCGAGCCCCGTGGTCCTCGAGATCTACGTGGTCGACGTGACCTGCAACGGGGTGGACTGTCTGGTGTCGAATCGGGTGCGGTTGACCGACAACGAATCGGGAGGCGACACCCACTCCTCCCACGATCCCACCTGGTCCCCGGACGGCCAGTGGCTGACCTTCATGACCTACACCGGCGGTGTGGCCCCGCAGACCGTCGAGGGCGCGGCCTACCACGAAGAGGTGGAGCAGTTGTTGCGCTGGAACGTGGAGCTCGCCGATCCCGCCGGAGGTCCGGTCCAGGCCCTCACCGAGTCGGTGGACGGGGAGCTGGTGGCTTCGTGGCTACCCGTGTTCGGCGCGCCGCCGGACGTGGGGGAGCCGGCGGATCTGGTCTTCCTGCAGACCACCCTGATGCTCGACGAGCCCGACGGCACCCCGGCCTCCCGGATCGTCTGCCCCTACACCGAGTTCCAGCGCCTGGTCCCCCCCTACGACGGGCCCCCCGAGCCCCTGCTGGACCTGGATCTGCTGGCCCCGTCCGATCTGGATCCCCGCCTGGACTGCGCCGAGTTCGACCCGAATCTACTCGCGGATCACGCCACGACCCTGTCGGCCTTCGACTGGTAGCCTCGCTGGATCAGCCCTGGGGCGGCGTCGTCGGAGGGAAGGTCGGCGTGGGCGTCCCGGGCGGCGCGGGCGGCGCGGGCGGCGCGGGTTCGACCGGCGGAGGCAGCTGCGCGGCCACCGGCTGGGGCGGGTGGGGGGTCAGCACGCCGGCCATGTAGACGATGAAGGGCACCCGGTAGTCCAGGGGCGTCAGGTAGCCGTCGTGGACCTCGATGGAGATCTGGGCCCGCGCGGCGTGGCCGATGTACGGGGTGTAGATGTGCAGGTCGTGCCACCCCGGGGCCAGGGGCAGGAACTGGCGCCCCCAGGCCACCCGCTGCTCGATGCCGTCGATCACCACGGCGGGGCGGGTCAGGAAGAGCAAGAAGGCCAGAGGGAAGAAGCTGGAGTTCAGCAGCAGCCCCGGGCCGGTGGCGAGGCCGGTAGCGTCCACGGCGCTGGCCTTGCGGGGCACGGGCACGGGGCCTTCGTAGCCGGGGGCGGCTGTGTCCACGCCGTTGAGGTAGGCGACGGAGTCGCCCTGGGAGACCACGACGATGGCGATGATCCCGCAGGTGGCGCCGATCACGTCGCAGTCCATGAACTGAAGCGTCTCGGCGACGCCGGCCAGGACCGGCAGCACGTGGCCTACCCGGGCCCCGGACACCAGGATGATCCCGATCACCAGCGCGAAGACCGCCAGGGGGAAGCAGAAGCAGTAGGCGGGGAACCAGGCTCCCAGGGAACCGATGGACACCCCGATGGCCATCATGAGCGACCACCCTGCGCCGCAGATCAGCAGAATTCCCGCTGCGAGGGTGTTTCCCGGGCGCATGTGTCCTCCCTGTGCCTCGTGGCAGAACGTTCAGGCCCCAGAACGGCCGAGGGCGATGCCGGTCTCCCAACATCGCCCTCGGGTATTTAGTGGCGGGGTGGACGGGACTCGAACCCGCGGCCTCCGGCGTGACAGGCCGGCG
>CAZITQ010000079.1:0-26831 GCA_964542165.1 uncultured Rickettsiales bacterium
CGACTGCGACGGGGCGCGGGGGGCGGACGAGGTGGACGGCGACGGGGACGGCTTCCTGGCCTGCGAGGAGTGCGACGATGCCGATGCCGGCGTCTTCCCCGGCGGCGGGGAGGTCTGCAACGGCATCGACGACGACTGCGACGGTCAGCTGCCCCCCGACGAGCTGGATCTGGACGGGGACGGCTGGATGGGGTGCGAGGAGTGCGGCGGGGTGGAGAGCGAGTGGAGCTTCCCGGGCGCGGTGGAGATCTGTGACGGGTTCGACAACGACTGCGACGGCGAGGTGGACGAGGACGAGGCCCCGGACGCCCTCGACTGGTACCTCGACGCCGACGGGGACGGTCACGGCAACCCGGCGGTGTCCGAGGTGGACTGCGACCCCGTACCCGGTCACGTGGACAACGGGGACGACTGCGACGAGGGCACCGCCGACGGCCACCCCGGGGCGCCCCACCTCTGCGACGGCGTGACCGACAACGACTGCGACGCCCAGCTCGACGACAACGAGTCCGACGACGACGGGGACGGGTTCGACGAGTGCGCGGGCGACTGTGACGACACGGATCCGGCCATGGTCCCCGCCGACGGGGACGGGGACGGGTTCAGCACCTGCGACGACGACTGCGACGACGGCGACCCGGACGTGTACCCGGGGGCCCCTCACCAGTGCGACGGCGTGCCCGACAACGACTGCGACGGTCAGCCCGACCCGGACGAGGCCGACGTGGACGGCGACGGCGTGACCGAGTGCGACGGGGACTGCGACGACGAGAACGGGGAGACCTACCCGGGCGCCGCCGAGGTCTGCGACGGCCTGGACAACGACTGCGACGGCGTGGACGACACGGCCGGCTACTGGCCCTTCGACGAGGGCGCGGGAGACGTGGCCGGCGACCAGGGCGTCCTGGGCCTGGACGGCCAGATCGTCGACGCGGCGTGGACCGCCGGGATCGTCGGCAACGCCCTGGACTTCGACGGCGTGTCGGCCCACGTGGTCCTGGACCACCCCGAGCTGCGGCCGATGAACGGCATGACGCTGACGACCTGGGTGGCCCCGGACAGCCTCCTGGCCCACTCCTGGGACACCGTGATCAGCCACGGCTCCGCCGGCGCCTACGACGGCTGCTGCGGGGACACCTACTTCCTGGGGTACTACCTGCTCGGGATCTCCTGGTACACCGGCGACGTGAACGACGGCTTCAATCTGCTCCACGATGCCACCGACTACTCGGGTCACGTCGGCGCCTGGCACCATCTGGCGGCGACATGGAACACGGACACCGGGGAGCGGGCGATCTACGTGGATGGGGTCCTCACCCACAGTGACGGCAACGCCCCGGCGGTGCCGTTCTACGACGAGGTCCCGATGCGCATCGGGTCGGACACCAACAGCGGGCTGGCGGTCCTGCACTTCGACGGGCGGATCGACGAGGTGAAGATGTTCACCTGCCCCCTCGACGACGACCAGATCGCCGCCGACTTCGGCGACAACTGGCCTTTCTGATCCCCGGTTCCCCGCCCACCCCTCCCCGCCACCCTCCCCCGCTCACCCGCCCTCCGGAGGGGGTGGCGGGGAGGTGGTGTTCCCGTCGCCTGCTATCATCCCCGCCCATGACGACGCTACATCACGTGGATCCCGAGGACTTTCTGGTCGACTCCTTCGAGCTGGGCAAGAAGGTCTACCTCAGCGGCTTCCGGCCCAAGCACATGCTGTCGATCTGGCGCGGCGGGACGCCCGTCGGTCTGGGGGTCGACGCCTTCTTCCGCAGCCGGGGGGTGCAGATCCACCACACCACCATCGCCACCGACTCCTACACCGGCATCGGCCGCCGAGGGGGGGTCACGGTCAAGAACCTGGAGCACCTGGTCCAGGTGATCTGTCCCGAGGACGGCCTGCTGATCATCGACGACGTGTACGAGTCCGGGAACACGATCCGCGGCGTGGTCGAGCTGCTGCGCCACAAGGCCCGGGCCAACGCCCCCGAGGACATCGTCGTGGCCACGGTGCACCACAAGCCCCAGTGCCAGGAGTACGGCGAGCTCCCGGTCATCGCCCTGCACGAGATCGCCGCCGACGTGTGGATCGACTATCCCCACGAGCTCGCCGACCTGGTGGACGCGGCGGATCCCGAGGACACGCGGATCCGGGGCAAGGGCGACGACATCTGGACGATGCTGCGGGGGGAGCCGTCCGAGCCGACGAACATGCACGTGGAGGGGCCCTTCCACTACGTGCCACCCCGGGAGTTCTTGCTGGACTGCATCCAGCTGGGGCTGAACGTGGCCCGGGACGAGAGCTGGCGCCCCGACTTCCTGGTCGCCCTGTGGCCCGGCGGCGTGATGTCCGGACTGCCGGTCCACGAGGTCTTCAAGTACGTTTTCAAGACCCGGGGTCCCGAGGGACACGTGCTGGACCACATCAGCCTGGACACCTCGCCGACCCGCTCGACCTACCGCACCGACGTGATCGGCATCCAGTACCTGGCCGACCACATCGACCGGCACCACAACGTGCTGATCATCGACAGCGCCTTTCGCGCCGGACGGCTGGTCAACGACGTGATCCACCGCCTGCGGGACGCCCTGCGCTGCAACCTGGATCCGGAGCGGGTGCGGGTGGCCACCGTGTACTTCAACCCCGCCCACCGGACCACCTGGACGATCCACCCCGCGGTCACCCGTCCCCACTACTTCCACAAGCAGGTGGACGGGCCGGTGATCGGCCCCACGAACGTGCACATGCTGCCCAACCCGAGGGTCCAGCTGCGGGACCTCGCCCCCCGGCTGTGGGACGTCCTGTACACGGACTGAGGCGGGTCACCCGTCCCGGTCGAGCTTGGGCACCGTCTGGACGTCGAGGGTGATCGACTCGAAGTCCGTGGACGACATCAGCTGGGTCGGTCCCCGCTCCAGGCGGATGGGGGTGGGGGAGGTGGTGGGCTCCCCGGACTGCAGTCCCCGGACGGTCTCCCCGTAGTGCACCCACCAGGCCCGCCGGCGGGCCCGGTCCCAGCGCTGTTCGTCCGGGATCGGGATCGCCTCGAGGGCGTCGCGCAGCTCCCGGGCATCGGCGAAGCGTCTGTCGGGCTTCTTGTTGAGGCAGCGCAGGATCGCCCGGTCCAGCTCCGGGGGCACCGGTAACGGAGCGGCCTCGCTCGGCGGGGTCGGTCGCGCGGTGACGTGCTGGCGCATCATGTCCTTGGGTTCGGTGCGATCGAACACCGTCCGCCCGGTCAGCAGCCAGTACCCCACGCAGCCCAGGGCGTACAGGTCGGAACGGCCGTCCAGATCCACCTGGCCCATGCAGTGCTCCGGGGACATGTACGCGGGCGTCCCGGCCACGGTGTCGCTGCGCTCGCCGTCGGCCTGCCCCTCCTTGACGTGGACCAGCCCGAAGTCGGTCACCTTGGCCACGTCGTACTCGTCGCCGAGCACGCAGCAGAACACGTTCGAGGGCTTGATGTCCCGGTGGACCAGCCCCTTGTCGTGGGCCTCGGCCAGGCTGGAACAGACCTGGCGCATCAGGTGGATCACCCGCGCCGGATTCAGGGGGCCGAACTGCCGGACGATCCCGTCCAGGTCGATGCCCTCGAGCAGCTCCATGACGTAGAACAGCAACCCGTCCCTGCTGACACCGAAGTCGAACAGCCGCACGGTGGACGCCGACGACAGGGCCGCGGTGGCCTGGGCCTCCCGCTCGAAGTCCGCCAGCCGGTCCCGCAGCTCCTTGCGGGGTAGATCCCCCAGCTGGTTGCCGTGGAGCAGCTTCACCGCGGCCGGGCGGGCCAACAACTGGTGTTCGGCGAGCCACACCTCGCCCATCCCCCCCTCGCCCAGCTTGCGCACCAGCCGGTACGAGCCCAGCTCCTTGACCTCCCTCCGGGCGGCCCGGGCCGCCGCCCGGGCCAGGGCGGCTGCGCGGCGGGAGCGGACCAGGTGCACCGCGAACAGGGCCGCCAGGGCCAGGGCAACGGCCAGGGCCACGGCGGCCACCCGGACGGCGGTCTGGCGATGGGCCACCGCCGGCGCCATGAACGCCGAGCGTGGCGCGAGCGCGCCCACGTACCAGGTCAGGTCGCCGGCCAGCGGGCAGGGGGTCACCGACGCCATCACCGTGTCCCCGCCGTGCTCGTAGCGGAACAGCAACGGCCCGCCGTCCCCCTGGTCGAGGCCGGGCAGGGCGGCGAAGTAGGCCGTCAGCCCGGGTTCGCCCAGGGCCTCGGGGGTCAGCAGCTCGCCCTCGCCCCGGCGGTCCCGGGCGAAACCCTCGCCGGACCCGGGCATGGCGATGAGCACCCGGTCGCCGGTGTACGCGAAGATCCGGCCCTGGGGCATGGTGTCCAGCTCGGCGATGTAGTCGGACAGGTCGTTGAGGTTGAAGTCCACCGCCACCACGCCGCGGAAGTTCCCGTCAGCGTCGTGGAGGGGAGCCGAACAGGTCACTCCGGGCAGACCGCTGTCGTAGAACACGTAGGGATCGGTCCAGGTCATCCCGCCGACGCGGATCGCCTGGCGGAAGAAGGGGCGGGAGCGGGCGTCGTACCCGCAGTCCTCGTCGGTGCGCGTGAGCTCGATGGGGCCGGCGGCGGGGATCCGGTGGTCGTGCAGGAGGCAGCGGCCCCCGTCGTCCAGGCGCCGCTCGCTGAGGAACAGCTCGCCGGCGTCGTCCCGGTAGGCCCCGATCAGATCCCCGGTCGGCGAGGCGAAGCTCACGAACGACAGCCCCCCGCGCTCCTTCATCAGCACGCGGAGAAAGGCGGCGGTCGCGTCGGCCGCGGGCCAGCCCCCCTGTTCGCCCAGGAAGCCCTCCCAGGTCTCCAGCAGCGGGGTCGCCTGGCCCAGGGTCTCCCGGGTGTGCCGCACGGCCTGCTGGGTCTGGTCGGTGAAGCGGGCCTCGGCCAGGGTGTCGATGGATCCCTCGACGCTGCGCTGACCGACGGCGGCCATGAATCCCCCCACGCCGACCACCAGCAGGGGGATGAGCACCAGCACCCCCACCGGCGACGCGAGGGCATCGCCGATCCGGCCCATCATCGGGCCGTCGAGCAGGGAGTTCCAGCGGGGGACAGAGTCGGACATCCGAGCTCCCATGATACGGGATGTGCCCGGAGGCCGGATCCGGGGCTCAGGCGTGGATTGCCCGGCGGTCGACCGCCAGTGCGGCCTCCTTGACGATCTCCGACAGGGTGGGATGGGCGTGGATGGTGTGGGCCACGTCCGCGGCCCGGGCGCCCAGGGACATGGCCAGCACCAGCTCGCCGATGAGCTCCGAGGCCCGGGCGCCCACGATGTGGACGCCGATCAGGGCGTCGCTCTCGGCGTGGGCCAGGACCTTGACCAGACCTTCGGGCTCCCCCATCGCCAGGGCGCGGCCGTTGGCCCGGTAGTAGAACCGGCCGACCTTCAACGGGACGCCCTGCTCCTTGGCCGCGTCCTCGGTCAGCCCCACGGACGCGAGCTCGGGTTCGGTGTAGACCACCGAGGGGACCAGGGTGTGGTCCACGTGGCCCTCGCCGCCGGCGATCCACTCGGCCACCGCCACCCCGTCCTCCTCGGCCCGGTGCGCCAGCATCGGCCCCTCGACCACGTCGCCGATGGCGCGGATCGAGGGGACCTCGGTGCGCAGCTGCTCGTCCACGGCGATGAATCCCCCGGGTCCGGCGGACAGCCCCGCCGCCTCGAGCCCCAGCCCGGCGGTGAAGGGTCGCCGGCCCACGGCCACGAGGACCCGGTCGCCGGTGACCACGTCGATCCGGCCGCGCTTGTCCTCCAGCTGCAGGGCGACGCCGTCGCCCACCAGGTCGGCGGAGACCAGCCGGGTCTTCGTCCGGATGTCCATCCCCTGCTTCTTCAGCGCCCGCTCCAGGGTCCGTGCCACCTGCTTGTCCGCGAACGGGGTGACCTGGGGCATCATCTCGACCACGGTCACCCGCGCCCCGAGGCGGTGCCAGACGCTGCCCAGCTCCAGTCCCACCGCACCGGCGCCGATCACCACCAGGTGGTCGGGGACCTGGGACAGGGAGAGCGCGCCGGTGGAGTCGATGACCCGCTCGCCGTCGAAGGGGAGGAAGGGCAGCTCGACGGCCGCGCTGCCCGTGGCCAGCACGATGTGGTCCGCGGCGAGGTGGAGCGGCCCGTCCGCCGTGATGACCTCGAGGGTGTCGGTCCCGGTCAACCGGGCCTCGCCCCGCAGCACCGCCACCTTGTTTCGCTTCATCAGACCGGCGACGCCGCTGGTCAGGGTCTCGACCACCGCCTCCTTGCGCGCCATCATCGCCGCCAGGTCGAGGCTGACGCCCTCGACGCCCACACCGTGCTCGGCCATCCGCGACCGGGCCGCGTGGTACATCTCGCTGGATTCCAGGAGCGCCTTGGAGGGGATGCAGCCCACGTTGAGGCAGGTGCCGCCGAGGGCCGCCTCTCTCTCCACCAGGGCCACCCGCAGTCCGAGCTGGGCCGCGCGGATCCCACAGACGTACCCGCCCGGGCCTGCGCCGATCACCGCCACGTCGTAGCGCTCCGTCATCACGACCTCCCGACGACGCGACATGGTAGACCCAACCGCCCCGCAAGACGAGCCCCCAGGCAGGGCCGTTTGGTCCTTTACAAACGCGCGTCGCGCAGGGAGAACAGAGGTGAGGGCGGTGCATGACGGGGATGGCCAACAGGGCGAGATCGAGCCGGGTCCGCGGGCTCCTGCTGCGCTTCATCCGCCTGCTGTGCAGCGCGTTCTTTCGCCGGGTCGAGGTGGTGGGCCTGGGCAACGTCCCCGACGACCGGGGCGGGGTGCTGGTGGCCTGGCACCCCAACGGCATGGTGGACCCGGGGGTGATCCTGGCCACCTTCCCCCGACCGGTGGTCTTCGGCGCCCGCCACGGGGCGTTCCGCTTCCCGGTGCTCGGCTGGCTGATGCGGGCCATCGGGACCGTCCCGATCTACCGGGCCCGCGACACCCGGGACCTGGACCCCGAGGCCCGGCGTTCCGCCAACCTGGGCAGCCTGGACGCCCTGGCGCAGCGGGTGGCCTCGGGCTGGTTCTCGTGCCTGTTCCCCGAGGGGCAGAGCCACGACGAGCCCCACGCCCTGGATCTGAAGACCGGGGCCGCCAGACTGTACTACCGGGCCCGACAGCTCCGTGAACCCGGGGCCCCGCCGCCGGTGCTCATCCCGGTGGGGCTGCACTACGACGCCAAACGCGAGTTCCGCTCCAACGTGCTGGTGGTGGTCCACCCGCCGCTCGAGATCCCGGCGGAGCTGGACCTGACCCCCGGGGCCGACGAGCCGAGCGAGGCCGGCAAGGCCCGCTGCAACGCCCTCACCGAGCTCATCGACGCGGAGCTGGAGCAGGTGGTGCTGGCCACCGAGAGCTGGGAGACCCACCACCTGATCCACCGCACCCGCAAGCTGGTGCGCGCCGAGCGGGCGTCCCGGGCCGGGGCGAACCCGGGCAAGGTGGACATGCGGGAGCGCACGCTGGCCTTTGCCCGGGTGTGGCAGGGGTACTACCGCCGGATGGTCTCCCACCCGGCCGTCGTGACCGCCCTGCGGGCCCGGGTCGACGAGTACGACGCGGACCTGCGGGCCCTGGGCATCGAGGACCACGAGCTGGACCGCAGCCCGCGGCTGACGTCGCCATTCCTGGCCGTCGCGCTCGCGGCGCAGGTCATCGGCGTCTACGGTCTGCTGCCCCCCCTGATGGTGATCGGCTACATGGTCAACCTGCCGGTGGCCATCGGGCTGTGGGTGATGAGCAAACTGCTGGCGACCAAGCGCAAGGACGAGGCCTCCCTCAAGATGATCTTCGGGGCGGCGGCCTTCCCCTTCAGCTGGCTGGCGGCTGGATTGCTGACCTACTGGGGGCACCGCCAGGTGCACATGGCCTTCCCCACCCTGCCCGACACGCCGGTGCTGGCCGGGCTGCTCGTGGTGGCGCTCGGCGCCCTGGGGGGCGTGGTCGCCCTGCGCTACCAGCGCCTCGCCCTGGAGACCGCCCGCGCCCTGCGCGTCCGCCTCACCCGGGCGCGTCGGCGGGCCACCCTGGCTCACCTGCGCGCGGAACGGGCGAGGCTGTGCGACCAGGTGCTGGCCCTGGCCGAGGGGCTGGACCTGCCCGGCTCCATCGCAGCGGACGGGAGCGTGGGTGTGGATGGCTGGGTCGAGGGGGGCACCTGACGCGGGCTGACGCCGAGCGCCGTGTTCACTCGGCGGTCTCCACCTCCACCGACGACCCGTCGGAGACCACACTCAGATCTCCTTGCCAGTCCGTGCGGTAGATCTCGGCACCGATGGCACCGAGCCGGGACAGGGTCTGGGGATCGGGGTGCCCGTAGCTGTTGCCGTCCCCCACCGGGATCAGGGCCACCGCGGGCTCCATGGCGTTGAGCAGGGCCGCCCCCGAGGAGTCCTCGGACCCGTGGTGGTGGACCTTGTAGACGTCGATCGGGCCCGGGTCGAACTGGTCCTCGCAGCCCGCGCTCTCGCAGTCCCCGCCCAGCAGGACCGAGACCTGGCCGTGGGTCAGCCGCAGGACCAGCGAATTGAGGTTCTCGTTGGCCGCGCCCGTGTCCGCGTGCAGCACCTCGGCGGCCGTCGACGGTCCCAGATCCAGGGTGTCCCCCGTGGACAGCGCCCGGCGCCGTCCGCCGGCGGCGTCCAGGTAGTCGTGGTACGCGTTGGTGGTGTAGCTCCCGCCGTGATCGAAGCAGGCCACCACCTCCGGATGTTCCTCCAGCACGTCGTCCATGGAGCCCAGGTGGTCCTCGTGCAGGTGGGAGACCAGGGTGTAGTCGATCTCCTCCAGGCCCCGGCCGAGCAGGAAGGTCTCGATCTCGTCGGCCTTGCCACCTCCGCCGCTGTCCACCAGCAGGACGAAACCGTCGGGGGAGATCACCAGGATCGAGTCCCCCTGGCCCACGTCGATCATGTGGACCTCCAGGTCCCCAGGCTCGGCGGAGGGGCAGGCGCAGTGGTCCGAGCAGCGGCCGGGGCAGGCGTGGTCCTCCTCGCCGTCGCACTCCTCGTCCTCGCCCGCGGACATGTCGTCCCCGCACTCCCCGGGGCAGCCCTCGTCCACCTCGCCGTTGCAGTCCCCGTCGACCCCGTCGCAGAGCTCCACCGCGCCGGGGAAGACCTGGGGATCCGCGTCGTCGCAATCCCCGTCGTCCGTTGAGAAGCCGTCTCCGTCCCCGTCCTGGTCCGGGGGTACCGTCACGGTCACCGACGTCGAGGTCGCCGGTCCCTGGCGGTGGCCGTCGTCGGCGCGGACGGTCACGGTCCAGCGCTCGCCCGCGGCGGTCACGCCCGCGTCCACCGAATCACCGGCGAACTCCCCGGCGTCGGCGCCGTCCCGTCGCCATGTGTAGCGGTAGGAGAGGGGATCGCCGTCGGGATCCCAGGCCCCGGCGACCAGGACCGCCGTGAGCACCTCGCCCGCCACCGGTGCGGCGGGCTCGATGACCACCTGGGCCGGCCCCGGGGCCGACCCGGGGATGCCGCCGTCGGGGTCCATCCGGTCCTCGAACACCGCGCAGCCCGGGAGGACCAGCAGGAGCAGGAGGGGGAGGGAACGGATCACGGGGAGCCTCCGGGGGAAGGGTCTGCGTGGGAAGGGTAACAGACCGGCCGGGTCAGGCCGGCCACCAGTCGGGGAGATCGATGGAGTGCTGGGTGTAGAACCGCTGCAGCCGATCCCGCGCCGGACCGGCCCGCAGGCCCAGGAAGTCCAGGGCGTTCTCGCCCATGATCCGCGGGACGAAGCCCTCGCCGAGGGCCTCGGCCAGGTGCTCGCGCATCCGGCGATCGTAGCGGTCGGCCTTGCGCAGGGCGTTTCCCAGGTGCCAGTCCGAGCCGTAGAGCAGGCGTCCGCCCAGGTCCTGGGAGTCCGCGGCGATGGCCCGGAGGCGGGCGGCGTGATCCCGCCGCATGCCCCGGCGGGAGTCGTTGAAGATCAGCTGGAAGCTCAGGTCGGCGTAGACGCCGGAGTGGTCCCGCATCAGGGCCAGCGCCGCGTCGGTCCAGCTCTCCGTCCGGGCGGCCACGTGCCAGTACCCGCCGAGGTGGGCCAGGTTCAGGCGCAGGGGGTAGCGCCGCAGGACCGGCTCCCAGAGGTCGGGATGGGCGTTTCGGCCGGCCCCCGGGTAGGCCTTGACGCCACCGGCTGCGGCGTGGGCGGTGATGGGGATGTCGTGCTTGGCGCAGGCCCGGTAGAGGCGATCCAGGGCGGCGTCGTAGCGGGCGCCGCGCTCATGCCCCAGGGTCTGGCCGTCCGGTCCCGGCGCGTCGGCGTTGTCCCAGGGCCGGAATCCGTGGGAGGGGTAGAGCTTCACGCCCACGAAGCCCCGGTGGAGTACGGCGTCCAGCACCCGGTCCAGGGCGCGGTCGTTGGCCTCGTCGTCCTCCTTGGGGTCGAAGGGCACGAAGGGGTGCACCCGCCCCCGCTCGCGGACCACCACCCGGGCCAGCTCGGAGAGCTGCTGGTCGACCGTCCGCTCGACGGGCCCGCCGAAGCGGTCCCACATGTCCAGGGCCAGGGGCGTGAACAGCTGGATGTTCGGGTAGGCCTCGAGCAGCTGGCGGGTGATCTCTCCCTGGGTCTCGGTGATCAGGTCGGCCCAGCCCAGCAGCTTCAGGGGATTCAGGGGCTGCTCCGGCTCCTCGAGGGCGCTCGGCGACCTACCCGGATCGCCCTGGGGCGGGGCTTCGAAGACCCCCGCCAGGTCGGCGGGGAGCGCGGATGCGAGCTCGGGATTGCGGCGCAGCGACGCCCGGGGGTCCCGCTCGAAGGGAGGGCCCTCCCCCCGGCGGTAGAGGTCGATCACGGTCAGCAGCCCCTCGACCAGGGGCTGCAGCAGCGGTTGGTTCTCGTACCGGGCCCGCACCACCCGTTCGTAGGGGATCTCGCGGGCGCCGAAGACGTGGCAGTGGACGTCGATGGTGGTCATGTCAGAACGCCTGGTGCATACCGTCGCGGACGGGCTGCTCGAGGAGGATCGTCCAGGCGAAGATCACCTGCGCGCCGTAGTACAGGGGTAGCCCCCACAGCCGATTGCTGAGGCCGGGGGCCACGAAGCGGTCCCGGGCCACGGCCAGGTCCGAGAGGTAGAAGGACACGGCGGCGACCAGGATCCAGCCGTTGCCCCACAGGGTGACCGTGGACACCGCCAGGGCGACCATGGCGGTGATCACCAGCATGTAGGCCAGCACCGGCCCTCGCATCTTGCCGTCGACCCGGGGGATGAGCCAGCGACCGACCACGATCGCCGGCACCACCATGCCCCCGGTGGCCATGGCCAGCGACACCGGATCGAAGCCCCGCACCACGAAGGCCACGCCGAAGGCCAGGTGCCCCAGCAGGAAGCTCACCAGCCCCCCCAGGAACCAGGCCCTCGCCTTGGACAGCAGACAGGCGTCGCCGAGCCAGCTGAGCACCAGGGCGACCAGGACCCAGAGGCCGTACCCGGAGTCCAGGGCGCCGGCGAAGACCGCCGCCGCCACGAAGGCCGTGGAGGCGGAGAGCTTGGCGATGGCCCGGCCGATCGCCGAATCGCGCCGCTCGGTCTCGATCATCGCCAGCATCGCCACCAGGCTGGCGATCATGCACCCGTAGGCCACGGCGGCGTTCACGCTCGCCCTCCCCGGGAGCGGCGCCCGACCAGCGCAGCCAGGAGCAAGGCGATCGCCGCACCCGGTGTGACCGCAGCTGCCGGACCCAGGGCGCACTCACACCCCCCGTCGCCGCCGTCATCGTCGTCGTCTCCGTCGCCCGACGTGTCGTCGTCGTCGTCCCCTGGAGGATCGCCCAGCACCACGTCGGCGGTGACCGTCATGTGCACGTTGGGGCAGTTCATCTGGGTCATGCCCAGGAAGTAGGTCTCGCCGTAGTCCAGGGGCAGGTCGCCGTCGACGTCGAGGGTGAGGGTCAAGGCCTCGTCCTGCTCCTCGAACGCGAGGTCGTACTCGTCGGCGTGGGGCAGGGCCAGCTCGTAGACCACCAGGTTGAGGTAGTCGAAGTCGTAGGTGACCATCTCGCCCTCGCGGACGTAGAGGTGGAAGAGCAGGTCGTCCGCTCCCAGCTGCTGTCCATCGACCCGTTCGAACTCGAAGGCCAGCTCGATGGCCTCGACCGGCCCCTCCTCCGCGGGCGGGATCTGCACCTCGTACTGGTAGTGGGTCGAGAACACCGCGCCCATGTTGCGCGCCAGCTCACACAGCTCCTCGGCGATGAGCTGGGCGCCGGGCAGCATCACGGTCTGGGGCACCTCGTCCTCCAGGGCCATCGATCGCCCACACAGGAGCAGGCCCCGCTCGTCCAGGACCCCGTCCACCTCGTCCGCCAGCCCGGCGTCGATCTCCCCGTCGTCGGCCAGCTCGTCCACCGCCTGGGCCACCGCCTGGCCGAAGTCCTGGAACGACGGCGTGGGGTTCAGCTGGCCCAGGGCGCCATAGAAGACCTGGTCCGCCAGCTCCTTGCCGAGCAGCTCGCGGACCTCCCAGGCCATGCCTCCGACGATCTTGCCGTCCTCGTGGGGCTCGCCGATGACGTGGGAGGGGCAGGCGTGGTCGTTGTCCAGGTTCCGGGTCGCCCCGAGCGAGGCCATGTACTCGCCCATCACCGGGTCGCCGTGGTAGCTGGCGGACCAGTAGTCGGCCATGCCCTCGTGCAGGGCCCCCGGCGCGATGTTCCAGCCGTACTCGTCGTAGGTCATCAACCCGTCGAAGAGCATCTGGGTCAGCGTCTGGATGACCGAGTGGCCGAACTCGTGGGCCACCACGTCGGCGTCGTAGGCGAAGTCGATGCTGCCCTGGCCGAAGACCAGGATCGTGTCCCCGGTCAGGTTGTTGGTGAAGTACGCGTTGTTGAAGGTGCCGTCGTCGGCGTTGCGGAAGTTGGTGGTGACCAGCGCGGGGCCGTCGAACTCGTGGCCGTGGACCTCCTCGAAGGTCCGGCTCAGCTGGGTCACGTGGTGGTAGGTGTGCACCTCGGCGAAGGCGTCGTCGACCGCCGGCTCGACCGGTTCGTAGAGGAAGTTGCCATCGCCGTCGGCCAGGGCGAGGAAGTCCGAGCTACCGGTCTCTCCATCGAACACGGTGCTGCGCACCTGGGCATAGGTCCCGATCATCCGGTCCCCGTCCCCCTCCAGGTCCTCGAGGGTGACCGTGACCACGTCGGAGTTGGCCGGATTGTGCTCGTACGCCCGCCCCTCGGCGTACAGCCGCAGGTCCGATACGTCGATCGCCGCACCGGTCCGGGCATCGACCGTGATCATCCACAGGGAAGGCGGGTGGCCCACGAAGATCCGTACCCGGTACACCAGGCGGCCCCCGTCCGCCCCGGGAAGGATCGCCAGCTCGGCTTCCACTTCGGCGCCGGGACCTGCCCCGACCGCCCGCAGCGCCCGCGCCCCGGCCTGGCCGGGATCGAGGACGGGGACCGGGTCCACGTCCAGATCGTCCCGCAGGTTGGACGACAGCATGACGATCCGGCCGGCGGGATCGACGCGCACGACGATCTCGGCGCCCACCACCGGCACCCCGGCGTGGGTCTGCTGCCAGTGCACGGCCGTGCGCCCTCGCCAGCGGACGTCCCGACGATGGAGCAGCGCGGAACCCTCCGGCACCCACCCCGCTCCCGGTCCGTCCAGGAATGCACGGCTGGCCACCTCGGCGTCCGCGCCGAAGGGGCCGGCGGACAGCCCGCGCAGGCTGCCCGAGGCGGCCGCGGCGTCCGGAGCGAAGTGGGTGAGGGCGAGGGCGACGACCGGCCAGACGGCGGTTGAGGCGCGCATGAAATGACCCTTTCGGTTGCGGCGGATGGCGGACACGATACACGATCGACACCCACCACCGGGAGGACGCGAGTATGTGGAGAGCGTGGACGGCGATGGCCCTGACCCTGGGACTGCTGTGCCTGGGATGTACGGGATCCCTGCAATTCGGCGACGACGACGCGTCGGACGACGACGACGCCACCGGCGACGACGACGCCACGGGTGACGATGACACCGGGGACGACGACACCGGGGACGACGACGACACCGGGGACGACGACACCGGGGACGACGACGACACCGGGGACGACGACATCGAGGAGCTGATGTGCGGCCCGGAACCCGACCTGGGCGGCATCCCCGCCGGCACCGTGGTCTACACCGGGTACGCCGACGTGGAGGTGAACGCGGCGTGGCAGCACCACTGGCGGTGGAACGGCTGCCAGACCGCCTGGGTGGTGGTCGACCCCGGGGAGGTCTACTGCGGCGTTCGCTGGACCATGGAGGGGGAGTCGGACTGGGAGGACGTGCAGAGCAGCGGCTACGCGATGGTGCTGCAACTCGAGGTGGACGTGGACACCTGCGGGGACGCCGAGGGCGGCGCGCAGTACCTGGTGGTCTACGCGACACAGGGCGGCGACTGGGAGCTGTTCGACATCTACTACTACGACGATGGCGTGGATGACTGGGCCGTGTTCGCGGCCACGACCCCGGGCGAGGTGAACTGGTCGGGCAACAACAGCGGCAGTGGCTGGATCGAGTACCACTCCGTGGGCTTCCCCATCGAGGACGAGGAGGACGATCCCGACGAGCCCTGAAACGGCGTCGCCCCCCCAACGCCGATTGCCACCCCCGGGGCGGGTGACTACCATACTGCGCATGTCTCGCATCGGACGCCTGGTCGGCCAGAAGGTCGACCGCTACCGCTTCCAGCAGCTGATCGGCAAGGGCTCGTCCAGCGAGGTCTACCGGGCCCACGACATGCGGCTGTACCGGGACGTGGCGATCAAGGTCTTCGATCCGGACGCCCGACGCACCGCCGAGATCCTCGACCGCTTCATGAAGGAGGCGCGGATCCAGGCCCGGTTGGAACACGCCAACATCGTCCCGATCTACGACCTGCTCGAGCACCGCAAGCGCATGTTCCTGGTGATGCGCTTCGTCCACGGCCAGAACCTGCGCCGCATCATCCAGCGGCGGGGCCGGGCCCTGGACCCCCTGGAAGCCCTGGCCTACATGCGCCAGGTCCTCGACGGCGTCTCCTTCGCCCACAGCAAGGGGGTGATCCACCAGGATCTGAAGCCCCACAACGTGCAGGTCACCCCCGCCGGTGAGGCCCTGGTGCTGGACTTCGGCGTGGCCCGGCTGGTGGACGACGGGGCGACGAGTCGGACCAAGCTCACCGGCACGCCGGCCTACATGTCCCCCGAGCAGGTGGAGGGGCGGTACACGGATGCCCGCACCGACATCTATTCGCTGGGGATGAGCCTCTACCAGATCGTGACCGGCCACCATCCCTTCGAGGCGGCCGAGGACCTGCAGCAGATCCTGCGCTGGCAGGTGGAGCGTCCGCCCACACCGCCGTCCACCTACAACCCCCACGTCCCGTCCCGCCTGGAAGACGCGATCATGCGGGCGATAGCCAAGGCGCCCCGGGACCGCTTCCGTTCCTGCCGGGAGTTCTGCGAGGCGCTGGAGGGGGCGCTGGACCAGAAGCTCACCGACAGCATCCACGCCATGGACATCCGCTGGGATCCCCGCGCGGACGTGGTGGTCCCGGCCCGGGTGCAGGTGGTGGGCGAGAACACCTACCGGCCCGCCCGGACGTCGGACATGTCCGTGGGCGGCGTGGCCCTGAAGATGGGCAATCCGCCACCGCTGGGTACGAAATGTGCGGTGGAGATCTACCTGCCCGTGGGCGGCGCGGCCAAGGTCGTGCGCGCGGACGCCAAGGTGGTGTGGGTCGGGGGCGATCGGACCGGGGATCAGACCGGACTCGGCCTGCGCTTCACCGGCCTCAACGACGCGGATCGGGTGCGCATCGGGCAGGCGGTCCGGGAGCAGCTGGTGCTGGGCGAGGAGGGGGTCGGTCTGCTGGGCAACGACACCGAGCAAGGCGAGGAGACCCCCGCCGAGTTCCCGGCCCGCGAGGACTGACCTCGGCGATGCCCCTTTTCGAATACCGCTGTCTCACCTGCGGCAAGACCCTGGAGATCCTCCAGCCGACGAGCGATCCGGCGCGGATGTGTGGTCCCCACTGCGTGGCCGATCCCCGCCGGGGCGACGGCGAGCTCGAGCGCCTGATGTCGTCGCCCGCGCGCACGCCCCAGAGCGCCGTGTCCGCCACCGGCAAGATCGACTACGCAAAGGCCAAGGAGAAGGGGTTCAAGGTCCTCAAGAAGGACAAGAAGGGCCAGTACAAGCCGATGTGACGCCGTCGGCGCCTATTCCTCCTCCCCGAACTCGTAGAACCCCAGATACCCGGGCAGACCCGGAGCATCCCACTCGTCGTCGCCGTCGGCCTTGACGTAGATCGCGTTGGTCAGGGCCCAGGGGATCACGTCGAAGGTCTTGAGGTAGTCGGCGCCCATGTTGATGTCGATGCCCGAGAGGATCATGTTGGTCATGTCCTCGAACCGCAGGGCGGCCATGGCGCCGCTGAGTACGTCGGCGATGCGCAGGGGTTCCCGGTCCAGGGGGGTGGCCAGGGGCTCCATGGTCGAATCCCCCATGGCCATGGCGCAGAACCACGAGTCCATGGGCACCAGATCGTCGGGGATCTCCTCGTCGGGCATGGCCTTGGCCCACCAGTCAGCGAGATCGATCTCCACGGTGCCGTCGAAGTTCACCACGCTGCTGTTGGGGTGGAACAGGCCGTAGTTGTCCGCGGGCTCGCCGCAGGTGTGGTCCGACTCGATCTCGCAGACCATCACGCCATTTTGGAAGATCTCGAGCCGGTCCACGTCGAACCAGGTCGGGCTCTGGACCTTCAGGTGGGCGGTCACCACGCCGTCGCTGTCCACCACGGTCGCGCCGATCTCCCGGGGTTCGCCGTCCCCCTCGATCCACATCTCGATGAAGGGTCCCCAGGTGTGGGACACCCGCCCGTCGATGATGTTGGCGGTCATCTCCCGCTCGTCGATCTGGTCGGGCAGGTCGCTGGACGAGCGCACGTAGTTGCGGACCACTCCCGCCTCGGTGGAGACCTTGGTGTGGGAGTCGGAGTTGCCCGTGGCGGTGTAGCCCTTGCCCCGGTTGTGGAAGTTCATCCAGTCGTCGAGGGCGCCGGCGTACGAGGGATTCAGCGCGGTCTCACCGGTGCGCAGCGCTTCCTGCTCCTCGGCGGTGCGGGAGAGGTGGTCGTACATGGTCACGTCGTCCTCGAGGAAGGCCGCGGTCTCGTCGTAGGTCGGTGTGCGGACAAGGTCCTGGCGCTTGCCGTTGGACATCTCGATGGCGTCGAACTTCCAGTCGAAGTATTCGGGCAGCACGATGTCGTTGCCCAGCTCCAGGTAGTTGATCACGAACTCCTCGGGCACGTCCCCGGTCTCGATGTCGATCAGGTACTGGTAGAAGTAGCCGAGGATCCCGTCGCGGGGGTGATTGGCCTGGGTGACGGTCAGGTCCTCCCCGTACACCCCCACGGCTCGCAGGGAGTCGAAGACCTCCTCGGGGGTCGAGTGGGGCAGTCCGGGCTCGGCCACCGACGGCAGCTGCCACTCGGGCGCGCCGTTCTCGGGCAGGGAGGGGTCGAACACCAGCGGCCAGCCGTTGAAGTGTCCCTGCTCGATGGTGGTCAACTCGTCGCCCACCGAGGCCTTGACGAACTCGGTGGCGCCCATCTCCTCGATCACCGGCGTGAGGTTGGCGTTGAAGTCGTGGTCCGAGGTGACCACGTACTCCACCTGCTCGCACAGATTGGTCAGGACCCGGTCCTCGTAGGGCAGCCCGGAGTCCGCGCTCCCTTCCATGTGCTGATGGAAGTCCCCGGAGATCCAGCCGGTGGTGTCCACCACCCGGGCGATCTCGGCGTACAGGGGCGTGGTGCGGCCGGGGAACACGTCCACGACCTGGCGGTCGATGTCGTACTCCGGACCGCGGGAGACCACGACCTCGTAGGTCCCCGGGGCCAGCTCCACCTCACCCTGGCCGTCGTCGGCGAACTCGACGGTGGAGATCGTGCCGGGGAGGTAGCCCTCGCCCAGCACCGGGTCGGGCTTGCCCGCCCCGTCCTGGCCGTAGAACGTCAGCTTGACCGGGATGTGCTCGTTGCGGGCGTCCACGACGTCGTAGCGCACGTGGCCGGTCTCCGACAGCGCCAGCACCGTCTCCACGGTCTCACCCGCCTCCACGTGGACGCGGGTCATGGCGCTGCGACTGCGACCGGGCCCCACCGCGAGCAACAGGTAGTCCCCGGGCGGGATGGGTCCGCCGAACGAGCCGTCGGCGGACAGGTCGCGGTAGAGATCGGTCTCGAACTGGACCACCGGCCCCGCCAGGTCGTCCCAGCTGGGCAGGTCGGCGGAGGTCGGATCGGGGTCCCGCAGGGCCAGGACGTCGACGTTGCTGCGCCCTTCGCCGGTGCGGCCATCGAGGACGTGGCCCTCGACGCGGCCGGTGGGCTGCTCGCGGACGTCGTTCCACAGCACGCCGGCGGCGGACGCGGCGTCGCCCTCGCCCACGGCCAGGTAGCGGGTGTAGCGGATCCCCTGGCCGGGGGTCAGCAGGGTCTCGAACCCGGAGTGATGGGTGAACACCACCGAGAACGACTCGCTGAGGATCGGGATCGACAGGTTGCCGTCCTTGACCCCGTAGGCGTAGGACACCCCGTCGCTGACCCCGGCGAAGTAGTCCACCAGCAGCGGCTGGGTGAAGGTGGAGCCGCCGGACTTGGCCACCGCCAGGGTGGCGCCGTACTGGTCGAACCCGATGCTCGGCCCCATGCCGTTGTTCCAGTCGGCCCGCAGGGGGTTCTGGTCGTCGGGCATGAAGAAGGTGACCTTGGCCCCGGGGAAGAGGAAGTCGCCGAACACGTGGGCCGTGTCGCCCGGCTCTCCCAGCACCCGGAAGTAGGCGCCGCCGGCGGCCAGCTCGATCTCGTCGTCGAGGGTGAGTGTGTCGGAGTCCACGGCGGTGATGGTGACCTCGGCCAGGGAGCCGTCGGGCCGCTCGGCCTTGAGCGCGTGGCCCGGCAGCACGCCGGCGTCGTCGAAGTCGGTGCTCTCGGACACCACCCGCAGCGGATCGGTGCCGTGCATCTCGAGGTCCTCGCCCTCGGCCTGGATCGGCGGCAGGGTACCGTTGACCAGCAGGGCGAACGGATCGATGGGCTCGCCGGTGTCGGGCAGCTCGTGCCACTCCTCGGTCGTCGGCCAGCCGTTGTCCGCGGCCACCTCGTCGGCGATGAACGCCTCGGTGACGATCTCCACGTACCGCGCCCCCGGGTAGAGGATGTAGTCGGTGCGGATCGTGAAGGCCTTCTCCTCGGAGTTGAGCACGTCGGTGAGCAGCTTGAGGATGTGCAGGTACTTGTCCCGGGCACCCTCGACACGGACGATGGCGGGCCCGCCGTCGGAGCCATCGGCCACGATGGACACGCTGCCGGGGTAGGCGACGGCCTCCTCGTCGTCCAGGGGGTACTGGCTCGCGAGCTGGGGGTTGGCGGCCACGAAGTTGACCATCGGGAACATCTCGCCCCAGCGGTCGTTGCCCTCGCCGCCGAACTCGTCCATGCCGCGGACCAGGTCGATGTCCAGCAGGGCGCCACCGAAGATGCCGAAGCCCGGCGAGGGCCGGCTGTCGCCGATGACCACCTTGATCTGGTCGTTGTAGAGCAGGAAGTCCCCGGTCTTGGCCAGGGCGGCGGGGCCGCCGATGTACTGGGCCGGGCTCTCGATGATCACCGCCCGGGCGTGGGGATCGCCCCGCTCACAGGACGGCGCCAGGGCCACCAGGGCCGCAACGGCGGCCGCCAGGGGTATGCGTAGGGCCAGCGTCTTCATCGGCGCTCCCCTACAGGACCAGCGTGGCCTGGGCCAGCAAGGTGTCGTTCTTCAGCCCGGTCACGTCGCCCGCCTCGTAGCGGTGCAGGTAGTCCAGCTGGACCTTCACGCGGCCCTCGAGGAAGAAGACGTTGGCGCCGCCGCCGAAGTTGCGCACGGCGCTGTAGTCGTCCTCGTCGTCCAGGTCGTCGTCGTAGTAGTCGTGGCGGAAGGCCACCTCCAGGTGGTTGGGGATGATCATGAATCCCAGCTGGGTCAGGTAGCCGTGGCGGCGGAACTGCTCGGGGAAGACCGGATCCTCGGTGCCCTGGTAGGACGGCGTGCGCTTGCCGCTGAGGTACTCGCCCCGCAGGGACAGCCGCCAGACCTTGAGCAGCAGGTCGCCGCCGAACATCTGGTCCCGGCTCTCGCGCTCGAAGTTGAACGCCGCACCGCCGCCGATGCGGAGGCCGAAGCCGGTGCCGTCCAGGGCCGACTCGCTCCAGCCCAGGTCCTTGCCGAAGCCCACGGTCAGGCGCCCGACCCACAGCAGGCCGAAGTTGTCGTCGGGGGTCATCACCGAGCCGTCGCCCGAGTAGGCCCCCACGTACCAGGAGATGCCGTCGGGGGCGAACACGGTCTCGGGCAGCGGGATGCTGCCGTGGAGCCGCAGCCCCACGTCGTAGCTGGGGGCGATGTGTTCGGCGACGGTGGCCCGCTCGATGAGCATCAGGCCCGCCGAGGACTGGGTCTGCTGGCCGCCGAAGGGGACCTTGTGCCCGCCGGCGCGGAGTTCGAAGTGGTCGCAGGGCGCCCACTCCAGGTAGGCGTCGAGCACTGCGAACTCCTCGGTGTCCGGCCGCACCGAGTTGTCCAGGGTGTCGAAGCCCGAGCTGGCGCCGACCATCACCTTGTAGCGGAAGGGTTTGCCCAGCTGCCCCGCCACGCCGAACCTGCCGCGGCGGATCTTGAAGCCGGGGCGATCGTTGGGGTCGCCGGCAACGAGGGGGTGGGGGGTGTCGTCCTTGCCGCCATCGAAGAACACGACCCGGGGCTGGACGTAGCCCAGCATGCGGACCGAGAAGTTCCCGTCCGGGGAGGTGACGACGGGCAGACCGTCCCCGGGATCTCCCTCCAGCAGGGGGTTCTCGTCGGCCGCAGCGGGGGCCGCGAGGACCAGCACGAGCAGCGCGAAGGAGAGGACGGCGAACCAGGACGGCATGCGAACGGACACGGAACACCTCCATCGGGGGGACCGGGATTGGGTCGAAGCGGAGTCTAGGCGCGCGTTCTGTCTGACGCAACACTCTCGGGCGCCGGGTCACCCGGCTTCGGTTCAGCCTCGCGAAACCCGGAGGCTCCGGAGCCGGTTGAGGGCGGCGCCGATCTCCTGGGGGCGAGCGCGGGCGCGGTCCCCGGCGCCACCGCGGAAATCGCCCACGGCGGTCAGCCCGTCCGCGTCGGCGATCCCGTCCATGGCTTCGCATAGCTGTCGGAAGGCGCGGGTGTCGCCCGCCTCGCCCCGGGAGAGGGCGAGCAGGCAGTCGCCGATGTACCGAGCCTGGGCCGGGTCCACCACCTGCTCGACAAAGCCGATCTCGATGTCCTCGGTGCCGAACTGGATGGTCCGCGTGCCCCGTGCGCGGACCTTGTCGCGGCGGCCCCGGCGGGGATCCAGGGAGCGGAGATCCAGGGGACGGGGCCTGGGGGGCACGTGGGGGGACGGCGGGACCTGGAGCGCCCGCATGTCCAGTGGGGTCTCCTCGGCGATGGCCCTGGCGCGCGCGGTGGCGTCCCGGGGACGGTACTCGTCCATCAGGATCACCGTGTCGGCCACGTCCAGGTAGTCCCCCACGCCGCCGACCACGATCACGGAGCTGACGCCGTGGTGCTCGTACAGCTCCCGGACCCGCGCGATGTAGGGCGTGATCGGCTCCCGATCGCCGGCGATCAGCGCCTGCATCCGCCGGTCGCGGACCATGAAGTTCGTGGCCGAGGTGTCCTCGTCGACGAGCAAGGCGGTGGCCCCCAGCTCGAGGGCCTCGGCGATGGCTGCGGCCTGGCTCGTGGAGCCGGAGGCGTCGTCGGTGGAGAAGAAGGCCGTGGACCGCCCGCCGGGGAGATCGCCGATGAAGGGGCGTAGGTCCACCCCTTCCACCCGCCGGCCGTCCTCGGCGCGGATGGCCACCGCGGCCGGCTGGATCGCGACCTGCTCGCGCCCATCACCGGGGATGTGGTCGTACACGCCGCGCAGCAGGGCCTGGAGCAGGGTGGACTTGCCGTGGTAGCCACCGCCGGTGATCAGCGTGACTCCCTCGGGGATGGCCGTGCCCTGGACCGTGCCGGCGTGGGGCAGCTCCACGGTCGCGACCAGGGACTCGGGGGAGCGCCAGGGCACCACGGCCCCGTCGACGAGGGGACGGTCGTCGTTGCCGGCCCGTCGGGGAAGCACCGCGCCGTCGGCCACGAAGGCGACCCAGCCCCGGTCGGACAGCTGCTCGCGCAGGGCATGGCCGTCCTCGACCCCATCCAGGTGCCGACGCACCTCGTCCGGATCGTGGCGCTTGGCGGGCAGGGTGTCCGCCAGCAGGTCGGGGAGTTGCTCGGTGAGCAGGCGGGCGGCCTCGCGACCGAGCACCCTGCGGCCGGCGGCCGGGAGGCCCACGGAGAGGCGGACCACGATCCGCTCCCCATCGACCTCCACGCTGGAGCGGTCGAGGACCTCCTGGCCACAGCGGAGGATCTCGATCTTGCCGGAGCCACCCGATCCGCGCCGGGGCCCGCGATCCTCGCGGATCCGCCGGTCGATGGCCCGGGCCAGGAAGTCGGCCAGGGCCCGTCGGCGGACGCGGTTGGCGCGTGCGTGGTCCGGATAGCGGGTCATCTCCCAGGGCACGAGGGCTCGGATCCGGGACGGCGCCGCGAAGGGATCCCCCTGGACGTGGTCGATGGACAGGGTCCCGCCCTCGAAGCGGTAGGCCCCGGCCAGGCCCTTGTAGGCCTTGTACCCCCGCCCGTCGATGCGTAGACAGGCTTCGCGCAGTCGATCCATGGGCGCGGATGATAGCCCGGAAGGCCCAGCCGCCGGTTGCGTTTTTGCGCCGGATCCACCCCAATGAACGGGTCCGGGCGCGACCTGCCGCGGGCGAGGAAAGGCGAGACGACGATGGTCGATGAGCGGCGACTGGCAGAGACGATCGGTGTGGACGAGGCCCTGGTCCGGGAGTACCGGGAGCTCTTCGAGACCCACGGGATCCCGATCCACGGGGATTCGGTGGGGGAGGGGGACCGGGCCGAACGGTTGCTGATGGTCAGCACCCACGGCTACTGGGGCGACCCGCCCCCGGCCGGGGTTCCGGACACCGGTGGGCAGACCTACTACGTGCTGGAGGTCTCCAAGGCCTGGGCCCGCCAGGGTCGCAAGGTGATCATCTTCGCCCGCTGGTTCGAACCCTTCCCCCGGGTCGAGCAGTTCGCGGACGGGGTGTGGCTCGTCCGTCTCCGCGCGGGCAGCGACGAGTTCGTGCGCAAGGAGGAGATCTACGCGCTGACACCGGCCCTGGCCGAGGCGGCGACGACCGTGGGCGCCCTGTTCGGTGCCGAGGGGGTCATGGGCCACTACGCGGACGGCATGGTGGTGGCGGCGGAGATCGGCGAGCGGCTGGGGTTGCCGGTGACCTGTGTGCCCCACTCCATGGGGGTCCTCAAGATGCTGAGGTTGGGGTGGGATCCCGACGACGAGGCCCAGCTCCGGGATCCGGAGTACCACTTCGACCACCGCGAGGTGTTCGAACTCGCCGCTCTCCGTGCGGCCAACTTCGAGATCGCCAACACACCTCGGGAGCCCGAGATCCTGCGCGAGTACTACGATATCGCCTTCCCCCACGCCGTCATGCCGGCGGGGGCGGCCAAGCCGTTCTTCGAGGCCGGGGAGGCGGATCCGGACCCGTCGGTGGCGGCGCGGTTCGGTCTGGAGCCGGGCAAGTACGTGCTGTTCTGGGGGCGGCTGTCCGAGGCCAAGTTCGTCGAAGGGGTGGTCCAGGTGCTGGGGGAGGCCCGGAAGCTGGATCCGGACGCCGCGGGCGACGTGGTCGCCGCCATCATTGGCGGCTCGCCCGACAACCCCTCCGGCGAGGAGAAGGAGGTGGAGCGGGCCGTGGCCACCGAGATGGAGCGCTACGGTCTGGGACCGGGGGACGTCAAGCGCATCGAGAGCCAGACCCACGCGACCCTGGCGCCCCTGGCCCGGACCGCGGTGGCCTACGTGGGCATGCAGCGCCTCGAACCCTTCGGGATGGGCGCGGCCGAGGCCATGGGTGCGGGGCTGCCGACGATGATCTCCCAGGTGGCGGGCATCACCCGCTGGCTCCAGGACGGGGTCGAGGTGGTCTTCATCGATCCGGACGATCCGGCGACGGCGGGCGCAAAGCTCGTGGAGCTGATCCGGGACCGGGAGCACTGGCAGAGGCTGTCCCGGGTCGGCCGGGAGAAGTCCATCGCCGACTTCAGCTGGGACGGGATCGCCGCGCGTCAGGGGCGGGTGATGGACTCCCTGCTCGCGGGGGAGGACCCGCGGGAGGCCGGAGAGCTGCCCGCCGTGCCGGTCGAGCGTTTCCAGCGTCGGAAGGGGAGGGCCTTCCACCGGACCACGTCGCCGTGGCGGGGGGACATTCCCCGGATCAAGGCCTACCACGTGGACGCTGCCCGGGAGCTGCTTCCCCACATCCTCGAGCGGGTCGACGGAGCGGGGACCGCCGGTCGTCGGCTGACCGTCGCCCTCGGGGGCGAGTCCGGCAGCGGAAAGACGGAGATCGGCTACCTGCTGTCCCTGATGCTTCGCGAGCAGGGCAAGCGCGGGGTGGTCATCCCGGGCGACGCGTTCTTCGTCCGGCCCCCCGACGAGAACCACGCCAACCGGCTTGCAGCCGCGGCCCGGGGTGACCTCTCGGAGGGGGTGGGTCCCCACGAGGTGAACCTGGCGCGGCTGGACGGGATCCTGGCGGCGGCGGCTGACCGGGGCACGGCCGCGGTCGCGGTGCCCTCCGACTGCCGCAGCCTCACGGCGAGGCGCTACCCCGAGGTCCCGGTGGCCCTGGACGGCGTCGACGCGGTGATGATCGACCTGACCTACTCGCTCCACCTGGAGCATGCCGACTGCAAGATCTTCTTGCAGCCGGCGTCCCTGGACCGGATCGAAGAGGTTCGCGCTCGCAACCTCGCTCGCGATCCGGACCAGGACTTCGACTTCATCGAGCGGGTGCTGCGGCTGGAGCACGATCTGATCTCGCCGCTGATCGAGCGGGCGGATCTGATCGTGGACAAGGACTATCGGGTCGAGGTGCCGTAGCCCCCCTTGCCCCCGCCCCTGCCCTCCCTCTTCCTACACCCGCACCCATCCCCGTCCGAACACGCGGCATTCGGGCAAGGGCAAGGACAGGGGAAAGGGCAAGGGAGTCGCCGGCGGGGCGGTCGCCCTGCCGGCTCCTGAACCTACTTCTTCTTCGGGCGCGCGACGCGGGTCGAACCGCGGCCACCGGAGCTGGTGCCGCCCTTCTTGTACCCGCTGCCCGACCGGCCGCTGCCGCTGGAGGCCTCTTCCTCCTCCTCGGCCTCTTCCTCGCCACCCTCGGCGACCTCTTCGGCCTCTTCGGCCTCCTCGGCCTCCTCGGCCTCTTCGGCCTCCTCGCCAGCCTCTGCGGTCTCCTCGGCGGCCTCGCCGGCGGCCTCGGCGGCCTCACCAGCGGCCTCTTCCCAGTCGCCCAGGTCTCCGGTCGTGGAGGTGCCACCACAGCAACCGGCCAGGATCAAGAACAGCGAGAAAGCGAGGTACTTCTTCATTTTTTACCTTCCGTTCCGGCGGCGCGCTGCGAGCGCGCAGAGCGCCGAGATTACCAGAAACGCGCCGTGGGGGTGCGCGTCATCGTCCACGCGACAATCGCACGATCCGCTGCCGCCACCGTCTCCGGCGGCGCAGTCGTCATCCACCTCGTCACCGACCCCGTCACAGTCCCCGTCGATCCCGTCGTCGCAGATCTCCTCCGCGGCCGGGTGGATCGTCTCGTCGTTGTCCTCGCAGTCCGTGCCGTACGGGCCCCCATCGAAGCCGTCACCGTCGATGTCCGAGAGGTCCTCCCCGTCGCAGTCCTGGTCCACGCCGTCGTACGGGATCTCCGTGGCCCCCGGGTAGACGCCGGAGTTGGCGTCGTTGCAGTCGTCCCCCCCGCACCCCGAGTACCCGTCGTGGTCGTTGTCCAGGGCGTCGTCGACCACGTCGTTGCAGTCGTTGTCGATCCCGTCGCACAGCTCCTCGGCGTCCGGATAGGCCGTGGCGTCGAAGTCGTCGCAGTCCCCGCCGCAGATGGTGTACCCGTCGTGGTCCTGGTCCGCCTGCTCGTCGGTGACCGGGTCGCAGTCGTCGTCGACGCCGCCGTTGCACAGTTCCGCGGCGTCGGGGTGGATCGCGGGATCGTCGTCGTCGCAATCGCCGCCGCACTCGGAGATCCCGTCGCCGTCGTCGTCGATCTCGGTGGTCTCCAGGTCCCCCGCGCAGTCCCCGTCCACCCCGTCGTCGCAGATCTCCTCGGCGCCGGGGTAGACGTCCGCGTCGGCGTCGTCGCAGTCGGCGCAGGCCAGGTACCCGTCGCCGTCGTCGTCGTATTCGTACTCGGCCAGCGCCTCGTCACAGTCGTTGTCCAGCTCGTCGCACAGCTCGGGTGCGCCGGGGTAGACGTCCGGGTCGGTGTCGTCGCAGTCGCCGGCGCAGATGGAGACGCCGTCCCCGTCGCCGTCCAGGCCCTCGTCGATCTGCCCGTCGCAGTTGTTGTCGATCCCGTCGCAGGACTCCGCCTGCCCCGGGAAGATGTCCGGGTCAGCGTCGTCGCAGTCCGCGCAGGCCACGAACCCGTCCCCGTCGCCATCGTCGGTCTCGTCGGCGGGCACCGACTCGTCGCAATCGTTGTCCAGCTGGTCGCACAGCTCGGGGGCGCCCGGGTAGACCGTGGCGTCGTTGTCGTCGCAGTCCCCCTGGCAGATGGTCCAGCCGTCACCGTCGTCGTCGGTCTGTTCGTCGATCTGACCATCGCAG
>CAZITQ010000079.1:26841-38180 GCA_964542165.1 uncultured Rickettsiales bacterium
ACTGCTCGGTGGGTGAGGTCTAGTCTTTGGCTTCTGGTTGGTCTTAGGAGCTGGCGCAGATGGGCACGCCGTCGCCGTCGCCGTCGACGTCCTCGTCGATCTGACCATCGCAGTCGTCGTCGATCCCGTTGCACTCCTCGGCAGCGCCCGGGAACACCGCGGGGTCCGCGTCGTCGCAGTCCGCGGGGCTGTCGCAGGAGGTGAAGCCATCGCCGTCGACGTCGAAGTCCTCGTCCACCTCGCCGTCGCAGTCGTTGTCGACGAAGTCGCAGGCCTCGGGGTTGCCGGGGAAGGCCAGGGGCTCGAAGTCGTCGCAGTCGCCGTCGCAGTTGGACAGCCCGTCCCCGTCGTCGTCGGCGTGCTCGTCGGTCTGACCGTCGCAGTTCTGGTCGATCCCGTCGTCGCAGACCTCCGGAGCGGCCGGGTACGCGTCGGGATCGGCGTCGTCGCAGTCGCCGTCGCACTCGCTGAACCCGTCGCCGTCGTCGTCCACCGCGTCGCAGGGGCCGAAGACCAGCCAACGGATGCAGCGGTCGAGGATCTCGATGGCCGTGGCCGGGTCGTCGAACAGCGGGGTGAACGGGGTCGCGAAGAACATCGTGCGGTAGTCCGCGGCCTCCACCCGCAGCGCGCCGATCCCGGTGAGGCCACCCGCGCTGTGGAAGGTCTCGATCGCGTGGAGTTCCGCCCCCACGTCGTCCGCGTACTCGCTCATCCCCACGCTGTTGTAGTCGTACGGCGGTGCCGGCCACGCGTCGCTGACCCAGTCACCGGTCACCCCGTACAGCGGCGGGCCTCCCGCGTCGCTCCCGTTGGGGTTGGGGGAGATGCCCAGGTAGTCGGTCCCGAACGCGGTGATCCCCAGGTCGTAGATGTAGTCCTGGCTGCTGAGCAGGAGCTTGCCGCCCTGGTCCAGGTAGTCGGCGAGCATGACCTCGTCGAAGGTCTTGAGTCCGCCGAAATGGTCCCCGCTCCACCAGATCACCAGGTCGGCGGAGAGCATGGTCTGGACGTGGGGTCCGTTTCCGGTGCCGCCGTTGGTGTCCCAGACCGCGTAGGTCAGCCCCAGGTCCGCCATGGCCGCCTCGTAGTAGGCGCGCAGGTTGGGGGAGTCGTCGTCGTCGTCGACCAGGAGCACCGACTGGGCGCTCGAGGTGGCGGGCAGCAACAGGGTGATCGCCAGCAGGGCAGTCCGGTACGTCATGGCGGGTCCTCCCAGCGTCCGGCGGGCCTACGGAGGCCCTGGGTCCGGACGTCCGGATCATCCACCAGGCGCTCCGCCACGTCCATCCCGAGGAGAAGGGTCGGCGTCTCCGCGGGGTCGTTGCAGCGCTGCGCCTCCCCGGTTGACCGCCGGACGGCCGGTCGCTACTCTAGCGCGTCGTATTGCTCGCGGGGGCCCGCGCGAGGGCTCCGGAGCCGGCGACCAGACAAGCCATCGACCCGCGAGGGTCGGAGATCTTCAACCCGCATGCTGGGGACCCGGCGGGTCCCCGAGAGGGAAACCAAACATGGCCGACTACAACAGCCCGTTCGACGGTGACTACGACCCCTTCGCCCGGCTCAAGGGCCTGCTGGACAAGGAAGTGCCCCGCGTCCGCAAGGCGATGGAGCAGCGCGGCAACTTCAACCCCGTGGACCTGTCCACCAAGCGCCCCCTGAAGATCGGCTTCGCCCCCGGTGACGGCATCGGCCCCATCGTGGCGACCGCCGCCAAGACCATCATGGAGAGCCTGCTGGCCGACGAGATCGCCAAGGGCGACATCCAGGTCGTCGAGATCCCGGACCTGTTCATCGACACCCGCATCGCGCAGGACCGCGTGGCCCCGCAGACCTCCATCGACGTCATCGACCAGTGCGACGTCGTGCTCAAGATGCCCCTGGAGACCCCCGACAGCTCCAAGTACCCCAACGTGCCCAGCGCCAACGTCTGGATGCGGCAGTACATGGACCTCTTCGCCTGCGTGCGGCGGATCAAGAACGACGACCTGAACATGGACTGGTCGGTCTTCCGCTGCAACCTGGGCACCCCGTACCAGGACAGCAAGTCCGCCGGCGTCGCCGACCTGGACGGCCAGGACGAGTACTCCATGTGCTTCTGGCCCCAGGCCCGGATCGACATCGAGCGCCTGACCCACCTGGCCTGCCTGCACGCCCTGAAGAACAACAACCCCTTCGTGGTGCTGAACTTCAAGGACAACGTGATCCGGCCGGACGCGGCGGGGCTCAACTGGGCCAAGGCCTACATCGACGCCAACTTCCCCGAGGTCGACTACCGGGGCGTCAAGCCCGACGACTTCTCCTACACCGTGACCCAGCCGCAGAAGCTCACCGAGTTCACCGGTGAGAAGACCGGCAAGACCTTCCGCATGACCACCATGGTCTGCAACAACATCGTCGGCGACATGGCCGGCGACGAGGCGGGCATGTACGTGGGCGGCATCGGCGGCGTCGGCTCCGCCAACATCAGCTTCAGCCAGGGTATGTTCGAGGCCGGCGGCGGCACGGGCACCCGGATGATGGCCGAGGGCCGTGGCCACTTCTCCTCCCCGGTGTCGGTCGTCAAGGCCACCGGCGAGCTGCTGGGCTTCATCGGCTACCCGGACCACCAGAAGAACGTCCTGGCGGCCCTGGACCTGCTGACCGCCGAGGGGCTGATCCCCAATGGTGGCAAGAATGGCGTGACCTGCGAGCAGGCGACCGAGTTCTTGATCAACAAGCTGACCAAGTAGCGCCTCGCTGACGAGCTTCGCTCGCAGCACAAGACCTGGGTAGTTTGCGGCTGACGAGCTTCGCTCGCAGCAGAAACGACCCTCTCGATTCGAGAACCCGCGGGGTGATTCGCCCCGCGGGTTTTTTGTTGGGGTCGTTCGCGCTGGGGCGTTCTCTAGATATCCCGCGCGAGGGTTGGCCGGGGGAGCTTTCCCCCCAACTCGGTATCTCGTACCCTGCTGCCCAACGGGAGCGCGCGCGCCATGAACCGCAATCGAATCCTCGCATTGCTCGGAGTCGGCCTGGTCGTCGCGGGGTGTGTGGCCCTTTGGGTGCTCACCCGGGACCCCGAGCCGACGGCCGCCGACCCGCGCGGTGACTCCCGGACCCAGGAGACCCCCAGGCCGGACCCAGGTCCGGCCGGCGGTGAGCCCGCCCTGGAGCCAACGGCCGAGCCGATCACCGACCTGGCCAGCTCGATCGCCGACTGGCGGGAGCTCTACGGCGATCAACCCCGGCTGACCCCGGAGGAGACCATCGCCCTGCGGGAGCGGCGGGAGGCGGCCGCGGAGGAGCTGGCGGCGCGGATCGGGGCCAGCGGCGCCGAGATCGTGCCCGAGGTCCGCGCCGCGATCGGAGCCGCCGAGCGCTCCCGGGAGAAGCTCGTGCTGATGGGAGGCCTGGGCGCCAACCCCTCGGCCGAGGCCGTCGATGCCCTCGAGGACGTGTTCGAGGTCGAGGATCTGTTCCGGCTCAAGGAGGAGGCCCTGCGGCAGCTGGGCAACTCGGATGGCGACGGCCACATCGACCTGCTGATCGAGCAGATGCTGTACAGCGAGGATCCCGCCCTGGCCCAGATCGCCGCCGCCATGCTCCATGGCGAGGCCGGCGCCCTCGAGGCGCTGGTCAAGTGCGTCCACGGTGCTCAGCCGGTGGAGGTGAGGCTCGAGGCGGTCCATTCCATCGGTGGGATCGGGACCGACGAGGCCCGGGCCGCCCTGGAGGCCATCGCGGGATCAGGCGAGCTGCCGGAGAGGATCCGGCTGTACGCGGACAAGGAGATCCAGCGGTCCTTCGGTGGCTGACGCCCCGCCGGGCCTCGGGGGCGACGCTGCGGTCTATCGAGTCGGGATCACGCCCACCGGCGTCGGGATCGGCTGGGGGTTCAGCCGCCGGTACTCCTGCCCGTACATCCGGTAGTTGTTCCCGTACAACTTGATCAGGTCCTTCTCCCGATCCCCGATCTCCTTTTTCACCTTCGCGGGCGCGCCCACGATCAACGAATTGGGAGGGAAGACCGAGCGTTCGGTGACCACGGCGCCGGCGGCCACGATGGAGTCGTCTCCGATCTTGGCGCCGTTGAGCACCACCGCCCCCATGCCGATCAGCACCCGGTCACCGATGGTGCAGCCGTGGATGCAGCAGTGGTGCGCGATGGTCACGTCGTCGCCGATGACCGTGGGGTACCGGTCGCGCATCACGTGGACCATGGTCAGGTCCTGGATGCTGGTTCGCTTGCCGATGCGGATGAAGTGCACGTCGCCGCGGATCACGGTGTTGAACCAGACGTTGGACTCCTCGCCGATCTCCACGTCGCCCATGACCACGGCGGTGGGGGCGATGTAGGCTGTCGGGTGGATCGTCGGCGGGTTCTCGAGGTACGGCAGGTCGAGCTTGGGGGTGTCGTTCATGGTCTTCTCCGTGTTTCGCCACGTCGACGGGAAAGGTCGTGGAGTCTCCCGGAAGTGTCAAGCGGTCCCAGAGGCTTGGCTCGCCCTCACCCTGGTCCTGGTGCTCGCCGGTTCGGCAGGGGTGGGTTCGGCGGAGGAAGTCCACCCGCGCCTCATCGCCCAGACCGGACACGAGGGTGGTCACGTGTACGACGTGGCCCTCTCGCCCACCGGGGACCACGCTCTGACAGCGGGCTACGAGGGCTACGGTCTGCTCTGGGAGACCCGGACCGGACTCGTGATTCAGCGCTTCGGGGGGCACGAGCAGTCCGTGTCCAGCGTCGGGTTCTCCCGGGATGGTCGGCGTGCCCTCACCTGCAGCAGCGACAGCGCTCGGCTGTGGGACGTCGCCTCGGGGGAGCTGGTGTGGTCGATAGCGGTCAACGAACCCAGGCGGGTCACGTCCGCCGCGGTCGTTGGGGCGGCCGGCGAGACGGTGGCCGTCGGAATGGCCGACGGCCGGCTGACGTTGTACTCCACCGGGGGCGAGGGCGCCGCGCTGCGCGAGTTCCTCGGTCACACGAAGTCGGTCGACGGCCTGGAGGTCACGGCAGACGGCCGCCACTTGGTGTCCGGGTCCTATGACAAGACCGCCCGCCTGTGGGGCGTCGAGAGCGGCGATCCGCTGCAAACGTACGGCGAGGCCGAGATCACCGTGGCGGACATCGCCCTGTCCCCCGACGAGGAGCGGCTCCTCATTCGCGATTGGGGACCCGCCCGAGTCTTCGAGACACACTCCGGGGTGCTGGTCGGCTCCGTGGGCAACCATGGCGACGAGATCGCCGAGGCGGCGTTCTCGTCGGACGGCAGGAGCCTGATCTACCGCCACAGCATGGACGACAAGGCCTACCGGTGGCACTTCGAAACGGACCAGGTGCACCCCTGGAACGGCCCGGTCCCACCGGTGACGGCCCGACCGGATGGAAGCAGAGCCGTTCACCGGACCGAGGATGGAGGTCTCGAGGTTCGCGATCCGTCCGGTTCGCTCGCGCCGGTGCCGCTGCGGGGACGGATTCACTGGACGGAACCCGTGGCCGTGTCGGCAGGCGGTCGGTGGCTGACCACCGGAAGCAAGGACGGGACGGTCTGGCTGTGGGACCTCGCCCAGCGGGGCTCGGGGGTACGCCTGGCCCAGCCCTGTGGGTCCACGATATCGCTGGCCTTCACCCCGGACGGAGAGGGGATCCTCGCGGGGTGCCTCGACGAGGCCGCCCATCTCGTCTCGACGCGCGACGGGTCCATCCTCCGGACCTACGACAACCAGCTCCGTTCGGTACGCCCCTTCCTCGGCGACGGCAGGTTCCTCTGTCGCTCGGTCGAGGTCGACGGGCTGTTCTACCCCCACCAGCGGCCGGTCGATCTCTGGGACGTGGAGACAGACCGCTCGGTGCTCCGGACCGATCCAGGGCTGGGTCATCCCTATTCCGTGGGGGTCTCGCAGGACGGGACCCGGGCTCTGATGTCGGGCTACGCGGGTAGTCTGTCCCTGTGGGATCTGGAGACCGGCGAGCAGGTCCGCCACCTCTCCGGTCACGGCCGCGATGCCATCGTCTATTCCATCGACTTCTCGCCCGACGGCCGCTTCGCGGTGACGGGTGCCAACGACGGGACCGCCCGTGTGTGGGACCTGTCCACGGGTGACGAGCTGCGGCGCTTCGGCGTACCGACGACCGGGGACCACTTTCAACTCGCCTTCGCGGTGGCCTTCCTGGCGGACGGACGCCGCGTCATGGTGGCCAGCCGATGGGGTCGGATCAGCATCTACGACGTGGAGAGCGGGGACGAGCTGTCCCGCGTGGACAACCGGATCGACAAGAAGTACTACCTCGCCCTCGCCGGGGAGGACCGGTTCCTGATCGCGGGGGGGCTGGACGGCAGCGCCCGCGTCCTGGATGTGGAGACCGGCCGGCCGGTCCTATCCCTGTACACCTTCCACGACGGAGGCTGGGCTGCCATCGACCCCCAGGGGCGGTACGACGGATCCGATCGGGGCGCAGTGGCCGGATTACACTGGGTCGCGGGCGGGGAGCCGATCGCTCTGCCCCAGCTGAAGGAGCGCTATCACGAGCCCTTCCTCGTGAGGAAGATCCTGCAGGGCGAGCCCCTGCGGGACGTCGAAGCGCTTCGAACCCTCGAGTTGCACCCGGAGACGGCGCTCGTTGCCCCGGACGAGGGCGGAGGGGTGCTGGGCATCCAGCTGACGGACCGGGGCGGCGGCATCGGCCGGGTCCAGGTGTTCGTCAACGGCAAGGAGATCGCCGCCGACGCCCGCGGGCCTTCCGCCGATCCACAGGCGGGCCAGCTCGATCTCTCCGTGGACCTCACGGAGGCCCGGGGCACCTTGCCCGGCGAGGAGAACGAGGTCCGCGTCGTGGCCTGGAACCGCGACGGGTATCTGTCCGGCCGGGGAGCGGTGGTCCCCTGGCGCGCGCCCGGCCGACGGATCGAGGCGGCGCCCGCGCTGTGGGCGGTCGTCGGCGGGGTCTCGGACTACGACGGGGAGGGGTTAGACCTCCGGTACGCCCGACGCCACGCCAGGGATTTCGCCACGGCCCTGGAGATCGGCGGCGAGCGGTTGTTCGGGGCCGACCGGGTCCACCTCACCCTGCTCAGCGACGAGGGGGTGGAGTGGGCACTGGCGCCTACCCGGTCGAACTTCGAGGCGACGTTCCGCCGCCTCGCAGACGAGGTGAAGCCCACCGATGTCCTCGTGGTCTACCTGGCGGGGCACGGTGTCGCGCTTGCGCAGGGAAACTCCTCCTACGCCTACCTCACGCAGGAGGCCCGAAGCGTCGATCCCGAGGTGCTCAAGGACACGGCGATCCGCGACAGCAGCGCCATCACCGGGGAAAGACTTGCGGAATGGACGAACGCGATCCCGGCCCTGAAGCAGGTGTTGATCCTCGACACCTGTGCCGCCGGTGCGGCCCGGGAGCGGTTGATGGACAAGCGGGACGTCAGCGGAGATCAGGTTCGCGCCATCGACCGCCTCCGGGGGAGGACAGGATTCCACGTGTTGATGGGGGCGGCGGCGGACCGGGCCAGCTACGAGGCCAGCCGCTACGGCCAGGGGTTGCTGACCTACGCCCTGCTCGAGGGCATGCGGGGTGCGGCGCTTCGCGCGGACGACACGGTGGACGTGAGCCGGCTGTTCCAGTACGCGGCGGACCGGGTCCCCGTCATCGCCGGCGACGTGGGCGGGATCCAGGAGCCGATGGTGGCTGCACCGGTGGGTACCAGTTTTCCGATCGGGATGCTCACGTCCGAGGAACGGGCGGCGGTGCCTCTACGGGCCCCTGTGCCCATGCTGCTCCGGCCCCAAGCGATGGATACTGGCCAGGGATTCGATGTTCGCGGCCTTCGACCCGCGCTCGCTGCGGCGCTGCGCGACCTGACCGCCCGTCCCGACGTGGCGGGCGCCGTGTACGTGGACGCGGACGAGCTTCCCGGAGCCTACTGCCCCGTTGTGCTGTACCGCCAGCGCGGCAAGAGGCTCGTGTGCGAGATCAATCTGGTCCTCGCGAGCGAGAAGGCGGACTCGTTCCGGTTGAGGGTACCGGCCGATCCGGACGAGGAGGCCGTGCGTGCGATCCTGGCCGCAGTCCTCGGCAGGTTGCCCAGCGTCCCTCCCTGACCTCCTTTGACGACTCGCGGAGCAGCGCGCAGAATCGTCTCTCGGAGGAAGGCGCGTGCGTACCATCCGCTGGCAAGACGGCTCCCGCGAGCTCCCGGTGGGGAAGATCCTGTGCGTGGGCCAGAACTACGTCGCCCACATCGAGGAGCTGAACTCGGTGCCGGCGGGCCACCCGTTGTTCTTCACCAAACCGCCCTCGTCGCTGGTCTCGCCCCCCGATCCCATCGTCCTGCCGCGGTGGACCGAGGACGTGCACCACGAGGTGGAGCTGGCGCTGGTCGTCGGCCAGCGCTGCAAGGGCCTGGGCCGGGAAGATTGCGACGGGGTGATCGCCGGGTACTGCCTGGCGCTGGATCTGACGGCCCGTGACGTGCAGTCGGTGGCCAAGAAGAAGGGCCACCCCTGGGCCATCGCCAAGGGATTCGACACCGCCTGCCCCGTCAGCGAGGTACGGGAGTTCACCTCCATCGACGACCTGTCGGACCTGCGGCTGCGCCTGTGGGTCGACGGGGAGCTGCGCCACGACGGCAGCACATCGATGATGATCTACGACATCCGCCGCCTGCTGGTGGATGCCTCCAGGTTCATGACGCTGGAACCCGGAGACCTTTTGTTGACCGGCACACCCCGGGGTGTGGCACGCTTCGAGAGCGGACAGCGCCTGCGAGCCGTACTGGCGGACGACGCGGGGAGCCGCCTGGAGATGGCGTTCGACGTCATCGCCCCTGGCCACGACGAGGAGAGGAAGACCCCATGAAGACCCACCACCACCATCGCTGGGGGAAGCTGCCGCTGCTGGCGACGGTTGCCCTGCTGACCCTGCTGTGGACCGCTCTCGCTGCCGCCCAGACCTGCGGAGACGGTCTCGTCGAGGCCCCGGAGGAGTGCGACGACGGCGACCTGGACGACGGGGACGGCTGTGACAGCAACTGCGTGGTCGAGGACGGGTACATCTGCACCGAGGCCACCTTCGCCATCGACTTCTTCGAGGACTGGAGCGCCCAGGGCTTCCTGGCGGGCCCGACCACCTGGACCCTGAGCCAGGACAACCTGACGGTCACCCAGACCCAGAACTCGGGCCCCGGCATCGCATTGACCAACATCCCGGCCGTGGGCGTGAACATCGAGTTCGAGCTGGAAGTCCAGACCACCGGCGACGACGATTTCATCGGCTGGGTGGTGGGCTACGAGACCGGCGACCACAGCAACCCCAGCGCCGAGTACATGATCTTCGACTGGAAGCAGGGCGACCAGGACTGCGATGGGCAGGCCTGGGCCGGCATGTCCATGAACCGGGTGCAGGGCATCCCGGACCTGTCCGGCGGCTGCAGCAACATCGGCAACTTCTGGACCCACACCGGAGCCATCACCGAGGAGGCCCGGGCGATGAACATCGGCTACGTGGGCTGGGCCGACAACACGACCTACCTCGTGGAGCTGCAGTACGAGGTCGACCACATCCAGGTGTGGGTCGACGGCGTCCTGGAGTTCGACGAGTACGGCACCTTCCCGGTGGGCAACTTCGGGTTCTACACCCTCTCCCAGGAGAACGACCGGTTCACCCTGGTCTCACCGACGGGCTCGGCCAGCGTCTGCGGCCTCGACCCGGACCAGGATCCGGACGGCGACGGCGTGCCCTCGGGCGACGATCCGGCCCCCTGGGATCCCACCATCTGCGGCGACTGGGACGGCGACGGTCTGGACGACTGTACCGACTACGACGCCGACGACGACGGCATCCTGGACTTCGACGACAACTGCGTGAACACCCCCAACCCCGACCAGGACGATCTGGACGAAGATGACATCGGTGACCTGTGCGACGACGACGCGGATGGTGACGGCTTCGACGCCGGTCCGGACTGCGACGACATGGACGACACCATCAACCCGGACGCTGCCGAGATCTGCGACGGGATCGACCAGGACTGCGACGGGGCGGTGGACGATGACTTCGATCTGGACGGGGATGGAGTGACCACCTGCGAGGGCGATTGCAACGACAACCTGCCCGAGGTCTACCCGGGGCACGACGAGCTGTGCGACTTCGTCGACAACGACTGTGACGGCGAGGTGGACGAGGGGTTCGACGGGGACGCGGACGGCTTCACCTCCTGCGCGGGGGATTGCGACGACACGGATCCGGCCGTCAACCCGTCCGCGGCCGAGGACTGCAACGGGATCGACGACGACTGCGACGGCGTGGTGGACAACGGCTTCGACATGGACGGCGACGGGGTGTTCGTCTGCGACGGCGACTGCGACGACGCCGATCCTGCCGTGTATCCGGGCGCCGACGAGGTGTGCAACGGCGTGGACGACGACTGCGACGGCGTCATCGACGAGGGCGATGCCCTGGACGCCCAGACCTGGTACCTCGATGCCGACGGCGACGGGTACGGTGACCCGGGGACGGCCACCCAGGCCTGCTACCCCCCGGCGGACCACGTGTCCATCCCGGGCGACTGCGACGACAACGCCCCGGCGGTGAATCCGGACGCCGAGGAGGTCTGCAACGGGATCGACGACGACTGCAACCCGGCCACGGACGAGCTGGCGGACTACGACGGCGACGGGTACACCCTGTGCGACGGCGACTGCGACGGGGACGACCCGGACGTGAACCCGGGCATGGAGGAGATCTGCAACGGGTTCGACGACGACTGTGACCCGGCCACCGACGAAGATGCGGACGTGGACGGCGACGGCGTGTCCACCTGCGACGGGGATTGCGACGACGACGACGCGGCCAACTTCCCCGCCAATCCCGAGGTGTGTGACGGCGGTGACAACGACTGCGACGGGATCGTGCCGGATGACGAGATCGACGACGACGGTGACGGCATGTCCGAGTGCGAGGGAGACTGCGACGACGCCGACGAGTGGACCTACGACGGTGCCCCAGAGCAGTGCGACGGGATCGACAACGACTGCGACCAGCTGGTGGACGAGGACGTGGACGTGGACCTGGACGGCGACGGCGTCAACGCCTGCCAGGGGGACTGCGACAACAACGACGGCAACGTCTTCCCCGGAGCGCCGGAGATCTGCGACGGCAAGGACTCCGACTGCGACGGCAGCCTGCCCGCCGACGAGGCGGACGACGACGGCGACGGCTGGCTGGTGTGCGAGGGGGACTGCGATGACGCGGACGCGGATCTGAACCTGGACGACGGGGACGGGGACGGGTTCACCACCTGCGACGGGGACTGCGACGACGCCGCCGCCGACGACGACCCCGCCGACGACGACGACGCCCTCGG
>CAZITQ010000080.1:0-38021 GCA_964542165.1 uncultured Rickettsiales bacterium
GGGCGTCGTCGTCGGCGGGGGCGGGGTGGTCGTGGCGGGTGGCGTCGTCGTCGTCGGCGGTGTCGTCGTCGGCGCCGGTGGCGTCGTCGTCGTCGTCCGCGGCCGTGGTGTCGTCGTCCCCTGTGCCGGAATCGTCGTCGTCCGCAGGGCAGCTGGCCAGGGCCAGGAACACCGGCAAGGCCAGAGCCGAGAGCCAGCGCTTGGTTCGTCTCCTCATCTCGTCCTCCCTCCGCGGGGCCGGGGCCCGTGGGCGTGCACAAGTCTGCGACGCCCGCACCCGGGACTCAAGGGTCCGTGCGTACCCCGGCCACCAGTTCGTGGTGGCAGCGCACGTTGTGGCCCTGCTGCGGGTCGAAGTAGTGCAGGCCGCCACCGCGGCAGATCCGCCAGCGGTCGCAGTCCTGGCAGCGGCCCACCTTCATCCAGCCTCGATCCCGGTACTCGCCGAAACGATTCTCCCAGACGTCGACGAAATCGTCCTCGCGCACGTTGCCCTGGACGAAGGCGCGATCGATGTCCGGGCAAGCGCCGATGGCGCCGTCGGCCAGGATCCCCGCGGTGCGGATGCCGGCCCAGCAGGCAAAGCGGTGCTTGCGCACGCCGCGTTCGAAGCGCTCGCCCACGTAGTTCTCGCAGGCGAACGAGAGGTCCATCCGGGCGCCCCCGCGGACCCGCGGCCGGGTTCGTCGAATCCGGGAGATGAACTCCAGGGCGGTGGCGAGCTGTTCGCCGTCCACCAGCAGGTCCGGACGTTCCTTGGCCCGGCCGATGGGCGCCACCGTGCCGATCCGCCAGTAGCGGACCCCCATCTCCTGGAGGGTCTCGAGCACCTCGGGCAGGTCGCCGGCGTTGATGCTGTTGATCGTCGTGATCGCCTCGACGATGGACAGGTAGGGGGACCGGTTCAAGCGCTCGAGGGCGGCCAGGGCCGCCCGGTAGCTGCCCGGGCGCTGACGGATCTCGTCGTGGTGGGCCTCCACGCCGTCCACCGACACGGTCACCGTCCGCATGCCGGCCCGCTCCAGCCGCTCGACCATCCCGTCGTCCACCAGCAGGCCGTTGGTGACCATGCCCCACGAGGACCCGCGCCGGGCCGCACGTCCCATGACCTCCAGCAGGTCTTCGCGGACCAGGGGCTCGCCCCCCGAGGCGACCAGCATCACCTTGGCCGGGTCGTAGGCCCTGGCAACCGCGGAGAGAACGTCATCGATCTCGGCGGTGGTCAGCTCCCCGGGCAGGGGCTCGGTGGAGCACGAGCTCCCGCAGTGCACGCACTGCAGGTTGCAGCGCAGCGTGGTCTCCCAGAACAGGTAGTCCAGCCGGTGGGTCAGCTCGTGGCCCCGGCGGTAGACCAGCCAGGCCTCCCGGGCGACGAGGTCCCGGGCCGGGGCAGGCACGCGGTCCATGACCCTGCGAACGCCGCGGAACAACCTGGGGGGGACCTTCATCCTGTCTCCTCGGATCGGAGACCATGCTAGCGTGCCGGACCATGGACAGACAGGGCAGAAACGACCCTGACGAGGCCGTATTCCCGACGGCCGACCCGGCCGACGTGGGCATCGAATCCACCTGGCTCGAACCCTTCGGAAGGGCGATGCAGGAGTGGGTCGACGCCGGACGTCTGATCGGCGGCGAGCTGCTGATCGTCCGGCGCGGTCGGACCGTGCTGCACGAGTGCCGCGGCTGGTTCGACCGCGGGGCGGGCGTGCCCTGGCGAACGGGGGCGATCTGCGACCTGCGGTCGATGACCAAGCCGGTGCTGGGCACGGCGGCGCTGAGGCTCGTGGCCGAGGGGCGGCTGTCGCTGGAGCAGCGGGTGGCGGATGTCCTGCCCGCGTTCGACGGCGAGCGATCCCGGGACATCACGGTGGAGATGTTGCTGACCCATACCGCGGGGTTCGGCCAGCCCGGATTCCCCGCGCCGCTGCGTACCTACCCGGATCTCGCGTCCGTGGCGGCCGACCTGGGAGCGTCAGGACCCCATGCCCCCCCCGGGGCGCACTTCGCCTACAGCGACGCCGGAGCCGCGGCCCTCGGCGCGGTGGTCGAAGAGGTCACCGGGACCTCCCTCGCGCGCGCCCTGACCACCCGGGTCCTCCGCCCCCTGGGCATGTCCGACACGGGATCCGAGATCGTCGTGGACGACCCCCGACTGGACCGGGTGCCCGTGAGCTACCGCAGAGGCGACGGCGGGTTCGTGCCCTACCGCCGGCCGGAGGATCCCCCACGACTTCCCTTCGTCCCGGGCGCCGGCGGCCTGTGGTCCACGGCGGTCGACTACGCCCGGTTCCTGGAGGCCTGGTGCCTCGACGTCCGTGACGGCGCCGGCCGTCTACTCCCCCGCGACCTGGCCGCTCGCGCCCTCTCTTCCACACGCCTGACCCGCGAAGCCGACCCCCGCGGCAGCTACGGTCTCCACTGGTGGCTGTACTCCGAGCCCCGCCCCGACGCCCCCGACGTCCACCTCGCCTTCGGCCACGACGGCTCCGACGGCACCTGGGCCATGGCCGTGCCCGACCTGGACCTGATCGTCGTCTACCTGACCCAGTCCAGGTACGGGGACACGGTGGCGGCGATGTCGGGCTGCGTGCGGCAGCTGATCGAAGGCTGAGGGATCAGCGGGCGGGTTCGTTCGACATCCCCAGCACCAACGTCCCCCCTGCCACCACGTCGGCGTGGGTGATCGAGGTCCCGGTCACCGCCTGCCCGTTCAGGGTCACGGACGAGATGTACGGCGCCTCGGCGCCCGCCCCCGGGGCCTCGATGACGAAGGTCCCGCCGTCGTAGATCGCCGGGTCCAGGTGCAGGGTGGCCCGTTCGAAGATCGGGCTGCTGAGCTGGTAGATGCCGTCGCCGGGGGCCACCGGATAGAGGCCGAGGGCCGCCAGGACGTACCAGGCGGAGGTGGCGCCGGCGTCGTCGTTGCCGGGCAGCCCGCCCGGGTCGGGGGCGAAGTCCTGGGCCAGGACCTGACGCACCACCTCCTGGGTGCGGTGGGGGGCGCCAGCGTAGTTGTACAGGTAGGGCACGTGGAAGCTGGGCTCGTTGGAGATCTCGAAGTGGTCGCCGGCGAAGAACTCGTCCAGCTTCGCCACGAAGGCCCCGTCGCCGCCGAACAGGTCGATCAGCCCGGGCACGTCGTGGGGCACGAACCAGGTGTAGATCCACGAGTCGGCCTCGCAGAAGTCGTTCACGTCGCTGTCGTCGGTGGGGTCGAAGGGGTCGACCCACGAGCCGTCCCGCATCCGGCCCCGCATGAAGTCGATCTCGTCGTCCCAGTGGTTGGCGTAATAGCCGGCCCGCTCGGCGAAGGTGGCCTGCCAGGTCGCCTCCCCCAGGCCCTCGGCAACTCGACCGATGCACCAGTCGTTGTAGGCGTACTCCAGCGTCATCGACACCGACTGGGAGGTGTCGCACTCGTGGGGCACGTAGCCCAGATCGATGTACTCCGGGGGCGTGCCCAGGTTGGCGTAGCCGCACAGGCCGTCGGCGAACTGCTCGGCGTTGTCCTCGGTGGCGCTCTTGAGCAGGGCGGCCCAGGCCAGGTCCAGGTCGTAGCCGACGAAGCCCTTGTCGTAGGCGTCGGCCACGATGGCCACCCCGTGATTGCCGATCATCACCCGGGAGTACCCGCCCGCCTGCCAGGTGCACTTGGGCAGCCAGCCCCCCTGGTCGTACAGGTGGAGGTAGGAGGCGACCACGTCGTCGACGGTGGCCGGTTCCACCAGGGTCGCGAGGGGCCGCGAGGTGCGGAAGGTGTCCCAGCTGCACCAGTCGTCGGTGTAGAAGCGGTACCCGCGGTCCTCGAACACCGCCCCCACCTCGTCCGCGGACGAGTAGAACGCGCCCCCGACCTCGGTGTGGTCCGCCGGCTGCATCAGGGTGTGGTAGAGGCCGGTGTAGAGGTTGATCCGCTCGGCCTCGGTGCCCCCTTCCAGCTCCACGCGATTCAGGTGGCAGTTCCACAGGGCCCGGGCTTCCTCCCGCACCTCCTCGAAGGAGCGCTCGCCCACCTGGTGCTCCAGGTTCGTCCGTGCCTGGTCCTCGGAGATATTGGACAGACCCACGCGGATCTCGACCACCTGACCCTCGTCGGTGTCGTAGCTCGCGTACCCGCCGATCCAGGCGCCGCTGTCCTCGTCTGCCCCCTCGTCGTAGGCGACGTCGTCCCGGTCCCGCTCGAAGGTCCCGTGCCCGTCGAAGGGGGTGTCGAACACCGCGTGGAAGTACAGGATGCGTTCGCCGGTGATGCCCCCGTCGTTGTTGAACGCCACGTCCATCAGCGGATGGACCTGGTAGTGGGCGTACCCCCGGACGGTGCGGTCGTCGACGAACTCGATGCGGCCACCGCGGGAGTCCCCCAGGGAGTGCCCGAGGTCGATCCGGATCCCGGCGTTGCCCGAGGCGGGGAATGTGTAGCGGTGCACCCCGGTGAGCTGGGTCGCGGTCAGCTCCACCGCCACGCCTGGGTCGTCCAGGGTCACCGCGTAGTACCCGGGCGAGGCCTGCTCGGAGTCGTGGGAGAAGGCCGACGCGAACTCGGTCACGTCGAGCCGCAGACCCGCGGTGAACGGCTGCATCAGGATCTGGCTATAGCCGTTGAGCCCGCCGCCGGGTCCCTGCCAGTGGGTGTGGGTGAAGCCCTCGATGCGCTCGTTGTCGTACTCGTAGGCGTCGACCGCGCCCGCGTCGTTGTCGGTGTCCGGGCTGAGCCGGACCATGCCGTGGGGCACCAGGGCGCCGGGGATCGAGTTGCCCGACCCGTCGGTGCCGATCATCGGATCGACGAAGGCCGCCAGGTCCTCGTCGCCGGGGCAGAACAGCGGCGTCTCCTCGACGGTGGTGTCGTCGTCGTCCCCGGGCACCGCGCTGTCGTCGTCGTCGTCCCCGGGGCAACCGGTGACCACGAAGAGGGCCGCCAAGGCGTGAATCCAGAACCGTCGGGGCTCCATCGTCTCCCCTTCCCTCCCCCCGGAGACCGTCATTCTAGAGCATCATCGCCCTCCGCCAGTCCGTTGCACCGCCTTCCCGATCGGCGCCGGGTTCCGCTTCGCTGTCAGCCTCGGTATCGGACTCGGGAAGCGGCAACGGCGCCGGTCGCGGCATCAGCAAGTGGTACCCACCGGGCACGTACATGGCTCCAGCCCCCCGTTCGGCCTCCTCGCCCCGGCCCCAGTACAGGTCGCCGCGCACCCGCCCCTTGACCGCGCCCCCCACGTCCTGGGCGAAGACCACCCGGCGCATCCGAGCCTCCCCTTCGACGGGGGCCTCGATGTCGATCCACAGGGGAATCCCCAGGGGCACGTGGCGCCGGTCGACGGCCATCGACCTCAGGGGGGTCAGGGGTTCGTCGAAGGCGCCGATGGCCCCCCGCCCCGGTTCGCCGAGCTGGAAGAACACGTAGCTCGGGTTTTCGTTCATCAGCTCCTGGGCGCGGTTCGGATGTTCCTCCATCCACCGGCGGATGAACTGCATCGACATCTCGTCCGAGGTGGCCTCGCCGTCCCGGATCAGCGTCCTGCCGATGGGGTGGTAGCGGTGGCCATTCTGCCCGGCGTACTCGATGGCGACCTCGCTGCCGTCCTCCAGCAGGACCACGCCGGAGCCCTCGACCTCGGCGAAGAACGCGTCGGCCTCGTTCTCCACCCACAGCAGCTCCAGGTCCCGGCCCTCGAGGGCGCCCGCGGCGATCTCCGCCCGGCTCGGGTAGCCCCCCTCCTCCGGCCGCGGAGGAGGCGCGTAGATGGGCACGTCGTAGGTGTCGGTGCGTTCCAGCGAACCCCGCATCTCCACCACGTAGTAGCCGGTGAACAGCCCGTCGCTGCCGGGCTCGTGGGCGACCTCCACGGGGACGAGCCAGCGCTCGAAGAAGCGGCGGACGGCCCCGTGGTCGGCGGGATCCAGCTCCCCGGCGGCGTCGCACACGTCGAGCCAGGCGGCGCTGGTGCCCGACCAGTCCCCGTAGTCCAGCTCGCGATCCGGGCCGAGCCGGCGGAAGTAGGCACAGCTGCGCAGAAGGGCCGGCAGCGCCTCCCCCTGCGTGTCCTCGGCCCACCCGGAGAGCGCCTCGAATTCCGGCGCCCAGGGCCGGGCGTCGTCGTCCGCGGGCTGGGCGACCGCCACCCACGGCGCGAGCGCCACGACCAGTCCTGCCACGAATCCCCACCCCGCGGTCGCCAACCCATCTCGTGCCGCCCTCATGTCCGCGTCCTCCTGCTGCTGTGTTCTTCTGCGTCTACTGGACACGTCCAGCAGAACACCGCCGAGGCCGGGGTGTTCCCGGTTCACGGAGGGAGGTCGGGGGATGGGGGGGCTGGATTCAGGGTGGGGGTGCGGGTGCGGGGAAGGAACCGCGGGAGCGGTGCGGAGTCCCGAACACCGATCTAGGGCGACACGAGGGTGTACAGGTCCTCGATGAACTCCCCGCGCCCGAGCAGGCGGGAGCCGTGGAAGTCCAGGTGCCAGACGATCACGTCGTCGGTGTTCACCTCGTAGATCTCCGAGGCGCTACCCATCACGTGGAGGCTGTTGCCGTTGGCCAGGCGCCACGCGTCGCCGTTGGTGTCGGCGTGGATCCCCGGGCCGAAGGACCAGACCGATTCGAGGGTCTCGGTCTGGTGGTCGACCTCGTACTCCCGCAGGACGGTGCCGTAGCCCTGGGCGGACTCGGTGGACATCAGCAGGGTGCCGCTGTCGGTGTACGAGATGCCGTGCTGCCACGAGAACTGGGAGTTGCCCGGGGAGAAGTCGTAGCCGCCGTGGACCGTTCCGGCCCACCAGAGGCTCTGACCGCTGGCCCGGTCCACCTCGACCACCGAGCTGTTGGTGTAGAAGCTGTACAGGAAGCTGTCGGTGTCCTCCACGTAGAACAGCCCGTTGGACTCGCAGCCCCACTGTCCCACGGAGCCGGGCCAGTCGTCCTGGCAGGTCCACAGCACGGTCTCGTCCGCGTCGTTCGGACCCTTCTCCACCAGGGCTTCGCTGCCGCCGTGGTCCTGGCTGCCCCAGGCCAGGGTGCCGTCGGGCAGCTCCACGAAGGCGTGGTGCAGCCCCGGGGTGGCGATCTCCTCGATCTCCTCGTCCAGGTAGGTCCGGTGGACGGTCGAGCCTGCGCCGTCGTCCCAGTCGGACCAGTAGGTGGCCTCGTCCCACAGGATGTGGTCCCCGGAGACCGAGACCTGGGCGAACAGCGTCCAGTTCCCGCTGGGCGCCAGGCGGGCCCACACCGGGCGGGCCTGACGGTCGATGACGAAGGTCCAGTAATGGCCGCCGTCCCAGCCGCCGTTCTCCTGGTTGATGCTCGTGAGCAAGTACTTGCCCGAGGCGAGCCAGGCGCCAGAGTCCGCGGTCTCCACCGTGGCCAGGGGGAGCGCCGCGGGGGCGGCGCCGGTGGTGATCGTGGGTCCCTCGTAGCTCTCGTCGTCTCCCAGCACGAGCCGCCACTCGGCCTCCATGCCGTAGGGGATGCCGACCACGAGCTGCTCGTTCTCCCCGGCCGCGGCCTGCCTCGTCGGCGTCGTCAGCCACTCGCCCTCGTCGAAGCTGTACTCGACGACGACCTCCGCGTCCTCGCCCTGCTCCCAGGTGACGTAGACCAGGCTCTCGATGCTGCCGTGGAGGTGCCAGTCCAGTGCGGTCGCCCCCACCGGATCCCCGGTGTCGTCGTCGCCGGTGTCGTCGTCGCCGGTGTCGTCGTCCCCCGTGGAATCGTCGTCGTCGTCGTCGGGGGCGACCATCGTGCCGCTGGGGAGGGGGCAGCCGCCCCCGAGGAGGAGGACCAGGGACGAGAGGAGGATCAGAGGGAATGACCGGGACATCGAGACATCCTTGTGGACGCGCGACATCGTAGCTCCTGGGGCGACCCCCGACACCATAGAACGGTACGCGGGGACACGGGGAGACAATCGGGTCCCCGGACCCGCGGTTGCAACCCGCGTCCGCTCGCGGCAGAGTGGCCGGATGGTCGAGGCCCTGGCCAGCCGACGGCGTCCCCAGTACGAGGGGGGAACCCTGTCCCAGTCCGAGCTGCTGGAGCGCCGCAAGGCGCTGCGGGGCAAGGTCCAGCGCTCCATGGCGCAGGTGACCGGTCTGGCCCAGGACCAGGAGGAACTCTCCGCCGAGCTGGGCGAGGAGCTCAAGCAGATCCGGAGTCAGGCCGAGCAGCTGGACGACCTGGATCAGCAGGCGACCGAGAGCGGCCTGCTGGCCGCCCTGACCCGGGCCTTCGCCCGCCGGCGCACCATCCTCCAGCGCCGCTCGGTGGCCGAGGGGCTGCTGCGACGCTACGAGACCGCGAGCCAGTGCCTGCGCCGGGCGAGCGCATTCTCCGACGAGCTGCGCCTGTGCGCCCTGGAGCTCCAGGAGCAGGTGGACGAGCTTCACGGCGAGCTCCAGTGCAACGAGCGCAATCGGATCCTGGCGGCCGAGGCGGTGGTCGCACTGGACGAGGCCATCGACGACGTCGAGGACGGCGACGAGGAGCTGGCCGGCCAGGCCCGGGAGCGGCGGCTCGACGAGCTGCGATTCCGCCAGCGCTCCGAGGCCCTGGCCATGGAGCTGTTCCAGGCCGCCGAGGAGTTCCAGCGTCAGGAGCTGCCCCCCGCCCGGGCCCTGCGGGACACGGTGATGCAGCTCCATGAGGAGATGGCCCGCTTCGTGCTCGGCGCCGAGTCGTCGATCAACACCGCCGGCCGACGGATCCAAGCCCTGGGCATGGCCGCCGACGCCCCCACCGTGGTCACCGAGCTGCAGACCTCGATGGCCGAACTGGGGGCGGCCATGGAGGCCACCGAGCGCTACGTGGAGCAGGCCCAGCACCTGCTGACCACCGTCTTGCCCGAACTCAACGCCGAGATGGCGGCTCGGACACAGACCGACAGCGACCAGCTGGTGGACGATCTGGAGGCCCTGGACCGCGAGCGCTCCCGGGCCCTGGCGGACCAGGCGCTGAAAGACGCGGCCAACGCCGAGATCGACTCGGTCACCCGGCGGTTGTGAGGTCGGGCGGATGGAGCTACCCCGCGACCGCGTCGGCCCCTACGTCCGTGCCCTCCGAGCCGGGCTGGACGCCCTCGCCCCCAACGACGATCACGTCCCCCTGACCCGGGCCCTCGCCCACCTGGAAGCCCTCGACCCGGCCCTGTCGGGCGACCTCCTGCTGCCCGCCGAGGTGGACGGTCGGACCGGGCTGCCGGCCTTCGTCTGGCTGGAGCGGGCCCTGGCGGAGCAGGCGGTCGCCCGCTCTGGAGAGGAGGCGGTCGAGGCGGGTGACCTCACCCGAGCTGCCCAGCTCGACCCCGAGCTCGCGGCGCGGATGCGTGCCAGGCTCGACCTGCACGCCCACCTGCGCGGCCGTCCCCTGCTCGCGCCCTCGACGCTGCACGTGCAAGCCCTGCACATGGACACCCGCGAGGCGTACCGGGCGTCCTACGACTGCCTCTCCCCCACCGGATTCTGGACCCGCGTGCGCGTGGACTTCCACGGAGCGCACGGCTGGGCTCAGGGCCTCCTGATCCTTCGGGAAGACGGCACGGTGTTCGGCGACCCCGGCCTGCTCCACCTCTTCGCCCGCCACGCATCCACGCCGCTGCTGGCCATGCGGACCCAGCTGTCCGCGGGGACCGGGGCCCGGATCGAGCGCCTCTGCCGCTCGTCGGTCGGGCCTTTCTGGTTCCCCGGATTCCCCCTGCCCGAGGGCCTCCCCGCCGTCTTCCAGAGGGGCCTGGTCCTCCACCTCCACTCCGAGGTGGTCGGTCGGGATGTGCACACCTCCGCACATCGGGATCCCCTGCTCCCGAAGGACCCGCGGGAGAAGGCCCCCCGGGGCTCGGGCATCTTCCGGGAGCGTCGCCTTGCCGTGTCCCCCGGGCTGGGGCCCGTCACCCGGGACTGGGCCCGGGGGCGAGGCTGCGACGACGTGCCGGTGGTCACCTTGCGCCCCTGACCCGGCGTCTTAGGTTGTCGATCACGCCACCCACGACGAGGAGGAACCCATGGCCCGCCCCAAGTCTCCCCGCGACATGCTCAAGATCATGATGGAGAAGATCGAGCCCAAGACCGGCAAGACCTTCCAACAGTGGGTCCAGGTGGCCAAGGCCACGGGCATCGACAGGCACAAAGCGCTCACCGACCACATGAAGACCCAGGGTCTCAACCACAACGAGGCCCAGTGGATCGCCTGGGGGGTCACCGATCCCTCCCGCGTCGACCAGTACGACCGCCCCGACGACCTCGTCGAGGACCTCTACTCGGGCAAGAAGGCCCACCTCCGCCCGATCTACGACACCCTGATCCAGCAGGGCACGGGCCTGGCGACCGACGTGGACGTGGTCGTCTGCAAGACCTACTCGTCCCTGCGCAACCGCGCCCAGTTCGCCGTCATCAACCCCCGGACCCAGAAGGCCGTCGACCTGGAGCTGGCGCTACCCCCGGGTACCGAGGCAGCAGGGCGACTCGAGACGATCAAGTCGAACAATCCGAAGCTGACCCACCGGATCCGGATCGGGGATGCGGGGGAGATCGACGGGGAGGTGATGGAGGCGCTGGGGAGGGCGGCGGCGCACGTGCGCGGGTGACGGGGCTGCAGGCTGCCCTCGAACGGGGGGACTAGAGAGCCTTCATGGCCGCTTCGGAATTCCCATGGTCGGGTGGGGAGAGAACCGGCTTGAACGGTCCACACTGTTCGACGAGGTTGTCCCAGGGATCTCCGGGCGCCACCTGCAGTTTGTCGAGGCATGGCGCCCCTTGTATCGAATACTCGAACTCGTTCTCGGCAGCCCAATGGTGGAGCAAGTCCGCAAAGGACCCCCGTTCGTCCCGTTGCCCCAGCCACTTTCGCAACTCACGCCAAAGATGGTCCTCTGCGGCCTGAATCTCGATCTCTTGGATCCCGAGTGGAACCAAGATCCCCAAGGACAGGTCGAAGGCGACGCCACAGGAGAATCGCCAGCGTCCGACCCTCGACGCCGCGAGCGCCCCCAATTCCGCATCCTCGATGGAGCCAAGTAGCGCAACAGCACGGACGTACAAGGGGCCCAGGGTCGAGCCGTGCGGCGGCAAACGCTGACCGAACGCCTCCAGCTCTTCCTTGTACCTTCGAGCCGCGGCCTCCCCAGCCGCGAGGTGTTTCTCCCTCTCCCGAAAGGAACGCGAGGAGGCCATCCCCAGGAGCATCGCGTTGGCGGCTCGTTTTCCGGCGGCGGCGCTTGCCTCGAGGGACTCGACCGCCTCCTTCTCCCGACGCATAAGTTCATGATCCAGCATCAGGAGCAGGTAGATGCCATTGGCGAACAGACGCGTGTCCTCCGGCAGCGACACGAACACAGCCTCCGGTGCGGATTGATAGACGCGGGTGAAGGACCTGGGGCCACGCGCGGCCAGAACCGCGTCTTCGAGATGCGAGGGATCCTCGATGTGGGTTTGGAGCCACGGACCTACGTCTGCACATTCTTGATTCAGAAGCAGCGGAACGACGGGGGTCGACAAGGCGCTGTCGTAGCCGGACCAGTGAGCCACGACGTTTTCCACGAAGAGCGCGCACGTTTCTTCCTGCGAGACCGCGAACTTCGCGCCGCTCACGGAGTAGGTGCCCTCCCCCATTTCCATGGCCACGAGAGCGCCCAGCGACCGACTGCGGACCTCGGCCGCCGGCGAGCCTACGAGGTCGACGAGACGCGGGACCCAGGGACCTTTTCTCTTCCTGTTTGCTTCGCGGCTGGAACAACACCTGCTGTCAAGCTGCTCGATCTTGGCAATCCCCAGAAGCTGTTTCTCCGGGACCTGGGATTCGAGGAGCTTCCTAGGGCCAGCAAACGCAGACAGGGGCGCCAGCACCCCACAAGCAAGGCAGCACAGTGCCAGAACACGAATTCTCAGGCGAGGCATCACTACTGCCTCCGACGCCGCGCGGCACTTCCACTTTCTTGACCCCCGGCATCAAGCGACGTAGCGCAGGCGATCTCCCGATTCGTTCGGTTAAGGGACGCTTCACAACCCAGCGAGATGAGCACCGACAAGACTAGGACGACGGGAAGGCCCGGGCCATCGGTGAAGGGCTGGAAACACAGCACCGCCGAGAACAAGTAAAGGCCGACGGCGACAGCCAGCGCCACCGCACCGACGACGAGGAAAAACAGCTGTTTCAGCACTCTCATTTCTGCCTCCTTGCAGCCCGCCCCAGCAGCCACCGCGGCCACAAGCCGAGCCAACCAACCCAGACCGTAGCCCCGTTGGGGGTAGTGAGTAGTTGCAGCCCAGTTGCAGGTGTCCAGTAGACGGAATCGACCAGGGCCAGCCGCTTCGTGCACTGAAACCCGACTGAAAGCGATCGGCTGGGAAGGTCGCTCTACGCTCTGGGGTGTGGCTGGCGCGGCCCTGTGCCGCCGGCAGGGAGGTCCCCATGTCGAGTGGCTCTGCCTCTTCTGCCTGTTCCCTCTGGAGCTCTCTGGGGCACAGCTCGAAGCAACGCTATTTTCTCGGTTTTCCAACCGCCCGGTATGCCGAGGGCATCGCGTGGACCCTGTTGTCCATGCTGACCCTCGGAGTCTCGACCCCCTTCACCATCCGCCGTGTGCTGATCCTCGTTCTCGACGCGAGCACGTGGGAGGCAGGGGATCCCCGTCTCGCTCGGATGAATCGAGCCTTCAGGTCGCTCGCCTGTGCGCGCGCGGGCTTGTGGGCCCTGTTTGCCGCTGGCATGGCCATCGACTGGTGGAAGATCTCTCCGGGCCCCGCCGGGTGGGTGGGTGTCGGTGCCGTCTACTTCATGATCCTGGTACTGCCCGCCATCGAGCTCGGGACAGCGTGGTCGCTGTTCCTCTCAAGCCTGGGCGATGGCGCGGACCAGGTCCGGATTCCAGGTTCGAGGTGGAAGACAACGGCGATTCTGGTGACGTTCTTCCTCCTTTCCATTCCATGGTTCGGTGTCGTCGCGGGCCCGCCGGTCATCGGGCTCCTCGGCAGCGAAATCGCCAAGACCGAGGTGGAGGGCAGACGCGTGACGTACCGCTCGACCTACGGGTTGGCCTGGATCCTGTGGGAAGGCTCGAATCTGTGGTGGAGCGGATTCTGTCTGGGTTTCGGGGCCGTTCGTCTGCACGTCGTGCTGCGTCGCCTGCTGGAGTCCGCAGAGATTCAGCGGGAGGGGGGATCCGCCAGGGCGAGGTCAGCCCCGATCTCCGAATCTCGCAAAGGCAACGTCCGTCCCCCGGGTGCGACACCGCGGAAGGAACCCGGACGGCCGCAGCTGGAGTCTCCCGCGTGCCGCCCCTCGCAGAACCCTGGATACCCCCTCAGCATCGTCGACAGCTGGTCCGAATCCCGCGAGGGCGAGTAGCTGTCCGATGATCGATCCTGATGCCCAAAATCGGGCGCCAGACCGCCCCATCCATCCCCAGAAGCGGTGGTTCGTGGCGGCCGGGTTCGGGTTCGCGATCATGCTGGCGCTCACGGTATTTGCGGAGGCCATGGCTTCGGGCTCACCGGAAGACGAGCTGGTCTTCCGGGCCATCTCCGTCGTTTGCGGAGGGCCGATCGCGGTGGTCGTCGTCGTGGGGGTCTGGTCGAGAGTTCGGATGAGCCCTGTGGCCGCCGCTCGAGCTCAGCTCGCGACCGCGCCCCGGGATCCCAGGGGGAACCGAGGGGCGCCTCCTCTAGTCCGCGACACGAACCTTGCCCGAGGACCCGGTGGGGAGATCGAGCTGGATGGCGTTGCGGCCGCTCTCCCGTCGGATGTAGCGGTCGCCCGGGATTCCGTGGGCCAGGAGCGTCTTCCGTAGCCTGAAGACCTCGAGATTGAGGGCTTCGGGGCCTTTTTCATGCCCCAGTTCGTCCCAGATCGCCCGCTTCATCCGGTCGTCGCCGATCCACTCCCCGATGCGTTCTCCGTGGGTTCCGATGAGCTCGCTGAGCATCTCGGCGCGGTTCTGCGCCAGCTTCACCGGGTACGCCACCTCCGAGACCGTGATCTGCAGGGATCCGCTCTTCTCGTGCAAGACGAGGTCGAAGTGAATAGGAGCGGCGACCTCGGTAGGGGGAGGAGAGCCAGTCTCCCGACGATGCACACAGATCTCCCGTCCACGGTAGGCGATCGTGCTCCCGTCGTTCAACGGTGCGTGGGTATGGGCCTCCACCAGACGACCATCGATCTCCATCTCGTCGTGGGGTTCGGCGACGGCGCCGGTGGGCGTCTGGTAGAGGACGAGCGCGGGTACCGTCCACCCGTCGACGACGAAGTCGGGAACCTCTCCGGCCGCTGCGGCTCCACCGATGGCGTAGGGGAACGAGACCGAGAGATCCGACCTGGCGAGACCGCTGACGCTCCACGCATGGGTGTCGGGGTCGCGCTCCCCTTCGATGACGTATTCGAACTCACAGATCTGCAACCGGCTTCCGCTGCGCAGGTGCGTCTTGCCCTCGACCTTGACGCCGTCGACCCGGGTCTCCGCCACTCCGACGTGGTACCAGAACAGCTCTCCACCGTCGTCCGAGACATACCCTTGCTTCCGGCTTATGTCCGTCCTCTTCTCGGGGTAGAGCACTGCGCACAGGGCCCGATCGCGGCCGAACCAGACACGGGTACGCTTCGTCCCCTGGCCGAACGGCCAACCACTCTTACCCGCCGCTGTCCGGTCCGACTTGCTTCCCGCGATTTCCCTGATCACGTAGGGCATGGTCGTCTCCTCATCACAGGTCCTGTGGAGGGCGGAGCAGGTACATGACGCCACCGGACGCAGCCACGATCCTGTCATCGCTCACGGCCAGGCGCCGCGTCTCTCCGGGGAGATCGCAGGCGGCGACCAGGGGTGCGTCAGGCTTCGCCGGGTCCACCACCGCGACACCAGCCTGCCCGCGGGCGATCACCAGGCGACGTCCCAGCCGAGCCACGTCCCACGCACCCGGGTTCGTTCGAAGCGTGACGGTCTCGTCCTGGGCCATCGAGACGCCGGTGAGCCCCACGGAGGGGAGCCCGATCCACAGGGTTCCGTCGACCTCGAGGGCCCCCGAGGCCAGCCACTCCCCCTCGGGCGCGGCTCCGGCGGCGCCATCCAGTAGCCGGTGTCGACCCGCGCTCGACCCGGCTTCCTCGTACTCGTAGAGCATGCCGACCTCAGCCCAGGTCTGCACGTACCTACCGGCGACGGGCCACATCGCGATCGGCAACTCGCCGGGCGGCAACCGTGACTCGGCGACGATGTGCCAGTCTCCACCCTCCGGACGATCGAGCCACAGGGCCCCTCGACGCCAGAGAAGGGTGACCACGTCTCCGGACGGCGTCTCGGCGAGGACCCAGCTCTTGAGGACGGCATCGTCCACGATCTGTACCCCGCCGTAGGAGGTCTCACCTCGCGGGTGCCAACCAATTCCCGACGGGCCGGCGGACAGGAAGCCGTCGTCGAACATCAGCACGTCCGCGAGGGCGAGGCCAATGACGGTTCGCTCGCCTACTGCGAAGCCACCCTCGTCGATCGTCAGCTGGATCACCTCCCCGTGGGAGGCGGTGCTCACCGCCAGGACTACGTCGTCCTCGGCGGCGTGGAGCGAGACCGCCGCCCCGCGATACGGCACCCATCGAGTCAAGCGCCAGGGATCGCCCATCGTCTCCACGCGGCCCACCCCCTGCTCTCGGCTCACGACCCATCCGCCGCCGTTGTCCGCGGACGCGAATCGTGTTGCGAGCAACGGCTGACCATCGGCGACGTCATCCACGGAGATGGGACGAGGGGCCTCTTCGTGCACCCCCGACCAGGCGAGCCATCCCGCATCCCCCGCCGAGATCAGAAGGCCGTCGGGATGCAGATCGAAATCCGTGGGTGTGTCTCCGAGGGATGAGGAAGAGGTCACCCCGCCATCGAGACGCGTGAGCGTGCCATCTCCGTGCCACCACACGACCTGGTCATCGACCAACAGCCGTTCCACCGGCCCGGTGGTGAACGGCATGGGATGCTCCTGGAGGCTCCCGTCATCCGCGAGCGTCAGGCCGATACTGCCCGCGTGCCCCAGGGCGACCAGGACCCCCGTCTGCCAGGGGCACAGGTCGATTGGCCAACCGTCGACGAGGAGGCGGGCGGGTGAATCGGTGGATTCCGCGGTCAATGGCAGGGCCAGCACGCGCCCGGCGCGGTCGGCTGCCCATAGGTGATCTGCCGCCCGGGCCAGCGCGACGATGTCGCCGCCTCGGCCCCAGGTGACCACCTCTCGCCGCTCGGCGTGGTTGGGGTGCCTCACCCGCGCCACTCCCCCACTTCCCGCGCCCACCCAGAGATCTCCCTCCACCTCCAGGAGGGCCGTCGTCTCCCCCGGGATGTCCAGCCATTCCAGCCGTTGGAGAGTTCTGGTATCGAGCCTGTCCACGCCGTTCACGGTCGCCACGAACAGCGAGTCATCGATCTGAACCGCGTCCATGGCGCGTCCGGCGAGGGGAACGGTTGATTCGATCAACCATCCTTCGCACCCGCCTGCGGGGGTCGACACCACGGGCACGGCGGGTTCCGTGAACGGCGGTGGTGGGGATGGACAACCCACGACGAACAAGAGGATGCCGAGAAGAGGCCTCACGCGGAGTCCCGTCCCGGGGCCCGAGGTTCGGTGGGCGGAAGGTCCTCTGGCTCTGCGGCTCGGCCCATTCGGAGTAGCCTGGCGAACCCGCCCCCGAGGAGCAGGAGGTCCCACAATCGACCGAACTCCGCGGCGCGGAGCCAGCGATCGCGAAGGAGTTCCCACATCGGTGGCTCGGGTCGAGTGCGAATCCCGATGACCGCATTCAGTGCGTCCGCGAAGTCCTTCGCGCCCGCGAAACGCTCACCTGGATCCGGCTGGCATGCCTTGACCAGCACGGAGTCGAGTTCCGGGCTCCAGGCCATCGTTTCGCCGGGCTTCCCGTGCGCCCGGTGACTGGCCAGTTCCCTGTCTGGCGGGCGGAGCGTGAGCATGTGCTGGAGGATCAAACCCATCGCGAATACATCGGCCGCGGGGCCGATCGTGCGTAGTTCAGGCTCTCCCTCGGTCCCCGACGGGCTGGAACGGGCACCCGATGCCGTACCACCAGCGGACTGATCGCCATCGGCCCCGGTCTCCTCGCCGTCGAGGAGCTGTTCCGGCGCACCCCAGACCCGAGTCACGTCCACGTCCGCCGCGGTCAGCGGTTTCCGTCTCAAGTTCTCGGCGGCGCCAAAATCCATGATCCGGATCTCCCGGTTCCAGAGCCGGAAGAGGTTCTGCGGCTTGAGGTCCAGGTGGGCCCATTCGAGTTCGTGGACCGGCCGCAGGGCTAGCGCCACCTCCCGCATGATGACGCAGGCCGTCACCTCGTCCAGCGGTCCCCTTCCCTTCTGGTTGCGCCATCTCAGATACCGGGAGAGGGTCTGTCCCCGGAGATTCTCCATCACCAGGTAGGCGACCTGCTGGGGGGCCTCGTCGGGATCGCCGAAGCCGAAGTCCACGGTCCCCTCACCACGGGCAAGCACGTTCACGATGCCTCTGAACCTCAGCTGTTCGAGGCGTTCGCCTTCCGCCTTGAAACGCGCGACGATCCTCCCGCTGGTCATCCTCCAGGGGTGGAGGATCTTGATCGCCGCGAGGCTCGATCGGTGGCGAGTCAGGTAGACCGTCCCCATCCCACCGGAGTCCAGAATCCTCAGCAACGGGTGGTTGCCGACCACGGGGGCCTGCGCCTCGGACTCCCGCCACAGACCGATGAAAAGGCTAGCCACCGCAAGCACGGTAGAGAGGAGGATCAGCCCGAGGCGGGACAGCAGGTCCCACTCGACGGATGCGAGCCACAGGAACGCGAGTGCGCTCAGGATTCCTGCAACCGCGAATCTCTCGGGCCAGCGCGCCATGGGCACGGGCCCTTCATGCCGCGCTTCGCGAAGTCCTCGTAGCTCCTCTCGACGTGCCCGGAGACGCGGCAGGAACACGATCCACGCGAAGTACACCCCAAAGAGGTACACGCAATCTGGCGCAGCGCGAACCCACGCCAGCCGCCGGAGGACCGAGGAGAGCAGGCTCGGCGAACCAGCGTTCCTGCCCGTGGCCGATGTGGATGGAGACGCCAGGTTCTCGAGGAGCAGGTCCGCCCCGCGGCGCTTGATGAACAGATCCGGATCCCCGTCTCCACCGAGGTCGAGCACCGCGGCACCGGTGTTTCGGTCCCGTTCGAGGGGCAGTATCTCGGACATGTCGCGGAAGGGACCTTCCGCGGTACCGAGCAGGAGGGCCTGGGGCATGGCGCGGGTTCCGATCAGGAGGTCCAGGTGGCCGTCCCCGTCCAGGTCTTCCATCAAGCTGCTGTCCAGGTACCTGCCGTACCAACGGCCGGTCCAGTCCAGGTTCCAGGCGGCCGTGTGGTCCGTGAAACGACCCTCCCCATCGTTGCGCCAGGCCCTCGGCCCGCGCCAGCGCTCGACGACGACCAGATCCTCGCGGTCGTCCCCGTCCACGTCCTCCAACCAGGCCCGTTCCGTCCGCCCATAGAACGCGTCCAGACTGCTGCCAGCGGTTGCATTCCGCACGGTCCCGTCTGGCGCTCGCAGCAGCAGGGTGTGCCCCTCGCCCCAGACGTTGGCGCAGAGGGCATCCGTGGTGCCGTTGCCATCCACGTCGCCGGCCAGGACCTGCTGGACGAAACGGCCACACCCCCCGAGGCCTCGCATCGCCAAGGGGGCCCGAACGAGGTGCCCGAATCGCACGTTCTCGTACAACGCGACCTTGGGATCCGTCTCGAGCGGGGTGGGGCCGCTGGTGATGAGGACGTCCAAATCGCCGTCGCCGTCCACGTCCTCGCATCCGATGACCCCGGAGGCACCCTTGACCACCGCTGGCGCCACGTCCCGGGGGCTGGCATCACGAAAGCGACTGCCGAGCGTACGCAGGTATCGAAGGCGCGCCTCCGACTTCTCAGCGCGCTGGATCGTCTCTCGGGCCACGATGTCGGGCTGACCGTTGCCGTCCAGATCCGCCACGCAGACCTCGGGCCCCTGGATGTTCAACGAGAGGTTCCACTCTCGGGAGACGTCCCGGAAGGTGTCGTCCTCCTGAAGGAGAAGTCGCGCGCGCCCCTCGTTCGAGGCAACGAGGAGGTCGTCCCGGCCGTCCCGGTCGAAATCCGCGGCCCAGATACCCCCCCGATCGCCGACCTCGGATACGCCCCAGTCGGGAGCGACATCTCGATAGATCGATGCCTGGCCCGGCACGCTCTTCCAGATCCTACCCTCGCTCTCGATGAGGTAGACCACACCGGACGGCGTGACCGCGAGCCCGTCGATCCCCCTGGAGCTGGGCGTGGGAAACCACTCCAGCGCCCCGACGTCCCCGTGCCAGAGCTCTCCCTCGCTCAGCACCCACCACCCCTCCTCGCCCTGGTGGACCGCGGACACCGGGCGGTCGAAGAGCACCTCCGGGGGCTCGGTATCGAGCCGTGTGACCTGTCTGCGCAAGAGCAACGGACGGCCTTGTCTGTCGAGGGCGACCCTCACGGGTGGGTCGTCGCGGTCGAGTACCCGGTGCATATCCACGCCGTCGTACCTGAGCACGCGGTTGTCCTGGCCCACCATCCAGACGATGCCGCTGGCGTCGAAGGTCATCTGGAGGATGTTGGACGCCGTCGAATCGTCCAGCAACGCCGTGTCCAGCTTCTTCCAGCCACCATCGGTGAAACGCGCGACAGTCCCGTGTACACCCCCCAGCCAAGGGGTGCCATCCCTCGCGAAGTAGACCCGATGGAAGTAGTCGAGCGGGAGGTATTCCAGCGGCATCCAGCCGCCGTCGTATCGCCGGATCCCCGCACTGTACGCGATGTCCGTCCAGTAGACGCCCTCGGACTGGACGGTGAGATGAACAGGGGCCCATCCATCCCCCGGGTCGGGGAGTGACTCCCATTCCGCACCATCCCATCGCCACACGATCCCGTGCTGGTCGATGCCCACGAGAGCCTCGCCATCCAACGCCTGGAACCGGAATCCGGGGGCGGGATCAGGGATCTGGGACCAGTGGATCTCGGGCAGCGCCGCTTCCGCGCCCCGGGGCACTGCGACGGCGCACAGGGAGAGAACGGCCAGGATCTGGCCGACAGCTCGCGCGGGTAGAGGTAGGGGCAAGGACAGCGGGGCCTCCCCGAAGACCGCTGCCCAAGCCTAGCAGATGGGTAGTTGCGGCGGGCCTACCCGGGGATCCGTGTGACCGGTGCCGACCTAGCCTGTCGCATGCAACCCCCGGCGTTCATCGAGCCCGTTCGCGTCAACGGCCTGGAGGACCAAGCGCGACCGGAGGTCGATCGGGTGGAGGACCTCGTCGACTCGCGCCCGAACGTCCAGCCCCTCCAGCTCGTGAACGGGGCAGTCGATTTCGGCCAGGAACGCCCGGAGTTCGACGTCGACGCTCCTGCGGAACTCCTCGTCGTGCCCGCGGAGAATCGAGGAGCAGAACTCCTCCCGGATGGGGACGTACACCAGGAGATCGTAGGGAGCATGCGTGACGTAGAGCTCTACCTCGGTCTCGAGCTGGGCGACTTCCTCCCCGGGCAGTTGATCCGGTCGGATCCGCGACTCCACCCGGGCGTAGGCGATTTCGTCGAGGACGGTTCGGTCACAGATCACGTGATCCCTGTACATGGCCTTCCTGGATTCGCCCGCCATCTGGTTCGCGACGATCCACCGGTGGCGGAAGATAGACGGGACGAAGTGCTCGAAACCGACGTACCGGGACATCTCCGCGCTCTCGTGGAGGACATCCACCTTGTACCCTTGTTCCTTCAGGGCTGCAGTCAGAGCGTACGCGAGGGTCGTCTTGCCCACCTCGTGGGTTCCGACGAGCCCGATCTTCACGACGCGGTGGAGGTGCTTTGACATCACGGCTCCTCAATTGCGCGGGTGCAGCATCCAGGTGAACTCGATCAGACCCTCGACCGCCGAGCCGGCCGCCAGGGCCGACAACCCGCCACCGCTCTTGGAGATGTAGTCGGGATCGCTCTTGACGGCCTTGGCGCGGAAGTACACACCGAAGCTCAGGACGTCATTCTTGTGGAACTCCGCTCCCAGGCGGAGCAGGACGCCAATGGCCTTGACGCCCGGCCCGATGCGCGTCGAGAAGCCCGGTGCGAAGACAAAGCTTCGTTTGCCCTTCAGGGGCGGGTACCAGCCGATGTAGGTGTGCATCCTGAAGCTCGGCGTCCCCATGCCGGCCTCCAGAGCCATGAGCAGCCAGTTCCACTGGAAGGACAGGGCTGCTGTCCGGGCGGCGTAGATCCTCACCTCTAAGGCGCCGATCTCCCCCTGGACCTTGCCGTACCTCTTGTCCGCGGTCATCAGACCCCCGATGGCCGCGTTCCAGCCGAGGGCGATGGCCCCGACAGCCCGATCGGGAGGGCTGGAGTCCAGATCGCGAATGGATACCTGCCCTGGGGCGACCGTCTCTCCGATGACAGGCACGTGATCCGCCACGGCCGTGTCAGCGAGCTGCGTCACCGGCGTGTCGGGAACACCAGACGAGGCCCCAGGGACACTGGACGCGACGGGGCGCAGGGCTGGCAGGTCCGGTATCGCCAGCGCCGTCGCCGCGATCGCCTTGCGAAACGACTGACCGCGGCAAGCCACGTCGAATCGGGCCGACACCCGATAGATCCACTCGGGGTCCTTGCCTTGCACGATGAGGTAGCGCCATTGGGCCGCTGCCTGGGGGCGATCGCGCTCCGACGGGTCTTCCGAACAGAGGAACAGGTAGTTGGACAGCGCGGCCTGCTGTAGGTCCGACGGCCGTTCGATGAGGGCGCCGGATGGGGCGGACTCGGCCGGCTCACCTTCGAGGGCCCGAGCGACAGCAGGCGAGAATGCGAACGCCGCCACGACCCAGGCCAATGCGAGCGACCGCAGCAACGGGGGAAGGAGGGCAGCGGGGAAAAGGACGGAAGATGAAGACATGGAAACCTCCAGACGGGGCACGCCGCGCAAAGCGCCCTCCACCCTGAAAGCAGGAACGCCCGCGCCGAGAACCAGCGTATGGCGACCGCCGGCAAGTTCCGGTTGCACCTCGATTGCAGCGACCCGGGCGGTCCCACGTCGCCGGCCACCACGCCCATGCACGGGCTTTGGTGCGCTAGAATCGCTCCCGCAACATCCATCCGAGGGGGGCACACATGTCCATCGATCGAGTACCTCTGTTGATCTCGTTCCTCGCGCTGGCCGTCGTCCTGGGCATCGGACAGCTGGGCTGCCCGGAGGGCGGCGACGACGACGACGACGCCACGGGCGATGACGACGACGCCACGGGCGATGACGACGACGACACCGGAGACGACGACACCGGAGACGACGACACCGGCGGAGATCCGGCCACGGTCGAGGAGATCTGCGCGACCGTCTTCGAGTGCTTCGACAACAACTGGGGGTGGGGCAGCGAGACCGAGTGTCACGACCTGTGGTTGACCGGTTGTGCGGACGAGGCGGGGTATCTGTCCTGTACCGGCGCCTGCCTGACCGGCGAGTGCGACGACTTCGCGGCCGTGGACGGCACGTCGGGGTGCGAGCCGGACTGCTGGGCGGACTACTGCGGCTAGCCGCCAGACACTCGCGGATGCCGCAAGCGCTGTGACGATGCGCTAGGATCCCTGCGCATCGTCCGTGGGGAGGACCCGATGAACCAGCCCAATCAGCCGTGGGGCCCGCCGCCACAGCAGCCCTGGCCGCCGCAGCAGCAGCCCTGGCCGGCGCCCTACCCCGGCCAGCAGGCACAGGGCGGGCCGCCGCCCCCCGGGGGTTGGGGACACGAAGACGAGACTCCGAAGAAGCCACCCTCGTCGATGCCGATGGTGGTGTCGTTGCTGCTGGTGGTGTTCGCGGCGTCCGGGGCTCTGCTGATGACCCTGGCGTCGATGACGTTGCTGGTCCAGATGTTCGGCGAGGCGACGTACTGACGCGGGTGCGGCGCGGGTCGCCCAGGGGACGACGGGACAGGAAAAGGGGAGATCATGGGATTCTTCGTCGAGTTCATGACCAAGGGTGGGCCGTTCATGTACGCCATCGTGATGCTGGCCTTCTTGCACATGGCGGCGGTGATCGTGCAGTGCATCCTGGCCAAGAAGGTCGACGCCACGCCCCTGCTGTGGGCGGGGGTGGGGGCGATCATGCTCACGGGCATGCTCGGCAGCGTGTCGGGGTTGATCCAGGCCTTCAAGGCGGTCGGGGCGGCGTCGGCGGAGCAGAAGCAGGCGCTGCTGGCGTCGGGGATCTCGATCTCGATGTACACCACGGAGTTCGCGCTGATGATCGCCGTGCTCGGCCTGGGGGGGTGCGGGCTCGCGGCGACTCTGGTGCGAACCTTCCGCAAGTAGCCCCGCCTCGGGGAACTATCCCTCCCCCATCCGCTGCGCCACGAGGATCCGCTGGGCCTCCAGCAGGTCGAAGGGCCGGCCCGTCTCGGCGCCCCACACCGCGGCCCGCCGGGCCAGCTCCAGGACGACCATCTCCCGGGCCCGCCCCGGCACCGCCAGGGCCTGGCGGCCCAGGGGGTGGTTGCGGTTGATGTTCAGCGCCAGCAGCTTGAACTGCTGATCCACGGTCACCGGGGGATCGGTGTCGTCCGCGTCGTCCACGAAGACCTGGACCACCTCGTCGCCGAGCATGCCTCCGCTGGCCTCGAGCAGGCGGCGTTCCAGTTCGCGGGTCACCTCCCTCGACACCTGCTGGAGGTTCCGCTGCGTGGCCTCGGTCTCCCGCTCGCGGGTCATCCCCCGGGTGAACGCCTCTCGATACCGGGCGGCCAGCTCCCGCTGCCCCGCCTCCTCCCCCTCGTCGTCCGCCAGCACCTCCACCTCCCGGTAGAGCTGGGTCCGGGCCAGGGTCAGCAGGTGCTTCTGGGTCCGGCTGAGCTCCACGTGGCCACCCAGGGTGCGGATCAGCCCGTGGCACGGCACCTGGGCGTCGACCTCCGGAAGCGCCATGCGAACGCCCTCGGACTGCAGGAACACACCCGTGGTGTCGTCGAAGGGATCCCGCAGGCCCAGCCAGCCCCGCAGACCGGGGATCCCGACCTCGGTGCGAATCAGCCACCCCTCGGCTCGGGGGTCCGCCAGGGAGTCCCACAGGTCCGGGGGGTCGTCGAACCGGAGCCGGAGGTCACCGCCGGCCAGCTGGAGGACCGCCAGCTCGTCCCGGTCCATCAGCAACACGCTCCGCTCGAGCACGGCCGGTCCGTGGCGCGCCCAGACGGAGAAGCCGGGCTGCTGACGCCACTCCCCCAGGCTGGTGAACGACGTGCCGTCCGGCGCCTGGAGCAGGGAGTCCACCTCCAGGCGATCCAGCCGGGCGGCCAGCCGCAGGGTCGTGACGCGGAGCATCCCGCGGATCCGGGGGTGCTGCAGATTGAGGTCGGCCATGGCCACCGACACCCCGTTGCGCAGGGCGCCGCTGAGGTGCCGGTAGAGCTCGGCCAGTCCGCTCGCCCACTCTCCGGGTTCCCCCTCCATGTCCTCGTGCACCGCCGCGCCGATGCCCGGGATCCCGAGGTCCACGTAGCGCCAGCCCGGCTCCTCGATGGTCGTGCGCAGGGTGTTGCCGGCCCACACGATCTGTCGCAGATCCGCCAGCGCCCCCCGTTCGGACAACGGCGGGAGCCAGGTGGTCCGCCTCCGTCCGACCAGGCAGATGGCCCCCGCGGACAGGTCGTGGGTGGTCAGATGTCCCACACCCAGCCGCTCCTCGAGGGCCAGCATCCTCGTCAGGTCGTCCGGGTGTTTCAGCGTCACGGCGGAGTCGGTGCCCATGAGCGACACGAGGGTGTCGAAGCACAGCGACGAACCGTCGTCCAGCTCGGCGAGGGGCAGACGCCGGAGCCCCAGCATCCGCGCGTCGTCTCGGCCGGGCAGGTCGACCTCCAGGACGGTCTCCCCGTCGCGGTCGACGAAGTGGGGACTGGCGTGGGCCGCGAACAGGGCCAGCAACAGTTCCCGCTCGGCGACGCCGAACGAGCCCTCGTCCACCGGCAGCAGCTGCCACGCCCCCTCCAGCACCGCCTCGTCCAGACCGGGCACCGACTCCTGGGGAAGGAGCTTGGCTCCCGGCTCCAGCTCCAGGTGCGCCATCACCCGCGGGAGCCCCAGCTGGGCCAGGTCGCACTTCACGCTCACGCCACCCGCGGAGACCAGCAGTGGCACGTCGCCGTCGGCGGGATCGCCCAGCAACGGGGGCGGACCGTCCACGTGGTGGGACAGGTGGAGGGTGCCGCGCAGGAAGTCCTTGCGCGGATCCGAGTACGGCAACTGCACCGCCCGGGTCCGCTGGCGCCGCTCCAGCATCCGCCGCACGAAGTCCACGTCCTCGGGTCCCGAGAGGCGGTGCACGGCCAGGTGGGGCGCGTACTCCTCCAGAGAGGGGACCTGGCTGTCGGTCACCTGGAGCACCGGGAAGGGGAATCGAGCGGGGTCGGCGGCCGGGGCCACCGCGGCCGCGTCGTCGGGCCGCACCCGGAACACGGGGCTGCCTTCGGGGATCCGTTCCAGACTCCGGCGGCCGATGGCGGGGCGGGGCGCCAGCTGCTCGATGGTGTCGGGGAGGGGCTCGGCCACGCTCACACCGCCCACCAGCTTGGGCAGCGCCGGCGCCTTGTAGGTCTTGCCCACCATGACCCCGAGCAGCTCCGTGGCGTGGGGCTGCACCGCGTGGAGCATCTCGGCGAAGCGCCGCTCCCGGACGATGTCCGAGTGGTCGGCGGTCTTTCGCAGGCGGTCGTCGGCGATCACCCCGGTGAGGGGGATCGGTTCCCGGCGCCCAGTGACGTGCCCGGGGACGGTCCCCAGCTCGGGTAGCTCCAGGCTCGTGACCCAGACCCCGCCGACCACCAGGGAGATCCCCCGGGACACGCCGCTGGCCGGCGGCGCGGCCAGCACGCCGAAGCGCTCGCCGTCGTCGAAGGCCACCTCGCGGGGGCAGGCGGGCATGCTGAGCTTGCGGCTGGCCCGGTAGCCGAAGGGGGCACGTCCGTTCAGCAGGATCGGCACCGGCGAGAACCGGCAACGCTCCTCCACCAACCGCTCTTCGGGAGTGTGTTGATCGCCGGAGAACCGGCTGAACCAGTCGGCCCCGAACTCGGCGAGCACGTAGGTCCCGGCCAGGGAGGACTCGGGCACGCCGAGGGTGCCGTTCCCCCGGCGATCCATGTCCAGCCGCACCGTGTTGCCCGCGGTGCCGTCACCGCTCTCGACCCGCAGGGTCTTCGGTTTTCGCTGCAGCATGGCGTTGAGGGAGACGGCCAGCTGGATCAGCGCCCGGTGTTCCAGGTCGCCCCGGTCCAAGAAGAGGTAGTCGAACACCGAGCCGAGCTGCTTCTCGGTGAAGGGCCGACCGCCGACCCAGGCCACCAGGACGTTCTCCGCCGTGGCGTCCACGGCGATGTACGTGGCTCCGGAGAACACCGCCGACTGGATCAGCTCCAGGACGTACTGCCGCGGATCCCGCAGGGAGAACTCGCGGAGCTTGTCGATGGCCTTGTCCCGGGACAGGGAGAACTTCTTGCGTTCGACGAAAGCCCCCGGTGACCGGGAGCGCTCCAGCAGGGCGTCGAGCTGGCTCATACCAGGTCCCCCCATCCGTCGCCGTCGCCCGCCTGGGCCATCTGGCGTTCGGTCACCTCGGCCAACAGCCGGCGGTGCCTCCGCTTTCCCTCGACCCGTGCGGTGTGGAGCACCGCCTGAGCCAGGCCGAAGGCGCCCAGGTCCGGGTCGTCGGCGGCGGCCGCCAGGTGGGCCCCGTACACCGCGTGGTGCTGGTTCAGGACCAGCGTGTGGCGGCGGATCAGGGGCCAGGAGAGCGAGATCTCCTCGTCGCGGCGACAGACCCCGCCCTCGTCCGGGCTGTCCAGGACCAGGGGCAGGTCCCGGGCGGCGTCCGCTCCACCGAAGTGTCCCACCCGCACCGAGATCCGCCCTCCGAGGGCGGCCCGCAGCAGCTCCTCGGTGTCGTCGGCGAGCGTCCGTTCGAGGGGGGACAACTGGTCCATCTTCCAGGTGCCTGGGACCAGGTACAGCTCGTCGGCCGTCACCACGGTGCGGCCCCGGTCCCAGAACCACAGCAACGGGCGCTTCCGACAGGCATCGAGGAGGTCGCGGGTTGCAGGGTCGTCCCGCACAAGGCGGTTCCCGCCCCGCTCGAGGGCCTCGGCCAGCAGGCCCTCGCCCGGATCCAGCAGCACCGCGTCGTGGCGATTCTCCTGCCGTTCGACCTGGACCAGGTTCAGCGTCTCACCGAGCCGGTCGACGAAGCGGACGCGGCGGTCGAACCCCCCGAAGGAGCGGTGCAGCTGGTTGATCCGACACTCCCGGGCCAGCCACGCGTGCCACCGGCCCGGGTCCTCACCGCCCTCGATGGCCTCCGCGGCCCGCTTCACCAGCTCGGCCCGGAGCCGCGCGGCCGCCCGCCCCAGGACCCCCATCGCCTTGTGGAACTCGTCGTCCTGCAGCACGTTGTCGCGGGTGAGGGTGTGCTCCAGGTGGTCGTACTTGACCTTGAACGCCAGGTGCGACAGCTCCTCGGCCGCCACGCCCAGGGCGTCGGCATTCTGGGTCGACAGCAGGGTCAGGCCGCCGTTGTAGAAGCCGTAGTGGGGCTGATCGGCCAGGCCGATGACCACCTGCACGCCGTCCTCGTCCAGGGTCACCGTCAGCTCCGCCTCGATCCCCAGGGGGCGGGTCACCGGCTCGAACTCGCCACCGGTCTCGTCCGCGCTCGCGAAGGCCGCGAAGGGATCGTCGGGTGCTGCCACCGGCTCCGCGCCTTCGGCGGACTCCCCGGGGGCCCGCTCGCCGAACAGCACGGGCGTGTTCGAGTGCTCGCACCAGTAGGTCAGGACCCAGCGGCACTCGCGGACGAAGGGGACGACCTCGGCCGGGGCCATGCGCTTGAACAGGGTGATCTTGGTTCCGGTCAGCGCGGCCTCGGACCGGACCTTGTCGAAGGACCGGTCCGGGTGGAACAGCAGCTCCCAGGCCTCCCCGTGGCGGCCGGTGCGCAGCAGCACCGCGTCGGGCTCGATGGCGAAGATCGAGGTGAACCCGATCCCGAACTTGCCGATCTTGGTGAGGTCCCCCTCCTTGGTGGACGAGAACATCCGCGTCAGCTGGGTGTCGATGAGCTGCTCGTCCATGCCCTCGCCGAAGTCGTCGACGTGGATCTCGAGCACCCCCTGTTCCGCGCCGTCCGCCGGCGGTTCGAAGCGAGTCCAGACCTCGACTCGCGGCGTCCCGGCGTCGATGGAGTTCTGGACCAGCTCCCGCAGGAAATCGAGGGGGCGGGCGAACTGGTGGACCAGGTTGTCCAGCGCCTGGTCCGCGAGTCCCTGGATGTCACCTCTGGGTAGTTCGGTCATGGTCCGGGCATTCTACTTGTGGCGGGGTGGGAACTCGATGTGGAACCCGGACTCTGCGAACATCCCCTCGGGAGGTCGACGATGCGGCTCCAATCGATGCTGTTGTCCCTGGTCGCGCTGACCATCACTCCCGCTTTGGCAGCGGACACCGAGGACCGGATCGGCGAGATCCGCCAGCTGTATACCGAGGCGAACCAGCTCGACTCCGGCTGCGCCGGCGAGCCCTGCGAGACCACGGTTCGGTTCGAACGGAACCTCCCTGCCACCGGTCCCCAGACCACTCGCGTCACCTTCGTTTACGTGGAGCACCGCGACAGCGAGGAGCAGACCTACCCCAGCTACCACCTGCGCAGGGCGGTGGTCGCGTACAACATCGCCGCCCGGGAGTACGCGGTGGAGTACCTGTTCGAGGGGCTGCAGCCGACCCTGGCGTTCCACTTCCAGGCCGACGAGCTCTTCGAACGGCGGACGTACTTCGACGGGGAGGCGCCGGTCCGGATCGATGTCCGCCCGAGGGAACCGGAGGCGGGGGAACGCACGATCCGCGACGGCGGATTCACCCCCGAGGAGTTGGAGCACTGCCGCGCGATCCGCGCTCGCGCCGACCGCGTCAGCCGGCTGTTCGGGGCCGTGTTGGGCACGGCGGACTCGGAGATGGGAGGCTGGCCGGACGAGCTGCCGTTGCCCTGATCTGCGGCCAGGGTGAGGGTCTCAGCCGGCCTTGCGCAGCGCGTTCTCCTTCTCCTCCAGCAGCCGGACCACCAGGTTCACGAAGGTCTCGACGGTGAACAGCATGGGGATCTCGCGGACGGTGAGGTCGTCGCGGAACCGATCCTCGGCGACCTCGGGGAGGGCCTCGCGGAGTTTCGCCAGGCCGTGGGCGGTGAGCACGCCGTCGATCTCGAAGGGCTCACCCCCCTGGGCCGCCTCCTCCTCGGCACTGCGCTGGATGTCACCGCGCGGGATCTTGATCTCGAACGCCTCCTCCAGCCGGAAGGAGATGTCCAGGAAGTCCAGGGACTCCGCCCCCAGGTCGTCGATGACGGTGGCGTCCATCGTCACCTCGTCCTCGTCCAGGCCGAGGGCCTCGGCGAAACACTCCTGGACGACGGCGAAGACATGATCGCGGTCCACGGGCATCGGCAAATCCTCCAGGGTGCACGGTAGACGATGTCCTGCCCCTTGAATGACGCGCTTACTGAACACCGGGGGGCGGCGGCGGGGATCACGCTCGCCAGATGACCGTGCTGCCCCGGGTGTCGGAGGCGGCCTCGGCGTCCGGAGCCGCCTCGTCCAGGGGATCGGCGAGCGGACGGGCGAAGGGGTCCGGGAGACCGTCGAGGTCGGCGTCGAGTCTCCCCAGGAAGGCCTCCCAGCCGGAGCCCGCGGTTCGCCGCTTCCGCAGGCGCCGCCGGAGGCGTTCGAAATCCCTGGGATCGCCCTCGGACCAGGCGCGGAGGAGGTCGATCAGGTCCCGGCACCCCAGGGGATCACCGATCTCCTCCCGGAGCCGGCGCAGGTCGTCTCCGAGCTCGCGCGCGTCGCCGTAGCGCTGGTTCCGGTCCCGGTGCAGGCAGCGGTCGAGGATGGGTCTCGCGGCGGAGAGGGCTTGGTCCACGCGCGACAGGCGCGATCTGTATTTGCCGGACACGAGCTGCCACACCAGCGCCTCGAAGGCCGACGCATGCAGCAGCCGGTGGCCGGTGACGACCTCGTAGAGGACCGCTCCGAAGGCGAAGAGGTCCGACCGGCGGTCCAGGTTGCGCGGGTCTTCCACCTGCTCGGGGGACATGAAGCGCGGGGTCCCCTTGACCGTGCCGGTGACCGTCTGCCCCAGCATCTCACCGCCGCGGGCGATGCCGAAGTCGGCGATCTTGGCCTGGGCGGCGGTGGAGATCAGGACGTTGGAGGGCTTGAGGTCCCGGTGGACCAGGTTCAAGGGTTGCCCGTCGGGATCCCGGAGGTCGTGGGCGTGGGCGAGTCCGTCGGCGATCTGGATCATCAGGTCCAGGGCCGCGCCGTGGGGCAGCGTCACACCGCGCAGCTGGGCGCCGGCCAGCAGGTCCTCCAGGGTCCAGCCCGGGACGAACTCCATGGCGAGGTAGGCCTGCTCGCCCACCACGCCGAACTCGTAGACGTCCACCACGTTGGGGTGCCTCAGCTGCCCCCCCAGACGCGCCTCGTTGCCCATGGAGCGGACGAGCTCGTCGTCGCCCCGTGTCAGGTCGGTGCGCAGGCGCTTGAGCGCGACCTCCTTGCGGAATCCCATGGGCCCCTCGCGCACGGCCCGGTACACCCGCGCCATCCCGCCCTCGCCGAGGACGGAGACCAGGAGGTAGGGCCCGAAGCGGATCGGGAGATGGCGAGCCTCCGCCAGCAGGTCCTGGGCCTCGATCAGCTCTCGCGAGCGCGCCTCGACCTCCTCCTCCAGCTCGGCCCGCCGCTGCCGCAGCTGGCGAACCCGCAGGCCGTAGATCGCGCCGAACACGGCGAGGACCGCCACACCGCAGGCCCCGTAGAAGGCCCGGGTCTCGTAGAGGTGGGGGCGCCGGACGAGGGACAGGGCGGTCCCCTCCTCGTTCCACACCCCGTCCGCGTTGCACGCCCGGACCTGGAACCGGTACTCCCCCGGTGGGAGGTTGGTGTACTGCACGACCCGCTGGGATCCGGCGTCCACCCAGCCCTCCTCGAATCCCTCCAGGTGGTGGGCGAACCGCGTCCGCTCCGGCTTGACGAAGCTGAGCGCGGTGTAGTGGATCTCCAGCCGCTTCGCCCCCGGGTTCAGCTCCAGGCCCCGTTCGTGTTCCACGACGACGCCATCGACGAGGACGCGTTCGATGACCAGCGGCGGCGGGACGGGGTTGGTCCGGATGTCCCCCGGATCGACCACGGCCACCCCCGCGGTGCCGGTGGGGAACCACATCCGGCCCTCGCGATCGCGCGCCGCCGCCGGGTGGGCACCGCCGCTGCACTCCCGCGACGGCATCCCGTCCGCGGTTCCGAAGACCAGGGCGTCGACGTCGGGCCGCTCACCGCGGGCGACCTCCTCGAGCTGCGCCTTGGACACCCGGAAGATGCCCCGGTTGCAGCTCATCCAGAGGTGGTCCTCGTCGTCTTCCAGGATCGCGTAGACCAGGTCGTCGAAGAGCCCCTCGCGCACGGTGAACACGGCGGTCTCGCCCTCCCGGATCCGCAGCAGTCCACCCCGGGTCCCGACCCAGAGCGCCCCGTCGCCGTCCTCGAGCATGCAGAGCACCGACCTCTGGGCTTCTTCCAGGTCGACGCCGGTGGCCACCGGTTCGAAGGGCCCGCCGGAGCGGCGGTAGATCCCGTGCCCCTTGGTGCCCAGCCAGAGGGCGCCGTCCCGGCCCACGAGCAGGGAAAGGACCGGCGTATCGGGCAGGCCCAGCTCGGACCCCGGGAGGTCGAACTCGCCGTCGGCGAAGCGTGCGAGCCCGGCCCTCGTGCCGAACCACACCGAACCCCGGGGATCCTGGGCGATGGCGAACACCAGCACCCCGCCGATGGAGCCGAAGGGGCGGTGGAAGGTCCACTCGCCCCCGCGGAGCCGCAGGATCCCGTGCGAGGCGGACCCGGCCCACAGGTCACCCGAAGCGTCCTCGAGCAGCGCGCCAAAGGCGACTCCGGCGACCTCCGACTGGCCGGCGAAGGGCACCACCGCCCCGTCTCGCACCCGGTTCAGTCCCCGGGACGAGCCGATCCAGGTCCCCTCCCGGCCGTCCAGGATCGCGAACGCGGCGCCGTCGGAGAGCCCCTGCTGGGCGGTGATCCCGTGGAAGGTGGTGTCCCTCATGCGGGCCAGACCGCTCGCGTGGGTGCCGATCCACAGGCTGCCTTCCAGGTCCTCCTCCAGCGCCATGACGGTGTCGAAGGGCGCCCCGTCCTCGGGCGTCAGGCAGCTCGTCCGGTCATCGACGATCCGGCAGATGCCCCCCTCCATGGTCCCCACCCAGAGGGTACCCTGGCGATCCTCGGCCAGGCTGAAGACCGACAGGGTGTTCAGCCCCTCGGCGACGCCGACCGACGTCACGGTGTCTCCGTCCATGCGGAGGAGTCCGCCCCGCTCGGTACCGAGCCACGTCACGCCGTCCGTTCCTGCGTGGATGGCCATGATATCGCCGCCCGTCAGGTCCCCGGGCGCGTGGCTGCGGGAGCACCGCCCACCCTGGCACGAGGCCAGGCCGCCCCCCTTGGAGCCCACCCACACCCTCCCCGCCCCATCGGACGTGAGGCAGCTCGGTCGCTCGCCCTCCAGATCCACCGGGACGGCCTCGAACGCGTCTCCGCGCGAACGCGCGACGCCGCCGCTGGTCGCGATCCAGACGCCCCCGCCGGGGACGGCCGTCATCCCGAGGACCCGGTCGGACGGCAGTCCCTGCTCGGTGGTGAACCCGGTGAACTCGCCCTCGGCCAGGCGCACGACGCCCCCCTCCCGGGTTCCGATCCACAGGGCGCCCGCCTCGTCCTCGACCAGGGCGGTCACGTAGCTGTTGGCGAAGGCGTCGACGCTGCGCTCGTCGTACACCTCGAAGCGCACTCCGTCGAAGCGCGCGAGCCCCTCCGCCGTCCCCACCCAGAGGTAGCCGTCCCGGGTCTGCTGGATGGCGCGAACCGTGCTCTGGGGCAGGCCGTCGTCGGTGCTCCAGGACTCGAGGAGGTGCTCGGAGAGGTTCCTCCCCCGGTCGAGGGCGTGGGCAGGATCGCTTCCCGCCAGCAGGAGAGCGGCGACGAACAGCAGTCCGCCCACCCGATGCGCCGTCGTGTGCCCGAACGAAGGGGCTCGGTGGGTCATGGGATCCGCCTCTCCGGTGGATCATTGTACGGCTCGAACCCGCGGACCACGACCCGGTCGCCGCCTCCTGAGAACGACGGCCGGCTGCCGATTCGTCTTGACCGTGGCACGGATAGCACGTAGAGATGCGCGCTCCCCAAGACGAGGCACGAAGACGATGGCGCGCAGCGCAGACCGGCTGAGGAACATCGGGATCTCTGCTCACATCGACAGCGGCAAGACGACGCTGACGGAGCGGATCCTGTTCTACACGCGCCGCATCCGGGCGATGCACGAGGTTCGGGGCAGCGACGGGGTCGGCGCGACCATGGACTCCATGGATCTGGAGCGGGAGCGCGGGATCACCATCGCCTCGGCGGCCACGTCGTGCCGCTGGATGGACCACCACGTCAACATCATCGACACGCCGGGGCACGTGGACTTCACCGTGGAGGTGGAGCGGGCCCTGCGGGTGCTCGACGGCGCGGTGCTGGTCCTGTGCTCGGTGGCGGGTGTCCAGAGTCAGTCCTACACCGTGGACCGGCAGATGCAGCGCTACGGCGTGCCGCGGATCGCGTTTGTCAACAAGTGCGACCGGGTGGGCGCGGACCCCCTGCGCGTGCGCGATCAACTGCGATCCAGATTGCGGCTCAACCCGGTGCTGCTCCAGCTGCCCATCGGCCTCGAGGAGAAGCACGAGGGCGTGATCGACCTGGTGGAGATGAGGGCCCTGCGCTTCGAGGGCAAGGGCGGCATCGACGTGGTCGAAGGAGCGATCCCCGACGACCGCCTGGCCGAGGCCGAGGCGGCCCGGGAGCAGATGCTCGACGCGGTGTCGATGTTCTCGGACGAGCTCACCGAGGCGATCCTCGACGATCGGCTGGAGACCCCGCAGATCCACGACGCGATCCGCAGGACGACCCTGGCCCACCAGATCACCCCGGTGCTGCTGGGCTCGGCCTACAAGAACAAGGGCGTTCAGCCCCTGCTGGACGCGGTGGTCGACTACCTGCCGGGACCGGGGGACCGGGTGCACACGGCCGACGACCTGGCGGGCGGCACCGTGCCGTTGCTGGGCACCTCCGACGAGCCCACCGTCGCCCTGGCGTTCAAGCTCGAGGACGGCCGCTATGGCCAGCTGACCTACGTGCGCCTGTTCCAGGGCAAGCTGCGGCGCGACGACACCCTGATCAACGTGCGCACGGGCAGCAAGCACCGGGTGGGGCGGCTGGTGCGGATGCACGCGGACGAGATGGAGGAGATCCGGCGGGCCGACGCGGGCGACATCGTGGCCCTGTTCGGCATCGACTGCCGCTCCGGCGACACCTTCACCGACGGCAGCCAGCGGGTGTCGATGACGGCGATGCACGTACCCGACCCGGTGATCTCCCTTTCGGTCGCACCCCGCGATCGCAACTCCGAGGCCGGCTTCTCCAAGGCCCTGGCCCGCTTCGCCAAGGAGGACCCGACCTTCCAGGTCCGGGTCGATCAGGAGTCCGGCGAGACCGTGATCAGTGGCATGGGCGAGCTGCACCTGGACGTCTACCTGGAGCGGATGCGCCGGGAGTACAAGGCGGCCGTGGACACCTCGCCGCCCCAGGTCGCGTACCGGGAGACGCCGACCCGGCGCGCCAACTTCGACTACACCCACCGCAAGCAGACCGGCGGCTCGGGGCAGTACGGTCGGGTGGCGGGCTACATCGAGCCCGGGGATGAGCAGGACTTCGAGTTCGTGGACCGGATCCGGGGGGGTGCCATCCCCCGGCAGTTCATCCCGTCGGTGGAGAAGGGTTTCCGCTCGTTGCTGGGACAGGGGCCGCGGATCGGGTTCCCCATCAGCGGTGTGCGGGTGGTGATCGACGACGGCAAGGCCCACTCGGTGGACTCGTCGGAGATGGCCTTCCAGGAGGCCGCCCGGGGGGCCTGGCGAGACGCCTGCCCGCGGGCGGACGTGCGGATCCTCGAACCGGTGATGCGGGTGGCGGTGGAGGGACCGGCGGAGTTCGCCGGGGCGGTGATGAGTTCGCTGATGCAGCGACGGGGCACCATCGTCGGCTCCCAGGAGGAGAACGGCGGCGCCCGGATCGAGTCCGAGGTGCCCCTGGCCGAGATGTTCGGCTACGCGGGCACCCTGCGCTCGGCGACCCAGGGCAAGGCCGAGTTCACCATGGAGTTCGCGCGCTACATGCCCGTGCCCGTGTCCGTGGCCGAGGAGCTGATGACCGAGCACGCGCGGCAGAAGGGGGCGAAGAGGGGATGACCATGAACGACACGGGAGCCCCCTCCTCCGGCGGGCTGTCCCTCGCCCCCGGACAGCTGGGAGTGGTGATGGCCCGGGCGGGGGTAGGCAAGACCAGCGCCCTGGTCCGACTGTCCCTGGATCGGGCGGAGCGGGGCGCGGCGACCCTGCACGTGCGGCTGGGCGGTTCGCTGACCGCCCTGGAGACCGCGTACTCCCTGCAGCTGGACCGACGGACGGCGGGACTCGACCCCGTGAGCCGGGCCCAGCGGGGAGCGGAGCTGGCCCGCCGGCGATTCCTGGTGGCCCTGCCCGATTCCCTGGACTGCGCCGAGCCCATCGATCGCTCCTTGCGGACCGCCCGGGAGGGCATGGGATTCGAGCCGGACGCGATCCTGGTGGAGGGATTCCCCTGGAGCGCCGACGCCGAGGCGGTCCGTCGGCAGCTGGTGGCGCTGCGGGACGCGGCCGAGGGTCACAACGCCTGTCTGTGGATGGCCGTGCGGACGCGCCGGAAGGTGACGGGGGCGCACCCGGACGAGATGCCCCCCGTCTGCGCACCCTTCGTCGATCTGATCGATCTCGGGATCTTCCTGGAGCCCAGCGGGGGCGACGTGGACCTGCGAGTCCTGCACGACGGCCGCGACCGGGAGGGCGCCGAGGTGGTCACGGCCAGACTCGGTCGGCGCGCGCGGCGGGCGAGGAAGCGATTCAGCTCCATGGATCCCGACCGGGTGACCCTGGTGTCCGGCGGCGCCCCGGGAGCCGAGTCCGAGTTTGGCGTGTGCGCCGAGCGCTGGGGGCTGAATGAGCGGACCCTGTCCTTCGCCGGCCGGCCGCTGGAGCGGCGGCGCGGCCTGGTCGAACTCGACGACGAGGAGCTCCAACGGGGCGACGTGAGCCGCACGTGGCTCACCAAGCGCATGAACCGCACCTACGACACGAGCCGCCGGTTCCAGAAGCTGCTGCAGACCCTGTGGCACCAGGTGACCGACGCCCGGGAGGTCTTCGCCGTGGGCGCAATCCAGGCGGACGGGACCGTGCGAGGCGGCACGGGCTGGGCCGTGGAGCTGGCCAGGCTGTGGGGCAAGCCGGTCCACGTGTTCGACCAGCCCACGGCCGCCTGGTTCAGCTGGGACGGGGAGCGTTGGGGCGAGGCGGCGGAGCCCCCGGCCATCGGGTCGGCGCGGTTCTGTGGCACGGGGACCAAGCACCTGGACGAGCGGGGACGCAACGCGATCCGCGAGCTGTTCCAGCGCTCGTTCGCCGAGGAGGAGGATCACGATGCGTGAATCGATGCTGGGGATCGGTTGCCTGATCGCCGCGCTGGCCGTCCTGGGGGGCTGCGTACCCCAGAAGAAGTACGACGCGGCCCTGACCGCCAACGACCTGCTGACCGCCGACCGGGACCAGATCCAGGCCGCACTGGACGCCCTGGGCGTCGAGCTGGAGAACGCCGAGTCGATGGCCGCGGCCGAGAAGGCCCGGGCGGACACCTTCGAGGCGCTGGTGGGCCAGCTCAAGGAGCACGAAGAGGCCCTGCGCTCCCGGCTGGCGACCCTGCAGGAGCAGGTGTCGGACATGAGCGCCCGGGGCTCGCGGGAGCGGGAGAAGAAGGCCGCCCTGGAGAAGATGCTCTCCGAGCTGCAGGAGAGCGCGTCCGAGGCCGAGCGCCAGGCCGCCGATGCGGCCGACCGGATCGCGAACCTGGAGGACGAGGCCGCCCGGCTGGCCAGGGAGAAGGCCGAGCTGGAGGCCGAGAAGGCCGAGCTGGAGCAGAAGACGTCGGAGTACGACGCCCTGGTCGACGGCCTGCAGGCCGAGATCGAGGCCGGCCAGATCACCATCACCGAGCTGCAGGGCAAGCTCACCGTCGGGATGTCCAACGCGATCCTCTTCGACTCGGGCTCGACCCAGGTCGTGGCCGAGGGCGTCGAGGCGCTGACCAAGGTGGCCGGCGTCCTGGCCGGAGTCACCGACCGCTCCATCTCCGTCGAGGGCCACACCGACAACGTGCCGGTCCGCTCCGGCGCCTCCTACAAGGACAACTGGGGGCTCTCCGCCCTCCGCGCCTCCACCGTGGTCACCCTGCTGGTCGAGCAGGGGGTCGATCCCCTGAACGTCGCCGCCGTGGGCTTCGGCGAGCACCGCCCGGTGGCCGACAACGAGACCGCCGAGGGCAAGGCCGCCAACCGTCGGACGGACATCGTCCTGGTGCCGAGGCTGGAGCGGCTGGAGGCGATCGGGGAAGGCGAGTAGGGCGGGACCGGACTCAGCTACGGCGACGTAGCACCACCGCCAGACCCAGCAACGCCAGGGCCACCGGGGCCACCGGGGTCGTGCGACCCTGGTTGTTCTCGCAGTCGCAGCCGCCGGTGCCGTCGCTGTCGTCGTCGTCGTCACCGTCGTCGTCGTCCCCCATGGGGCACTCGTCCTCGTCGTCGGTGTCGATCAGGTCGTCGCAGTCGTTGTCGATGCCGTCGTCGCAGATCTCGTCGACCCCCGGGTAGACCTCGGGATCCTCGTCGTCGCAGTCCTCACCCTCCGCGCCTCCGTCGAAGCCGTCACCGTCCACGTCGCTCAGCTCCTCGCCGTCGCAGTCGTTGTCGATGCCGTCGTAGGGCACCTCGGCGTTGCCCGGGA
>CAZITQ010000081.1:0-37673 GCA_964542165.1 uncultured Rickettsiales bacterium
ACGCTAGAACCTGAAATAACTAATGATTTCGTGGGGATCCCTTAGGGTGCCAACCTTTTCACCGCGTGGAGTGCCGCGTGGAGTGCCAACCTCTTCACAGCAAACTCGCGTGAAATCACGCGACCCCCGCCACGGTGCCTGCGACGGCCCCGCCGAGGTGTCAGCCGAACCAAGACCCGAACGATGAGCTCTCCGCCTGTTGGAATCCGGTCTGTGATTCGGTTGGCACTTCGCCCGGTTGGCACTTCGCCCGCACTTCGCCTGGCACGGCAGCCGTCGTCTCCAGGAGTCGTCCGGAGCGACCTTCCGTTGGTTGCTCTGCGTTGCGTATTCTACGCCCAAAGGGGGCCGAGGCATGGAACGACGGTCGGCGACGTCTCCGACGATCTGGATCGCGCTGTTGCTCGCTGCCGCGTGGGTGTCGGCCGCGCGGGGAGACGTCGCGCCTCCGCCGGGGGCCTTCGTCGCCTCGCCAGTCTCCCTCGCCGAGGATCCGGACGGCGGAGTCGCACTGGCCAGGGACGGGGTCCAGGTCGAGATGACTCCGACGCTTTCCCGCGTCACGGTCCGGATGACGCTCCAGCCCACGCCGGAATCGGACGGATCCTGGATCGTCGGCGCGCCGCGATCCGCGCCCGCGCTCCTCCTTTCCCCGGAGAGCGGAGTAGCGCCCCTCGATGGCGTCGGGCTCGGGCTGGCCTCGTTGATCGAGGCTGCCCCCGTCGAGCCGGTGCCGGTCGCATCGACTCTGGCTCCCTTGACCGCGACGCAGGCCCCCGAGGTCGCGCCGGAATCCCGGGGCGCCGATGGCGAGAGCGCCGACGCCCCACCCGTCGTGAAGCTCCTGTCCCAGGAACCGGCCGAATATGGGGATCTGCTCCTCCGTTCCCCGCCCGAGGTCGGCCTGTGGTCCGGCTACCCCTGGGCCGACCTCAGCGCCATGGTGGACGGGCAAGCCCGGGTTCCGGAGGTCCGGCACTATCTGCCGGACGGGCACCTGCGTCCGCGCGTGATGGAGTGGTGGGTGCTCGAGATAGCACCGCCCGAAGACGGCGAGGCGTTGGTGGAGTTGACTTTCGTCCTGCCGCTGGTCGAGTGGAAGCGAACCGACCGTGCGCTTCCCGCGAGCGACGAGGGCACCTGCTTCGGTGGAGAGGCCGGGGCGGGTGAGTACTTGGTGGTCGAGGCGTTCCAGCTGGTGGACCTGGCCCTGTCCCCGCGGGGCGCGGCCGAGCCCGGCGACATCCGTCTACTACCCCGGGCCCCGGCGGGAACCGCCGTATGTGTCAACGCCGCCGCCTCGCGGGGCACGGACGGTGCGATCCGGATCGCCTCCGAGGAGAGGGACCCATCCCGCAGGATCGGGGCTCAGCTGTGGATCCCCGTCGCCTCCGTCGACGCCGCCTACGAGCGAGACGCTCCGTACGACCTCGGGGACGTGCGCCGCGTATGGGCCGTGCACGACCGCGTTCTGCGATTCGCGCGGTCGGGCCCGGCCGGTGGATTGGGCGCTGGCGATTCACCGCAGCAGGAGCGAAGCCGCGCACGCCTCTGGTTGCCCTTCCTGCAGGACCTGCGGGAGACCGCCCGCCGGGACCCGGATCCCGACAGCCGGGCGTTCGCGTCCTCGGTTCTCCACCAGCTCGCATCCCACTGCGACGGGGTCCTCGTCGAGGTGGAGCAGGAATGGGTGGAGAACGAGGACAGCGCCTGCCGACGCTGGGTCACGGCGGGGCAGCCCGATCCTCCCCCGATCCGGGCGGGTCCCGCCCTCCGGCCCGATCTGTCCGCCTACGCGCTCGGCCACCTGGAGACCGGAGACGGATTCGAACACCGCGGCGCGAGCGCCTTCTTCCCCCCGCCCACGCCGGTGGAGATGGCCTGGTCCATGGCCCGGCGACGCCAGGCGACACTCTGGGCCGGATCCGCGGTGTTCGGGACGCTGGCCTTGGGAGGTGGGGTGATACTGCGCAGACGCGGCATGGGGTCGCGTGGAGGTCGGTCACGTGGCCGGAAGTGACCGGACCCTGCGCTCTCGCAGACCTATTTGACGTACCCCAACGCCTTCAGCCGCTCGTGCTCTTCCTGGCATAGGTGCCTCGACCGTCGGGGGACCGTCCCTGGTTCCCAGGGGGCTGGAGCGAGTTCCGTGGTTGCTCTCCTACCGTTCGCGGTGGTCGCGGCTGGTATCGTGGACGGATGGTAAGACGCAACCTCGGATCTCGGGTCTTTGCGTTGCTCTGGATTCCGTTGCTCTGTTCGTGTCGAGGCCCGGGCGGGGCCGGCGGCGACATCCCAGTCGTCCCGGTCGTGCCCACACAGGCGCAGCGTGAGGCCATCGGCCGCGAACTCGCGCCCCACGGCGAGGCCTGGACCCTCGACGAGCTCGAGCGGGGGTACGAGGTCACCGTAGCCGAGACCCCCGAGGGGGGCTATCGGCTCCACCTGCTCGCCCGCGGCTCGTCGGGGATCCGGTCCGAGGTGACGCTTCATCCCGGGGGTCGGCTTGAGGGCGGGGTCACCACGGTGCCTGATGGCCCATCCCTGTCCGCCGCCCAGCAGGCGACCGTCGACCGGGCCCTGCGCGATGCGGGGGTGGCATGGGTCGTGGGGCTGCGTGTGGCCGGGGAGGTGGGCCGGCTCGACCTGTCGCAGGGGCTCACTGGATTGGCCCGGGAGGGCAGCATGCAGACGCGGCGCCGGGGCGACGACGCCGTCATCTACCTCCGCCCCCCCGACGCGTACGTGGACGATCCGCTGATCCTCACCGTGAGTCTCGGGACGCAGAAGATCGCCGGCGTTCAACGCTTGAAGGTCCCGAAGGTCGATCCGCTCGTATGGCTCGGTCCCCGGGACGTCGAGCAGCTGGATCGAGCCCTGTCCGCGCAAGGGGGGCTCGAGGGGCACGTCGGCACCGGCGGGTGGGTGAGGATCGAGTTGGACGGTGGTGAACTGCGGGTCGAAGAGGGACAGCGGGGTGGCGAGTCGGCGGAGTCCTTTACCATCGATCGCGCAACTGGCGAGACGGACAACCACTGGGTGGCCTTCGGCGCGGAGCCCCCCGAACCGGCCGATGATCCGGAGGAATAGAAGAACGCGAATGATCAATGATCAAGCTCCGTCCCCGGATTCCCGGATTCCCGTAGCGAACAGGCATGGCGGATCCCGAGGTCGAATCAGAAGACCGCGGCCACCTTCAAGTCCATCGCGAACCCGACGTACGGGTAGCCGAGCGGCGACACCAGCGCGCCGGGTTCGAGCGCGAGCCGGAAGCCGGCCTTCCCCTTGCCTCGGCCCCCGGCGCCTCGGGGCATGATCATGAAGCCCGTGCTGAGACCGAGTCTGACCACCGGGGACGGCACCGGCATCACCACGTCGCCCGAGAGCAGCGCCCCCAGCGAGAACTCGCCGCGGAAGCCGGCGAACACCCGCAACGGATCGGCCCGGGAACACCCACCCACATGGAACGCGACCGCGGGCAGGTAGAACGGCAACACGGCCCAGATCCCGGGGACGGCGGGATTGATCCCCAGGGTCACCTCGCCGGCGGAGTACCCGCCCCCCTTCTGCTTGTGCCGCCCGATGGTGACGCCGCCCACCGGCTGGAACCCATGCGGCCGCATCCCGGTGCCCCCGTACCCGCCGAACCAGGTCACCGTCTGGCGAGAAGCCAGGGAGGGCGTCGAGGTGGCCGCCTCGGCGGCGAGGGTGTCCGGCTCCCCGGGTTCGGCCTCTCCCGCTGGCGCCGCCAGGGCGGAGCCGGAACCCAGCAAGATGGCGATGAGCGCCGCGAGCATCGTTCCAGCGGTGGCTGAATGCATGCCGTCCCTCCAGTCGTGCCAGAGGTCCAGAGCAAGGTCGGTGCCAGGTCGGGGGCCCGGTTTCGGATCCGCGGTCGGGGTGGTCCAGTCGCGGCTCCGAACCGGCTCAGAACCGGATCGACAGGTCGTTGTCGTACGCGTACTTGATGTCGTCGCGCATCAGCCGCGCCTGCTGGTAGCCGGCGCGGGAGATCTCGGCGCCCTTGTGGAAGTCGTGGGCCTCGAAGCCCTCGAGCTGCAGGTCGAACAGGAAGTCCGCCTGCACCGCCCGGTCCCGGCCGTTCTGGGACATCATCCCGGTCACCGAGCGCATCAGGTCGTCCACCCGCTCGAGCACGCCGAACAGCTTGGTCTTGTGGGCGATGGGGCGGTTGCCCAGGGGCACGCTCGAACCCTCGGGGTTGGGCGGCACGATGTTGGATCCGACGATGAAGTCGGCGCCCACGTCGAACAGGGTGGAGACCGGGACGTTGTTGATCATGCCGCCGTCCACCAGGCGGGTGGACTGGCTCACCCGCCAGGCCGGGAAGATCCCGGGCAGGCAGGACGCCGAGTGCACCGCGTCACCCAGGGTGCCCCGGGGTAGCACGTACTCGCGGCCGGTCATCAGGTTCAGCGAGACCGGGTAGAAGGGCACCTCGGTCTGGCACATCAGCGTCTTGTCGTTGAGCCGGTCGATGTACTTGCCGCACAGCGCGGGCATGACCAGGCTCCCGAAGGTCAGGGCCACCATCTGCCGGCCCTTGCTGACGAGGAGGTCCAGCCCCTCCAGGTCGGCGGCCACGTACTGGGCCCCCACCAGCGAACCCATCGAGGTCCCGCTGACGAAGTCGATGGGGATGCCCTCCTCGCGCATCACCCGGATCAGCCCGATGTGGGCGTACCCGAACGCACCGCCGCCGCCCAGGGCGATGCCCACGCTGCGCCCGCGCAGGAGGCGCACGGTCCGCGCGCAGGCTCGACCGAGGCGCGTCCCCTCCCCGCTGATGCTCTGCAGGTCGCCGCGGCTCCAGAATGCCGCGGCCGCATCGGCGTCGTCGGGCACGCGGGCCGTCTTGCGGTTGGTGGCGATGGGGAGGGGCACCTCGTCCTTCAACCGGACCGCCTGGAACAGGTGCTGGCCGTCGCGGATCGGCAGGTCCGCCAGATCCTGGTCACCGTAGCGCAGGTAGACGATGTCGTTGGCCCGGCGCATGGTCTCCCGGGACGGTTCGTCGGTGACCGCTCCGGTGAACAGGGCGTACTTGTTGCCCTTCTCGCGGGAGGGATCCTCCCTCAGGGCGTCCACCAGCTTCGGTGCGCTGGCGCGCTTCTTGGGCCAGATCACCCGGAATCCCCAGTCGTCGGGGACCCGCGCCTCGTTCACCGGGATGCTGCGGACCTTGGTGCCCTTCACCTCGAAGCCGAGGCGCTTCGCCATCTGCTCGCCGTCCAGGTCCACCACCGTCAGCGCCACCGCCTCCTTCAGCGCCCCCGCCATGCCGTAGGCCAGGGTGGTGGCACCGAGCCCCGGGGCCACGCCGGCCACGTAGGGCACGCTCTGATCCGACATGGGGCGCGTGCTGGGCCCCAGGTCGAGCCCCATCGAGGCCATCGAGGTGCTGAACTGGCGGCGCACCATGGGGTTGCGGTTGACCACCTCCACGAAGGTCGCCCCGGCGACGCGCAACAGCTCGGTGGCTCGGGTCTTGCCCGCGACCACGTCGGCGGTGCGGGGGGTCTGCATCAGCAGGGCCACCTCCCCCGTCAGCTCCCCGTGGCCCACGGTCTTGAGGATCGGCCGACGGTGCTTGCCCTTGCGCGGCCCCAGCACCTGCAGCTCGCCCTTGTTGACGATGAACACGTCGTCCCCGGGCTGGCCGGCGGTGATCACATTCTCGCCGCGGGCCGGGCGGACGATGGTGCACGACGTCAACAGCCGCCCCAGATCCTCGCGCCCCAGGGTGCGCAGGAAGGGGTTGTGGGACAGCAGGCCCATGAGCTCGGGCCAGCGACCGCGCATCTCGATCAGGTTGTCGACATAGCGGTGGAAGTTGTCGCTGCGCCGGTAGAAGTCCCGGAAGGCGTCCGCGGGGAAGTGCAGCGCCGTGACGTGTCCCGTGGCCTGGACGTACGCCGAGGCCGTGCCGCCGTTGATCACCGCCGTCTCCCCCAGCAGCTGGCCCGGGCCCGGCGTCGCGACCGCGGTCCGCGCCCCCGAGTCGTCCAGGATCTCGACCACGGACTTGCCCCCCACGATGAGGTCCACCCCCTTGGGCGCCTGGCCCATCTCGATCAGATAGCTCCCGGGCCGGAATCGCCGGATCTCGAGCAGGCTCAGAACCTCGTCCTGTTCCTTCTGCGTGAGGTGCACCAGGAAGGAGAGTTCGAACAGCCAGGCCAGGTCGTCCTGGATGAGCTGGTCGCGCGTGATCGGGGTAGGTCGGGGAGCCATGGCCGCCCTCCATGGTTCGGGGTCGTCGTCTCGCTGATCGGATTCGTCCCGAAGCATAGACCAAGTGCGGCCTTCGCGGGTACGGGCTCCCGGGACGGACATCGGAGCAAAGCCGGGGTAGACTGCCCGCGTGACCGATGCACCGACCATCACCGTCAACGGCGACCCCCTCCCCTGGCACGAGGGCATGACCGTCCGCGACGTGCTCGTCGCCCGGCGCTTCGTGTTCAAGATGCTGGCCGTCCACGTGAACGGTACGGTCGTGACCCGCAAGGCCTACGACCGCACCCCCGTCCCGGAGGGGGCGGACGTGAAGGTGATCCACATGATCAGCGGGGGGTAGGCCCTCCGGTCAGAAGATCTTCTCCGACGTGAAGCTGCCCAAGCCGACCTTCTCGGGATCGTCTTCGTCGGCCTCTTGAAGCAGGCAGTAGTCCCCCCAGAACTCCAGGGTCAGCTCCACGGTGGCCTCGCCGCAGGTGGCCACGGTCACGTACAGCTCGATGGGATCGGGGCCGCTGGCGAGCTGCTCCACGTAGGCCGTGGCCGTGTCGGTCTCGCCCCAGTCCCGGGGGACGTGGAGGGCGCCGGCGAGCTCTCCCAGGCCCTCGACGGTCGATGGCGGGGCCTCGCCGAGGGGGAGTTCGGGGAGGGCGTCGGGATCCGGCTCCGCATCGCCCACGTAGATTGCCGCCACGCAGTCGATGTCGGCGGAGCGGTTGCTCGCGTCCAGGTCCAGGCTCAGCTCCACCAGATGGGACCCGGGGGCGTCCGATCGCAGGACGAAGGCCTCGCCGGCGTGGGGCTGACTGGCGGTGACGGCGGTCTCGTGGAGCGCCAGGTCCACGAGGACGAAGGTGTCGCACTCGTCGATCGTGGTCGGCCGTCCGTCGCAGCCGGCGACGACCGCGAGGATCAGCAGGCCCGTGGCTGCGGCCCTCATGGCTGCACCTCCACCGAGATCGTCGCGTCCCCGGGGTTCTCGGCGAAGCTACACAGCGATCCCACCACCGACAGTTCGCCCGAGACCTCGGCGTTCCCCGCGAGGGTCAGCACCAGATGAAACTCCCCGGCGGCGTCCTCGACGACCGGGTAGTCGTACGCGAACCAGAACGTCTCCAGCGTCCCCGGATCGTCGCCGATCCGCCCCGGAATCGCCGCCTCGCCGAAGCGCAGCGACTCGTGGAGCTCGGTGGTCGCTCCGAACGGCGCGTCGAGCTTCCAGATCTCCAGGTACCCCGACTCGTCGGCCCCGTTGGACAGCGACGCTTCCACCCACAGCTCGCAGTACTGGAAGGTCGTTCCCTCCAGCTCCGAGGTCTCGATGGTCCCCGAGATCGCGAGCGCCGGTGCGTCCTCGTCCAGGGCCACATCCCCCACCACCGCCCCATCGGTGATCTCGCTGTAGTAGTCCACGCACACGAACCCGCACAGGGGCATCGTCGCAAGGGCGAGCACCAGGCTGCAACATCGGCCACGCGTCGATCTCATGGGTTACTCCTCCTCCCTCCGGCTCGGACGCGAAGTCGGTGCAAGTCGCGGGCCGGGCCGCCGGGACAAACCGCTGCGGAGCGACGACGACGGGGGAGATGAGTGCTGGCCCGGAGCGCGTGGCACTCACTCGCCCACGGACGCCCCGACCATCTCCGCCACGGTCCCCACCACCATCCGGGTCGCGTTGAACCCCAGCCGGAAATCGTCCTCGGAGTACGTCTCGATCACGTCGGTGGGTTGGTGCCAGTGGGGGTTGGCGCCGGCGCCGATCTCGTCCAGGCGGCGGTTCTCGCGGATGCTGACCGCCGCGGTGTGGTTGCGGAAGGGGTAGGAGTCGGTGCAGCACATGTCGGGGCCGATCTCCGCCGGGTAGTCGCCGCAGTGATCGGCGCAGCCGTCGACCAGGGCCTGGGCCAGCTGCTGGGCGTCCGCGGCGTGGGTCGCCGAGGCGGTGTACTCCACGTCGATGTCCGCGTCGGGGGCCTGGTCGGGGCCGGGGGGCAGGCCGTGGTCGAAGAGGATCATGTCCGCCTGGATCATCGCGAGCCAGGTGGGCTCGGGGTACTCGCCCGAGCCCTCGGGATCCTCGATCCCCTGGAGGGCGGCCCGGTCGGCCACGTAGGCCGAGCTCCCGTTCAGGCCGGTCTCCTCGCAGTTCCACAACACGAAGCGGACGGAGGTCTCCACGGTCACCTCGGCGGGGGCGAACACCCCCGCTGCCTCCATCACCAGCGAGACTCCGGAGCCGTCGTCGTCCGCCGCCCCGCCACCGCCACGCCCGTCCAGGTGGGCGCCGACGATGACCATCGAGTCCGGGTGCAGGGTCCCGACCTTGGTGACGTAGAGATTGTCCCGGGCGGTGCCGTTGTACACGAACCCGTGCCGCTCGACCTCGTAGCCCATGGCCTCGAGCTCCGACTCGACCCATGCCTCGGCGTCTCCGTAGCTCGCCGAGCCCTGGGTGCGGTCGCCGTAGGACGCCAGCGTCTCGATGCTGTCGCTGTAGTCCTGGAGGTCCAGGGAGTCCACGAGCACGTCGGCGGGCTCCACATCGGTGTCGTCGTCCCCGGTGTCGTCGTCCTCCGTGTCGTCGTCACCCACGTCGTCGTCACCGGTGTCGTCGTCTCCGGTGTCGTCGTCCCCCACGTCGTCGTCTCCCACGTCGTCGTCCGTGGAGACGTCGTCGTCACCGGTGCCGGTGTCGTCGTCTCCGGGGGTGATGACCGCGCGGGTCGCGCAGCCCAGGAGCAACAGGGGAAGGAGACCGAAGAGCAAACATCGCATGCCGCGATCCTACGGCACGGATGGGGTGATCGGGGATCAAACCCCTGCGGGATCCGGCAGGTACTGCTCCGCCACCGCGGTGTCGACCTCGCCCGCCTGCACCAGCGCCTGGACGGCCATGGCCATGGTCTGCATGCCCTTGCGGCCTCCGGACTGCAGCGCCGAGGTGATCTGGTGGGTCTTGCCCTCCCGGATCATCGCCCGGATCCCCCGGGTCGCCACCAGCACCTCCACGGCCGCCTTCCTGCCGCCCCCGATCCCCGGCAACAGGTGCTGGGACAGGATCCCCTGAAGCGTCGAGGAGAGCTGGAGCCGTACCTGGGCCTGCTTGTCAGCCGGGAAGACGTCGAGGATGCGGTCCACGGTCTGGGCGGCGCTGGACGTGTGCAGGGTCGCCAGCACCAGGTGTCCGGTCTCCGCGGCGGTCAGCGCGGCCTCGATGGTCTCCAGGTCCCGCATCTCGCCGATCAGGATCACGTCGGGGTCGTGGCGCAGCGCCCGGATCACCCCGCCCGAGAACGTGGCCACGTCCGCACCCACCTGGCGCTGGTTGACGATGGCCGTGCGGTCCCGGTGGACGAACTCGATGGGATCCTCCAGCGTGAGGATGTGGACCCGCCGGTTGCGGTTGATGTGGTCGACCATCGCCGCCAGGGTGGTGCTCTTGCCCGACCCCGTGGCGCCGGTGACCAGGGTCAGCCCCGACTTGCGCAGGGCCAGATCGACACAGGCGGCGGGCAGGGTCAGGTTCTCCAGCCGGGGCACGTCGAAGGGCACGGCGCGAAACACGCCGACGACCGTTCCCCGCTGAAAGAACACCGAGGCCCGGAAGCGGGCGACCCCGGACAGGCTGATGGCGTAGTCCAGATCCCGGTCCTGGGCCAGCTCGGCGATCTGCTTCTCGTTCATCGAGGGTTTGATCAGCCGCTGGATATCCTCGGGCATCAGACGTGGCGAGTCGTGGGCCCGCAGCTCACCGTTGACCCGGAAGGTCGGCGGGCTGCCCACCTTCAGGTGAAGGTCCGATCCCCCCCGCTGAACCAGGTCCCTGAGCAGATCCTGAAGGCTGAAGCTGTCCATCCCTCATCCCCCATCGAGCAAGAGCCCCGCGGCCAGCAGCATGGCGCCGACGTCGACGGTCACCCCGTCACTGGCCATGGGCACCTCGGCCGCCCAGAAGCTGAACCTTCCGCCGGGGTCGGGGCCCACGGTCTTCAGCAGCATCCTGGCCTCCTGGCGGGCCAGCTCCAGCAGCGCGTCGCGCGGGATGGCCCGCATCTCCAGCAGGATCACCGCCAGGGGATCTCCCGACACCTCCTGGCGCTCGATGGCGTCTCCGAACACGTTCAGGTCGATGTCCGGGCTCCCGATGAGGGCGAGATCCAGGTTGCCCTCGTCGGGGGGCGGTTCGGCCAGGAACAGCAGGGGCACGCCCCGCTGGACGTACCCGACCGCGACGCCATCGGACCGCTGGATCCGGAGCACACCGGTGGGGCCTCCCTCCTGGCACAGCTCGGCCAGAGACAGGAGTCCGGGGGCGTCCAGGGCACCACCCACGTCGGCGTCCGACTGGGTGATCAGGCTCGCCCAGTACCCGCTGTCCTCGGCGTCGGTGAACTCCAGGCCACCGTCGGACTCCTCGATCTGGATCTCGATGCTGGTGGACGACTCGTCCTCCTCCTCGAGATCGCGAAACTGCAGTCCTCCGCCATTGAGCTGGGAGCGCTCCAGGTGATCGATGAGCAGCTCGAGCTCGCCGGGGATCGGATCGAGGTCCAGGTCGGTGCCCGAGGTCGTGCTCGAGATCACCGTGCCGTGCAGATCGAAGCGGCGGCGGCAGAACGGCATTTCCAGCCGGAGTCGCACCGGCTGGCCGAAGGGCACCGCGGCCTGCGGCAGGCTGAACCTGCGCAGGCGGAGCTGGTCGCGACGGCAGACGATCGCCTCGTCGGCGGTGGCCAGGCTGACCACGATCGTCTCGGGAGCGAGGTTCTCCATCTTCTCCCTACCCCCCGGTGACGATGGTGCATCCCCGAACCGGCATGATCGCAGCGGACGGACCGGGAGGCAACCTGACCGCTCGCACCGGTCTCCTCCGGAACGTCCCCGACCCGGAATCGTTGTTACACTACGGCTGCCCTCGCTGGGAGTGAACCTCGATGACCCCATGGACCGCACGACTGGTCGGCCTCCTCCTCACCCTGTCCCTGCTCCCGGGCCCACGGCCCGCGGGGGCCCGGGAGAAGGCCCGCGACGAGTACCAGCCCCTCGAGTCGTTCTACGACGCGCTGTACTTCATCCAGAAACACTACGTGGACGACGTGGACTCCGCCGGCCTGGTGTACGACGCCATCGAGGGCATGACCGCCGGCCTCGATGCCCCGAGCACCTACATGAGCCCGGACGAGTACCGCGAATTCCGCGACAACACCGTGGGCCAGTACTACGGCGTCGGGATCCTCACCCGGCCCGAAGCGGGGGGGATGGTGGTGGACAAGGTCTTCGACCGGTCCCCCGCGGAGCGCGCGGGCATCCTCGTGGGCGACCGCATCGTCGGCGTGGACGGCAAGGCGCTGGACGAGGAGAACCGCGAAGAGCTGATGGCCGAGATCAAGGGCCGCCGGGGGACCACCGTGATGCTCACGCTGCAGCGTGACGGGGAGGACGGCTCCCTGGAGTTCGAGGTGGCCCGGGACCGGATCCGCACCCCCAGCGTGGAGTTCGAGCGGCTCCCCGACGGCCTGGGCTGGCTGCGGATCTTCCAGTTCCAGGAGAACACCGGCCGGGAGGTCCGCCGCGGGCTGGTCGCCCTCGAGGACAAGGACCTGCCCCTCCAGGGACTGGTACTGGATCTGCGATCCAACCCCGGCGGTTTCCTCGACGAGGCGGTGGTCGTGGCCGACATCTTCCTCGACGAGGGCACCATCGTGACCACCCGCGGGCGCTTCGTGGAAGAGACCAGCGAGGTGGCCCACGCCCCGGGCACGCGCACCGGCCTCCCCCTGGTGGTGCTGCAGGACCACGGGACGGCCAGCGCCGCCGAGATCGTCGCGGGGGCGCTGCAAGACCACGAACGGGCGACGATCGTGGGGACCAACAGCTTCGGAAAGGGCTCGGTCCAGACCACCTACGAGTTCACCGACGGCTCGGCGCTCAAGCTGACCATCGCCCGCTACTACACCCCCGACGACCGCTCGATCCACGGCACCGGCATCGACCCGGATCTGGCGGTCTCCTGGGCTGACGCCGACGACGACCCACCTGAGGGCGAGGAGCCGGACTGGAGCACCATGCCCGAGTGGGTGCGGCGCGATCCCCAGATGAAGGCTGCCGTGCGCACCCTGCTGACGGATCCCTCCTAGGCGACGGCCGTGAAGCAGACCCTGCGACTGGCGACGGTGGCGATCCTGCTGATCGCGGCGGGGGTCTTTGCCGTGCCCTGGGTCTGGCGCCACGCCTTCCCCGCTCCCGAGTCCGAGGAGGAGCTGCCCGAGACCGCGGCCGATCTGGCCACGACCATCGACGGGGTCAACGAGTCCGTCGCCACGGGTCTGGGGCGGCTGGGGGTCGTACCGGAGCAGATCGTCACCACCGAGGAGGAGTCCCGCGAGCGGGACGGCTTCGGCTGGACCTACACCCGGTCGACCTTGGATCTGCCGGAGGGTGTCACCGACGGGGCGATCCGCGCCGCCTTCGCCCACTGGCCCGAGGGGGTGGAGGCCTTCCTGACCCGCCCCGACGAGCTCACCTACTCCCTGCGGGTGTACGCGGGCAAGGTGCCCGTGTCGCGCCTGCTGATCCGCTTGCCCCTCGCGCCGGATCCCCAGATCGATCCCGAGGCGCCGCCGCGCCTGGCGGTGGTGGTCAAGGGGGTCGGGCCCCGCTCCGCGGAGGTGGAGCGGGTGCTGGAGCTGGAGACGCCACTGACCGTGGCGGTCCAGCCCTACCACAGCCACTCGCTGCGCTACGCCGACGACGCGGCGCGGGCCAGCAAGGAGGTGGTCGCCCACCTGGACCTGGGCGTGGAGTCGGCAGCGGCCACCGATCCCGGGCTGTCCCAGCCCGATCCCCTGGGCACGCTGACCGAGTCGACCGCCTTCCGCGAGCGCCTGACCGAGGACATCGAGGCGGTGCCCTTCGCCTCCGGCGTCCTGGCCAGCTCCCGCTCCCCTGCCGCCCGCGACGCCGACCGGATGGGGAGCCTGGCCGGCGCGCTCGCGGACGGGGGGCTGTACCTGCTGGACGACGCCCTGTACCCGGAGGGGGTCGCGCTACAGGAGGCCCGGCGGGCCGCCGTGTCCGCCTCCTCCGCCACCGCGGCCCTCGGCGCCGGGATCGACGGCGCCGGGGCCCAGCGGGACCTGCAGCGCCAGCGCAACCTGGCCGTGCTCCGGGGGGCGGCCCAGCTCACGGTCGAGCTGGGCCCCGGGGACGCGGCGCGACTGTTCCGCTTCGTCGAGGACCGGCGCAAGGAGGGGTACCAGCTGGTGTTCGTGTCCGAGATCGTGGGGGAGACCGACGCTGGAATGTGAGGCCGTGGACTCAGGTGGCCCGGGCCGCCAGGGCCGCCGCGATGGCCACCAGCCCGTCCCGCCCCTCGGCTCGCAGGGGTGCGGAGTCGAGCACCGACGCGGCGCTGTCGGTCAGGCTCCTGACCCGTCCCGCGCAGGCCTCCACCGCCCCGGTCGCCCGCAGCACGTCCAGGGCCTCGGCCAGATCGCGGTCCGGGAGATCGCTCCCCCTCCCCCATGCGGCCTCGAGACGAGCCCGCTGCACGTCGTCGGCCCGGGACAGCGCCTCGCGGATCACCGCGGACACCCGTCCCTCCCGCAGATCGGTGCCCACCGGCTTGCCGGTCTTCGCCGGGTCGCCGGTCACGTCCAGCAGGTCGTCCCGCAGCTGGAAGGCCAGCCCCAGGGGGTGGGCGTAGGCCCCCAGCACCTCCACCTGGGCGTCGCTCGCTCCGGCCAGGGCCGCGCCAAACCGCACCGGCCCGCGGGTGGTATACGAGCCGGTCTTCAGATCGTGCATGGCGGCCACGTCCGGCGAACCGCTGACGTCGAGCAGCTGCCCGTGGATCACCTCCCACTCCATGCGCGCCAGCACCCGCTGCGCCTCCCCGAGTCGCGGCGTACCCGAGTCCTGCAGCATCAGGCGCGCGGCGACGCAGGCCAGGTCGCCCGCCAGGATCGCCAGGTCCCGCCCCCGCTGCCGCGCCGCGGCGTCTTCCCCGGGCCCGGCCAGCATCCGGTGGATCGTCGGTCCCCCCCGGCGCACGTCGTCGTCGTCCATGATGTCGTCGTGGATCAGCAGGTAGCTCTGCAGCAGCTCCAGGGACGCGCAGGCGCCCACCAGCCCCGGGACCTCCACCTCGGGCCGCAGGGAGACCGCCGCCAGGTAGGCCAGCGCCGGACGCAGCCGCTTGCCGCCGCGCAAGGTCAGGTCGCTCACCGCCTCCAGGAGGAGGCCACCCTTGGGATCGTGGGAGGGCACATGCTCCCCCGCCCCGTCCAGGAAGCGCCCCAGCTCGGCCTCCACCCGCCCCCCGATGCGGCCCAGCAGTTCCATGCCGTCTTCGGTCATGGGCCGAAGGTGGACCGGCGCTCCGCGCCTGTCAACCGCGCAGCTCCCCGTGGACGATCCCGGGTCGACGGTGGTACAAGACGCGTCCCAACCGGAGAGAGAGGTCCCCCATGCGCAGAGGAGTCGTCATCCTCAGACCCCCCGAGGGCACCGTCAGCCAGCAGAGCAAGATCTGCCTGGCCCTGTCCCACAACGGATTTTCGGTGGAGCCCCGCACCCGTTTCGACAACCTTCTGCTGGTGGCCTTCGAGCGCGACGACGGTGCGCCGGACGTGGAGCCCGGGGACATGCTGGCGTTGTTCCGCAAGATCGACGACTTCGAGACCAAGAACATCGAGTTGAAGGTGCTGGGCTGATCGGAAAGACGGTTTCAGGCGCCTAATAGGGACTGTGCATCGCCCGGATCGTCTCGCCTTCCAGGATCCGGCAGGCCTCCTCGTACAGCGCGTCCGCCCGCTCGTAGGAGTTGGCGATGCAGGTCATACCCACCTTGCCGAACTGGGACAGGGTCCCGATGAGGTGGAAGGTGACCCCCTCCTCCTCCAGCGGATTGAAGTGCAGCCCGTTGAACACCGCGATGTCGATCAGGTCGTCGGGGAGCAATCCCTGGTAGCGCGGTGAGACCAGGTTGTCGGTGGCCCGGTAGTACTTGAGCTTGCCCGACGTGGAGCGGAACAGCCCGTGGCCCATGTCGTAGGTGCCGCGGGTGAGGAAGCGCAGCATCTGGTAGGGGTGGGTGGTGCCCCCCTTGCGCAGGTTGATCTCGATGGCGTAGGCCTTCCAGCCGTCCGCCTGACGGGCGACCACGAAGTCGATGCCGAAGCGCCCCAGGACCCCGTGGTCCGCCAGCACCTCCGCGACCCGCTCGCCCATGTCCTGCACCAGGATCCGGTACTCGGGGTCGGCCGGGAAACGGCAGCCCAGGAAGATCTGGCCCGACGGGCCACCCAGGATCTGGTCGTGGGTGGAGATGATCACCGGCCGCCGATCCGGGCTCACCCGGCACTGGATCGACGGGCTGCACTTGTCCTTGCCCTCCACCCACTCCTCGCAGATGCCCCCCATCTCGTCGAAGGCCCCGCCGAAGCGCTCCCAGGTCTCGTCCGGGGCCTCGAACTGCAACTGGGGAAGGGCCCGGTCCACCGCGCGGCGCACCGCCGGTGCCCCCGACGGCCGGTCGCCCAGGGCGGATTGTTCGAGGATCGCGTTGCCCTCGCCCGAGAACCCCTCGTTGAGCTTGACCACGTATTTCCTGGAATCGGGGCGTTCGGCCCACAGGTCTCCCAGCGCCTCGTTCAGGTCCCCCCGATCCCGCAGATCTTCCCGTCCCGCGGGTAGGAGAACACCGGCCTCCTTGAACACCCGTCGGCTGCCGCTCTTGCTCCCGAGATCCGAGAGCTCGGGGTCGCAGGCGTACAGGGGCAGCCCGATCCGCAGCGCCAGCTTGCGCTCCAGGTGGGTGGAGTTGAAGCAGGCGATGTGGCCCATGTACGGGGCCGGGATGGCGGCGCGGATGCGCTCGATCAGCCGCGGCCGTTCGAGGATCTTCTGGGTCAGCGGCTTGGGCGAGGTGTCGTGGGTGTCCAGCAGGAGTAGACGCTTGCGCGCGTGGGACACCGGGATGCCCTGCAGCAGGTGCAGATAGTAGTCGATGATGGTGGCGTCCACCGCCCGCGAGGTGACGAGGATCACCCGGGTGCGCGGGTAGCGCAGCACCATGGTCTGGGTCAGCAGCCGCTCCTCGTAGTGCTCCACCCCGGGGACCTTGGCCAGCTCCCCCGGGTGCAGGGTCAGCGACGGCACCACCACCACGGTGTGCTCGCGGCGAGTGTCCTCGACGAAGTGACGGTAGAAGACCCTGAGGTTCTTCTGCAGGGCATCGAAGGCCCGCAGCTCCTCATCCTCGGTCTGGTACGGCGAGAAGTCCGGTATCTGCGCGTCCATGGGACTAGCCTACCAACTCGGTGGGTTCTGCGTCGCGCGCGGCCTGGCGCGGGTACACTGGCCCGCGAGCGAGGTACCCATGTGCAACGGAAGGACGATCGCCGTGCTGACCCTGGCCCTGGCCTGCGCCGGCTCCACCGGGGCCGGCGAACCCTTCGGCAACCGTCGCGAGATCCCCCTGGATCCGAGCCTGAAGGACGAGGCCGAGTTCACCGACCTGTGGCGCCGGTACCTGGAGCGCTACCTGGAGCAACACCCGGTCAGCGCCACCCGCCTCGGAGACCACCGCTTCGACGACCGCTGGCCCGACCCCTCGGCGGCCGCGCAGCAGCGCTGGGCGGACGAGGTCCGGGAGACCCGCGTCCAGCTCGGGCGCTTCAGCCACGCTGCGCTGGGCGGTGTCCACCGGGTGGACTACGGGATCCTGGACCATCACCTCGAGGCCTCCCTGTTCGTGGACGAGGAGCTGCGGCCCTGGGAGACCAATCCCCTCACCGCCGTGGGCAAGGTGGGCGGCGGCCTCGACTACCTGGTGTCTCGCGACTACGCCCCCCTGCCCGAGCGGATGGCCAGCCTGCAGGCCCGACTGGAGTCGCTGCCGGCCTTCCTGGAGTCCGCCCGGGACCGCCTGGATGCGCCACCCCGGATCCACACCGAGACCGCGATCCAGCAGAACCAGGGTCTGATCGGATTCGTCGAAGGCCGCCTGCGGGAGGACTTCGCGGACCTACCGCAACAGCAGGCCGAGCTGGACGCCGCCGCCGACGTGGCCCTGGCCGCACTGCGGGCCCACCAGTCCTTCCTGGAGGACGAGCTGCTCCCCCGCTCCACCGGTGACTTCCGCCTGGGACGCGAGCGGTTCGATGGCAAGCTGGCGTTCGCGCTGGACACGGATCTGTCCGCCGACGGGGTCGTTCGCCGCGCCGAGGATCTGCTGGCCGCCACCACCGAGGAGATGGCGGGCATCGCCGCCGAGCTGCACCCCGCCCTCTTCGGTACCCCCGCACCCAAGGCCCGCACCAGCAAGGCCCGGGCGGAGCTGATCCGCAAGGTCCTCGACCGCCTCGCCGACGATCACGCGGACGACGACACCCTGCTCGAGGAGGCCCGGGTGACCCTGGCCGAGGCCACGCGCTTCGTGGCCGATCGGGGCCTGGTGACCCTGCCCGACGAGGAGGTCCGCATCATCGAGATGCCCGAGTTCTACCGGGGCATCTCCATCGCCTATTGCGACGCCCCGGGGCCCTTCGAGGAGAGCCGGGAGACCTTCTACGCCATCGCCCCACCGCCCGCCGACTGGCCGGCGGAACGTCGAGAGTCGTTCTACCGCGAGTACAACTCGTGGATGCTCAAGGACCTGACCATCCACGAGGCCATGCCCGGCCACTACCTGCAGCTGGCCCACGCGGGCAAGGTCCACCGGCCCCTGCGAGGGGTGTTCTCGTCGGGCACCTTCGTCGAGGGCTGGGCCCTGTACAGCGAGTGGATGATGGGCCGCGAGGGCTTCGGCGGACCCGAGGTGGAGCTGCAGCGGCTCAAGATGGTGCTGCGCCTGTGCATCAACGCCCTGCTGGACCACGGCGTCCACGCGGGCGCGATGACCGAGGAGGAGGCCATGGCGCTGATGATGGAGCGGGGCTTCCAGGAGGAGGGCGAGGCCGCGGGCAAGTGGCGGCGCGCCTGCCTGACCTCGGCCCAGCTCTCCACCTACCTGGTGGGCCTGATCGAGGTCATGGACATCCGCCGGGACTTCGAGGCCCGCGCCGGAGACGAATTCGAGCTCCGCGCCTTCAACGACCTCCTCCTGTCCTACGGCTCCATCGCCCCCCGGCACGTGCGGACCTCGATGAACCTGCCCCCATCCTCCCCCTGACCCCCGCTGCGCGTCCGCTCCCGAGGCATTACACTCTACGGCGCCATGTCCTGGTTCCGTCGCCATCCGGTGCTGCTCGGCGAGATCGTCGGGGTGGCCGCCTTCGTCGCCCTGCTGGGGTGGGTGCTGAGCCGCCCGCCCTCGGTGAGCGGGCCGGCGGGGACCGTGGCCTGGACCGAGATCGCCGGGTCGGACACCCTGTGGTCGGGGATCTACCTCGGCGAGGACAAGATCGGGTTCTCCAGCAGCCGGATCGTGCCCCTGGACGAGGGCTTCCGCACCATCGACCGCTCCTTCCTCCGCCTGGCGACGATGGGGGCGCCGCGGGAGATCCACACCCACGCCTCCGCGGAGCTGGACCCCGAGCTGCGGGCCCGCTCGTTCACCTTCGAGATGCAGACCGGGGACACGGTGTTTCGGGCCCGGGGGGAGGGCACGCGGGTGTTCTTCTCCATCGGGGACGGCCTGGAAGAGAGCCTCGACGTCCCCGAGCTGCCCCTGCTGTCCGGATTCCACGCCCGCCTGCTGGCGGAAGCCGCCGAGGGCTCGCGGGTGGAGCTCCCCTACCTGGATCCGTCCACCATGACCCAGGACACGGTGACCTACCGCGTCGGGCGGCGGGAGCCCGTCCCGGGCCTGGAGGGGATCGACGCCCGGCGGGTGGACTACGACCTCCAGGGCGCCTCGGTCACGATGTGGCTCGACGACGAGGGGCACTCGCTGCGGGAGGAGGGGCTGCTGGGCATGGTGGTGCTGAGGGAGCCCCGGGAGCGGGCCCTGTCCCACGGCTGGCCCAGCGGCGCCGCGGTGGACATCGTCGAGCTGTCCGCCGTGCCGGTGGACCGCCCCATCGAGGGGGCCCGGAGTTCCCGTGTGCTGGTCGTCCGCCTCCACGGGCCGGACAGCCTCGAACCCCTGCTGCAGGCGGCCCACGGGGAGCGCTACGAGGCGGGCGAGCTGGGCATCCACGTCCCGGCGACCGAGGACCTGCAGACCTTCGAGCTGCCGGCCACGGGCGAGGAGTTCGCCCCCTACCTGGCCGCGGAGCCGTTGCTGGAGGTCGACGACCCGGCGATCCGCGAGGCGGTGAATGGGATCCTGGCCGACGAGATCGACGCGCTGACCGCCGCCCGCAGACTGGTGGACTGGACCTTCAACTCGCTGGAGAAGGTGCCCGAGGTCTCGCCGCCCTCGGCCCGCAACGTCCTGGAGCGCCGGCGGGGGGACTGCAACGAACACGCGGCGCTGTACACCGCCCTGGCCCGGGCCGCGGGCCTGCCCACCCGGGTCGCCGCGGGCATCGTGTACACCGACACCCTGTTCGCCAAGGGCAGCTTCTACTACCACGCCTGGCCCGAGGTCTGGCTGGGCACCTGGGTCCCCGTGGATCCCACCTTCGGCCAGTTTCCGGCCGACGCGACCCACATCAAGCTCGTCGAGGGGGGGCTGGACCGCCAGACGGAGCTGATCGGCGTGATCGGCGCCCTGAAGGCCGAGGTGGTGGAGGTTCGATGATTCGGCTCGAGAAGCTCACCAAGCGCTACGGCCGCCACACCGCCGTGGACTCCCTCGATCTGCACGTGAAGCGGGGGGAGGTCTTCGGCTTCCTCGGCCCCAACGGCGCCGGCAAGACCACCACCTTCAAGATGATCTGCGGGCTGCTCCAGCCCACGTCGGGGACGATCAACATCGACGGGATCGACGCCCTGGCCGATCCCATCCGGGCCAAGCGGATCACCGGCTACATCCCGGACCGGCCCTACCTGTACGAGAAGCTCACCGGCGTGGAGTTCCTCGCCTTCGTGGGCGGCATCTACGCCCTGGATCCGACCGAGGTGGAGCGGCGGGCCACCGAGCTGCTGGAGTTCTTCGACCTCACCGACTTCGGCGGCGAGCTCGTCGAGGGCTACAGCCACGGCATGAAGCAGCGGCTGACCCTGGCCGCGGCCCTGCTGCCCCGCCCCCCCCTGTTGGTGGTCGACGAACCCATGGTGGGGCTCGACCCCTCCGGCGCCCGCCTGGTCAAGGAGGTCTTCCGCAGGAAGGCGGAGCAGGGGGAGACGGTCTTTCTGTCGACCCACACCCTGGAGGTGGCCGAGGAGGTCTGCGACCGCATCGCCATCCTGCACAAGGGCCGGATCGTCGCCTCGGGTACAATGGACGAACTGCGCCGGCTCCAGCGGGACGGGGAGGCCAACCTCGAGGCCATCTTCCTTTCGGTCACCGGCGGCGCGGACATGCAGGAGGTGATTCGGGTGCTGCGGTCCTGAGGGACACGGCCGCCCGGGCTCGGACCATGCACAAGCTGCTCCCGCTGCTGCTGGCGCTCGCGACCCTGGCGGGTTGCTCCCACCGCCGCGGCAACTTCGCCGACGGCCGTTACTCGGACGGCGAGACCGTCTATGTGGTGGGGGAGCTGCCGAGCCCCTGGATGCAGGCGTCGCGTCAGCCCGCAGACGTGGCCTACGCGCGCCTGGACGTGGGCGCCTCGATCTACGTGGACAACTCCTGCCGGCGCTACAAGGACGCGACCCTCCACATCCTGGCCAACCACCTGTTCTTCGGGTTCGACGACATCGAGGTCCAGAGCCAGGAGCTGATGGAGATCGACGGGCGGGAAGCCCTGCGGAGGACCGTGAGCGCCCGCCTCGACGGCGTGGCGGTGGTCCTCGGCGTCACGGTGATCAAGAAGAACAACTGCATCTTCGACCTGGTCCTGGTGTCCCCCAGGGACGCCTTCGAGGACACCTACGAGGAGTACGTGGAGTTCGTCGACGCCTTCCACGTGGAGCGCTGTCCTTGAGCGCGGCCCAGGGCCAGACGCTGGGCGGGGTGTCGGCCATCGGCCGCGGCGTGCTCGACTTCGTGGGCACCTTCGGGGGGGTCGCGGCGCTGACCTGGGGGGTGATCTCGTCGCAGCTGCGGGGCCCGCGGGAGTGGTCGGCGACGATCCAGCAGCTGCGGGTGGTCGGCGTGCAGTCGATGTCGATCGCCTTTCTGACCGCGGCGGCGACCGGGATGATCTTCGCGGTCCAGTTCGGCTGGGGGCTGCGCCGTTTCGGGGCCTCGCTGTACAGCGGGAAGCTGGTCTCGATGGCCTTCGTGATGGAGCTGGGGCCCGTGCTGACCTCCCTGGTCGTGGGCGCCCGCATCGGCGCCGGCATCACCGCCGAGCTGGGATCCATGCGGGTGACCGAGCAGATCGACGCCATCCGGGCCCTGGGCGCCAACCCGGTGGGCAAGCTGGTCGCGCCGCGGGTGATCGCCTGCACCCTGGCCATGCCGATCCTGGTGATGATGGCGGACCTGATCGGCACCACCGCAGCCATGTTCATCACCATGGCCCAGGTGGGCGTGAGCGCCCGCTTCTACTGGGATCAGGTCCTCAGCACCGTGGGCATGGGTGACCTCTGTCACGGGCTGATCAAGACGGTCTTCTTCGGCTACATCATCGGAATCCTGGGCTGCTTCTACGGCATGGGGACCTGGGGTGGCACCCGCGGCGTGGGCCGCTCCACCACCGAGTCCGTGGTCGCCATCGCGATCACGATCCTGATCGCCGACTTCTTCCTGACCAAGCTCCTGCTGCCGATCCTGTGAGTGCGGACGTGGAAACCCCCGAGCCGATCATCGCCTTTCGGGACGTCTGGAAGAGCTTCGGACCCAAGGTGATCTACGAGGGTCTGGACCTGGACGTGTACGCCGGCGAGACGCTGACGATCATCGGCGGCTCGGGCACCGGCAAGTCGGTGATGCTCAAGTGCCTGATGGGTCTGCTGCGACCGGACAAGGGCCAGATCTACGCCTTCGGGCAGGAGGTCAGCGGACTGAAGGAGCGGCAGTTCGCCGCGGTCCGGCGCCGGGTGGGGATGCTGTTCCAGGGGGCGGCCCTGTTCGACTCGCTGACGGTGGCCGAGAACATCGGCTTCCCCCTGCGGGAGGCCGGCGAACGGGATCGGGGCAAGATCCTGCAGCGGGTGACCGAGACCCTGGAGCTGGTGGGCCTGCCGGGCATCGAAGCGCAATATCCGGCCGATCTGTCCGGTGGGATGCAGAAGCGGGTCGGGCTGGCCCGAGCCATCGCCGTGGAACCCGAGGTGATCCTCTACGACGAGCCGACCACCGGGCTGGATCCGACCAACGTCCATCGCATCAATCGCCTGATCCGCGAGCTCCAACGGCTGCTGAAGGTCACGTCGATCGTGGTCACCCACGACATGGACTCCGCCTTCGACATCTCCAACCGCTTCGCCATGCTTTACGACCATCACATCGAGTGGACCGGGACCGTGGACGAGGCCCATTCGACCGAACATCCGATCGTCAAGGCGTTCATCGAGGGCAACATCGGCGAATGACGAGGTAGAATCGGTAGCGCAATGGAACGCAATCCCAGGAGCGAGTTCGTCGTCGGCTGCTTCGTCATCGTGGGGATCGGCCTGTTCGTGACCGCGTTCTTCATGCTCGGCGCCGAGAACCCGGTCTTCGAGCGCAACTACAAGCTCCACTGCAACTTCTCGGACATCAGCGGCCTGCGCGAGGGGGCGGCGGTCCGGCTCGCCGGCATGCAGGTGGGCCAGGTCGTCAACGTCTCCTTCGCCCGGGACCTGGACGAGAAGGAGGTCCTGGTGGTCCTGCAGGTCCAGCGCAAGTACCAGGACCGGATCTACGACGACTCGGTGGCCAAGATCGCCACCGAGGGGGTGCTCGGAGACAAGTTCATCTCGATATCGGTGGGCTCGCCCTTCGACGAGGACGAGCAGCCGCGCAAGATGCTGGGCGACGGCGACGAGATCAAGCGGGTCAATCCCAAGGGCATGGAGGACTACCTGGGCAAGGCCGATCGGATCCTCGACAACATCGAGGAGAGCACGGTCGAGATCACGAACATCCTCAAGGGGCCGGAGGGTGACCGGGCGGGGGTGGCCCTGGTGGACATCTTCGAGAGCCTGCGGGGGGTGGTCAAGGAGCTCGAACAGGGCCAGGGACTGCTCCACGAGCTGGTCTACGACCCCAAGAGCGCCGAGTCCTACCGCAAGACCATGGCGAACCTGGAGCGGGTCACCGCCGGGGTGGACCGGATCGTCGAGGAGGTGGAGTACGGGGACGGCACCGTCCACGCCCTGGTCTACGAGGACGACGCCGCCGAGATGATCCGCGAGATCACCGCGGCCGCCAACGAGATCGACGGGCTGGTCGAGGACATCAAGGCCAAGGAGGGCCTGGCCCACACCCTGATCTACGACGAGGGGGAGAAGAACCTGCTGGTCAACCTGACCGACGCGTCGGCCAACCTGCGCGAGGTCACCCGGATGATGCGCGACGGCGAGGGCACCCTCGGCGCGCTGATCACCGACCCCACGGTCTACGAGGACCTGCAGACCCTGCTGGGCCGCGCCGAGCGCAACAAGATCCTCAAGGAATACGTCCGCCGCACCATCAAGGCCCAGGAGACCGGCGAGGGGCTCCACGGCGCCGAGGACGAACTCGCGCCATAACCCGGGCCGGGTTCCCGTCCACCTGTACGACCGGACTCGGATAGGATCCGGCGCGGGAGGAACGCCATGCCGCTGCATCGATGGTTCACCGCGCTGGCCGTGATTCTCGTCTCGCTCGGGGCCGCCCCCCACGTCAACGCCAGCGGCGAAGAACCCGCTGCCCGGGACGTCAAGCGGGCGCTGCAGGACCGCCTGGATGCCTGGTTCGAGAACGGGCTGTTCCGGATCCGCACCGCGGAACCGATCCAGGCCCAACCCCACGACCGGGAGGAGGGCGCAGCCCCCTCGGTGCTGGTCCGCTACCGGGCGGAGATACGCCTCCAGCGGGACTACGACCTCACCCGCCTCGACGTCGTCAACGTCGGCACCCTGATCGATCTGCTCGGGTCCACCCCGAGGGGACTGGGCGGCATCGACGCCCACGGCAACCACCGGGGTGATCTGTTGCGGGTCGAGGGCTCCCTGCTGTTCTCCCGCGCGGGGAGCGGCTGGCGGGCGGTGCTGACCAACCACGGCCTCGAGGAGCCGGCCCCGGCCGCCACCGCCACCGAGGACGCCCCCATGGACGCCCGCATCGCGCGTCGGCTCTCCGAGCTCGGCGCGGCCATCGAGGGTGCAGAGTTCGACGAGCCGGACGAACGCTTCGGCATCGAACTCGACCAGCTCGTGGCCGATGTGGAGTGTCGGATGGCGGGCCAGGCCGGACGGATCCGTCTGGGCACGGGCTCGCCGACCACCGAGTACCACGCGCTGGGGCTGGGGCTCGCCGAGCTCATGAATGGCGACGGCGAACGACTCCACCCGCGGGAGACCACCGGTAGCGTGGACAACGTGCTCCTGCTCCACGACGGGATCGTGGACGTGGCCTTCGTCCAGAGCGACGTCGCACACCTGGCCTACCACGGCCAGGGCCAGTTCCAGGGCAAGCTGCCGATGACCGGGCTACGTGCCCTCGGCGCCCTCTTCCCCGAGGCGATCCACCTGGTGACCATGGAGGGGTCGGGCATCCTCTCCCTGGAGGACCTGCGGGGCCAGGCGGTGGACGTGGGACCGGACGACTCGGGCACCCGGACCAACGCGGCCCAGCTGCTGGCGCTCAACGGGCTTGCCTTGACGGACCTGGATCGGGTCCAGGGCAAGCCCCCGGGGGAGGCCCTCGACGATCTGGTCGCCGGTCGGGTCAAGGCCGCCTTCCTCACCGGCGTGTCCCCCTACCCCCAGATCGCCCGCCGCGCCCGCGAGCTCCCCATCCGCCTCGTCCCCCTCACGTCCCGGGACGTGGAGGCGGCGGCGCGGGTGGCTCCCTTCCTCACACCGATGATCCTCCCCCAGGGCACGTACGCGGGTCAGCAAGCACCGGTCCAGACCCTCGGCGTCTTCGCCCTGGTGCTGGCGTCGCAGGACCTGGAGGAAGGGGAAGTGGAGGCGCTGCTGGCCGCGCTCATGACCGGGCAGGGGACCCTGGCCAGACACAGCCTCCAGGCCTACTTCATCACCCCCGAGACCGCCGAGGAGGGCCTCACCGTCCCCCTCCACCCCGCCGCCGTCCTCGCCCTCGAGGAGCTCCAGGGCCGGCCCTCGGCGCCCCCGGAGCCGTGAGGGCTCGGTTGGCCGTTCGCTCCGGTTCGAGTCGCTCCCGGTCCGAGCGAGGGTCCAGCACCCCGGGGAGATCCAGGTGTCGATCTCCCTTCGCACCTTCGGCTTCACCCACTATGATATCGAGATCCGTCGGTTGAGCCGTCAGGGTGAGCCGAGCCGGGAAGAGGCCCCGGCCCGCCGGAAGACCGACCCGACGGCGGAGCCCTACCGGTCCATCATCGACGGAGTGCTCGACACCCTGGGCAGTAGCGGGTCGGACCTGGAACGCTGAGGAGAGGGGCTGAAACGGTATGTGGCGGCGATTCCTCGAGAGGTTCCGCCGGTTCGTGCGGGCCGTCCAGAAGCGGGTGATGACGGCATCGCTGTTCATGACCTACGTCTTCGGGATCGGGCTGACGGTGATCTTCGCCTGGATCTTCGACCGCCGCCTGGTCCGTGAGGATCGGGATCAACGGGCGTCGTACTGGGAGGACGCACAGGACTACATACCCGAGGAGGACTTGGCCCGGCACCAGTCCTGAGCCAGGGGATCGAACATGCGCAAGCTCTGGTACATCTTCAACGAAATGGTCTACCTGATGCGCAAGGAGCGACTGTACATCCTTGCGTTCCTGTTCCTGGTGCTGCTCGGAGTGGCGGTCCTGGTGTACCACGTGACTCCGGTGGCCATCGTCTCCTTCGTGTACGCGGGCATCTAGGCAAGCCGGACAGATCCCATGACAGGTTCCAAAGTCATCCTCGGCGTCTCCTGCTACTACCACGACTCCGCCGCGGCGGTGGTCAAGGACGGGGAGCTGGTCGCGGCGGCCCAGGAGGAGCGCTTCGACCGGGTCAAGTACTCCAGCGTGTTCCCGATCCAGGCCATCAACTCCTGCCTCCAGCAGGCGGACGTCTCGGTCCTGGACGTGGACTACATCGGCTTCTACGAGAAGCCCTTCCTCAAGTTCGCCCGGGTGATGGTCGAGCACCTGCGCTCCTGGCCGCGCTCGATGCGGAACTTCCTGGACATGACTCCGGCCTGGCTCGAGGACCGGCTCATCTTCCCCCTGGTGGCGCGCCGCGAGCTGGGGTACGAGGGCCCGATCCTGTTCTACAAGCATCACCTCTCCCACGCGGCGAGCTCCTTTCTGGTCTCCCCCTTCGACGAGGCCGCGATCCTCACCGTCGACGGGATCGGCGAGTGGGCCAGCGCTTCGTGGGGCGTCGGACGGGGGAACGAGATCGACATCCGGGGCGAGATCCACTACCCCCACTCCCTGGGCCTGCTGTACGCCATCGTCACCACCTACATGGGATTTCCGGTCTTCGTGGGCGAGGGCAAGGTGATGGCCCTGGCGGCGCACGGCAAGCCGACGTTCAAGGACGAGTTCGCCAAGATGGTGGACGTGGCCAGCGACGGGAGCTTCCGCCTGAACCCCACGTACTTCGCCTTCAACCGGGGTACCCGGATGTACCGCAGGGCCTTCGAGGAGCTGCTGGGCCCACCGGCGCCCGCCGGGGGGCCCTACGAAGAGCACCACCTGAACGTGGCGGCGACCCTCCAGGATCTCACCGAGGAGATCCTGGTGAAGATCGCCCGCAACCTCCACGAGCAGACCGGCTCGACCAACCTGTGCTGCGCGGGCGGCGTGTTCCTCAACGTGATGGCCAACAGCCGCGTGCTCGAGGACACCCCCTTCGAGGAGCTGTTCATCCCGCCGGCGGCCGGGGATGCGGGGGCGGCCGCCGGGGTCGCGAGCTACATCCACAACTGTGTCCTGGGCAACCCGCGCAGCTACGTGCTGCCCCACGCGTACCACGGCCCGGAGTTCGCGCCACGCCGCATCCGTCGGCTCCTGCTCAACCGAGGCGTGGAATTCCAGGAGCTTGACGACGAGGCGCTATGCCGGGAGGTGGCCACCCGGATCGCCGACGGCAAGATCGTGGGCTGGTTCCAGGGCCGGATGGAGTGGGGTCCGCGGGCGCTGGGCAACCGCAGCCTGCTGGCCGATTGCCGGATCCCCGACATGAAGGACGTGCTCAACGAGCGGGTAAAGCACCGGGAGTGGTACCGGCCCTACGGGATCAGCGTGCTCGAAGACCGCGCGGGCGATTACTTCGACCTGGGGCGGCCGAGCCCGTACATGCTCCTGGTCGGCCGCGCGGTGGGTGACGCCAAGGAGCGCTTCCCCTCGGCGTTCCACGTGGACGGTACGAGCCGGATCCAGACGGTCAACGCCGAGCAGAATCCCCTGTACCACCGCCTGCTGGCCGAGTTCGACCGCCAGACCGGCGTGCCGATGGTGATCAACACCTCCTTCAACCTCCAGGAACCCATCGTCTGCACCCCCGAGGACGCGGTGAACTGCTTCCAGCGCACGAACATCGACACGCTGGCGATCGGGCCCTTCCTGGTGGACGCCCCCGAGGCGGCCCCCGACGGGAGCGGGGAAGAGACCTAGCGCCGCGCGGGTCTGTGGACAAACCGCCGAGCCGTCCCCATCCTGAGGGGACGACCCCGGAGAGCACGCTGGCCACCACCCGCCCCCCGTCCCTGCTCCGTCCGCGGCTGCTGAGCCTGCGCAACACCTGGCTGCGCAGCGCCCCCCGTCAGCGGTGGGCCTACGGGTTCTTCGCCGCCCTCACCGCGGCGTTCTGGGTGGCGATGTTCGGCCTGTCGATCTACCTGCTGGGGCAGATCCACAGCGTGGAGGTCTTCGGGCCGGTCCTGGCCCGCAAGCTCCTGGCGATGCTGCTGCTGAGCCTGATGGTGATGCTGGTGTTCTCCTCGCTGATCTCGGGCATCAGCGCTTTCTTCCTCTCCGATGACCTGGACCTGTTGCTCCAGCTGCCGGTCTCGCGCGTTCGCTTCCACTACTCGCGGCTGGTGGAGTCCGCCCTGTCGAGTTCGTGGATGGTGCTGATCTTCGGGCTGCCGATCCTGCTGGCCTACGGCGTCGTCATCGGCGGATCACCGCTGTACTACCCCGCCGTGCTGGTGGTTCTGGTGGCGTTGACCACGATCCCCACCGCCGCAGGGGCGATCCTCGCTGCGATCCTGGTCAACGTGTTCCCGGCGCGACGGGTGCGCGAGCTGCTGATGATCGCGGGCCTGGTGGCGGCCACGGCGCTGTTCTTCCTGGTCCGCTCCGCCCGCCCCGAGCTGCTGGTGGATGCGGAGCGGTTCTCCACCATCGCCGACTTCTTCGCGGCGATCCGTTCTCCCGAGACCCTGCTGCTGCCGTCGACCTGGGCCACCCAGCTGCTGCTGTGGGGGCTCGGCCAGCCGGCGGACGATCCCCTGGCCTCCCTGGGTTTGCTCCTGGCCGGTACGGTGTCGGCGGCGGCGCTCTCGCGCTGGCTGATCCAGCCCGTGTACAGCAGCGGTCGGACGCGGGCGCAGGAGGCGGGAACGCCGCGGCTGGCCCGCAACCGGCTGGTCGAAACCCTGCTGGTGACCTTCGCCCGCCGCTTCCCGCCCGTGCTGCGCGCCGTGCTGGTCAAGGACGTGCGGGCGTTCTTCCGCGACGCCGGGCAGTGGACCCAGCTGTTGATGATCGGAGCCCTGGTCTTCATCTACCTGTACAACGTCCACGTGCTCCCCCTGGACCAGAACCCCTTCCCCACCTTCCGCCTGGAGAACCTGATCGGGTTCCTCAACGTGGGCGTGACCGGATTCGTGCTCGCCGCGCTCTCGGTACGCCTCAACTACCCGGCAGTGAGCACCGAGGGGCGCGCCTTCTGGATCCTCCACGCGTCCCCAATCGGACCCCGGCGTTTCCTCCGGGCCAAGTTCCTGTGGGGCCTGATCCCGATGATCACCATGGGGGAGCTGCTGGTGATCACCTCCAACCTGCTGCTGGGGGTTGGCCCGCTGTTCATGGCGCTGTCGGTGTTCACGGTGGCCCTGCTGGCGGTGGGGGTGACCGGGCTGGGTGTGGGACTCGGCGCGATCTACCCCAACTTCAAGGCCGACACTGCGGCCAGGATCGCTTCGGGGCCCGGTGCCATCCTGTACATGGTGGTCACCTCCCTGTTCATCGCGGCCGTCATCGCCATCGAGGGCATACCCGCGTCGTGGCTGCTGGCGGCCCAGTTCATGGGATCCCCGATCACCGTCCCGATGGTCCTGGCCACGGCGGCCGGGATCGCGGGCGCTGTAGCCCTGAACGTGTTCGCCGTGCGCTGGGTCATGGGCCGGGGCGCGCGGATCCTGTGGCGAGAGGGCGGCTGATCCCGGTGCGAGGCGCCTCAGATCCGCCAGACGACCCCCGTGCTCGGATCGATGGCGATGACCTGGGGTTCGGGCCGCTGTGGATCGGCGAGCAAGCGTTCCAGGTCCCCTTGCCCAGCCCCGACGTCGAGGCGGATGGGGACCAGCCGGGGCGGATTCCCCGTCGCCCCCAGCCACAGGATGGGATCCCCGTCGGCCGTGGGTCCCACCGTCTCCACCGTGGCCTGCAGCAGCGCACCGTCGCATTCGAAGGCCCAGCGGTAGGCCTCGCCGCCGTGGACAGGGACGACGCCGCGCTCCAGTGCGGCCTCTATCTCCCCGTCCAGCCGCCCCTGGAGGTCGCAGCTGGGCACGATCCAGATTTCCCCAACGCCGGCCTCGGCTGCGGGGGTCTGCGACGGTCCAACAGGCCCGTCGGGTCCACCCGGACAGCAGGCGTGCAGCGGGCCGAGGACGGCGGACAACGCCACGGTCGCGGCGAACCGGGTCAGGGGGTATGGGCTCCCGCTCAAGGTCGGCTCCTCGCGCCGATTGTCGCAGACCGTCCGGACGGGTGAAACACGGGTGAACAGGGTATGCTGTCGTGTGCGTACGGGGAGCGGGGGTGGGCCGACCATGGCCGGGGTCGCGGCGCACGCGCGCCGCGCGGGCCCCCGAGCCCCGCCCCCGGAGGACCCGCATGCGGCGTGGCGCGGCCCCGCTGCTCGCCCCGTTGCGGCTGGGTTCGCTGGGGGGGGGGCCGCCCCCCCGGGGGGGGGCGGCCCTGGGGGGGGGGGGGGGCGCCGGGGGGCGGCGCGGGCCCCGGAGCACCGCCACCGGAGGAGCGGCATGAGGCGTAGCTCGGCACCGATGCTCGCCGCGTTGCTGCTGTGTTCGCTGGGATGCGCGAGCTATCTCGATCGCATCCCCGCCGCCCCGCCGCCGTTGTCCTCGACGCGGCCAGTGAAGGTCGATGTCCCCCGGGACGCCGCACGTGCTTTCATCCAGTCCCGGGAGGCGATCTACCGGGGCGACCTGCCCACGGCCCTGCAGCACCTGCGCGCCGCAGCCGCCCACGACGACGAATCCCCGGCCCTTCGCACACGCCTGGCCGAGGCCTATCTCCAGCTGGGCCAGCTGGACGACGCAGTGCGCCTGTGCCGCCAGGCCCTGACCCTGGACGGCGACTTCTGCCCTGCCCACCACCTCCTCGGTCGGATCTCCACCTACCGCGGCGACATGGGCCTGGGAGAGGAGAGTCTCGGGCGGGCGCTGGACTGCGATCCGGAGATCGAGGACGCCTGGCGGGACCTGAGCTACCTGCTGCGGGCCCAGGGCCGACTGGAGGAGCAGCTCGAGCTGCTCGACCGCTTCGAACCCCACGCCACCGACGAGGCCTGGCTCCTGCGCCACCGGGGGGAGACCCTACGCTCCCTGGGTCGATCCGAGGACGCGCTGGCGGAGCTTCGGGCGGCGGTCGAGGTGGATCCGGAGGACGCGGAATCCCTGGCCATCGTGCTGGACACCTACGCGGTCGAGGGGCGACAGGACGAGGCGGTCGCCTTCCTCGAGGACCTGGTGTTCCGCTACCCGTCGTCCCTGTCCCTGCGGGAGGACCTGGCGCGGACCTACGCGGCAGCGGGCCGGTACGACGACGTGATCACCCAGTACATGTCCGAGTACCAGCAGGACCCCGACAACCGGGACCTCTACGCCCTGCGGGCGGCCGACTGGCTGGAGCGCCTCCTGCGCTACGGCGAGGCCGAGGAGCTGCTGCTGGACGCCGCCGGTGAGTTCCCCGACAACCCGATGATCTGGCTCAAGCTGGGCTGGGTCCGGGAGTCGGCGGACGACCTGGAGGGGGCGGTGGAGGCCTGGGCCAGGGTCTCGCCGGCGGACGCCTACGGGTCCATCGCCCTGCGGGAGCGGGCCCGCCTCCTCACCGAGCTCGAGCGCGGCGGCGACGCCGTGGCCCTGCTCCGCCAGACCATCGACGACGACGAGGACGCGGGCCGCCCCCCCGATCTCGACCTCCACGTCGACCTGGTCCAGCTCCTGGCCGAACGCGGGGAGGTCCAGGAGGCCCAGCTCGCCCTCGAGCCGATCCGCATCGAGGATGCCGCACTCCACGCACGTCAGCTGGGCTGGCTGCACTGGAAGATGGGCGAGATGGACCAGGCCGAGGTGATCCTCAACCGGGCGATCCAGGGCGAGGGCGTCGAGCCCCACGCGAGCCTCCTGCTGGCGGACATCTATCGCCGGGAAGGCTTGTTCGGCCTCGGAGTGGAGGTGCTCACGGCGGCCCTGGACCGCCTCGAGGCCCCCTCGGCGGCCCAGATGCTCCCGGTGGGTCGTTACCCCACCGTCAGCATGCGCGAGGCCCAGATCGAGGCCTACCAGGCGGACGTGTTGGCCCGGCTGGCGTTCCTGCTCGGCGTGGCCGGGGACCGGGACCGGGCGCTGGCGACCATGTTCCGGGTGCTGGCGATGGACACGGACGACATCCGCGCGTTGAACTTCATCGGCTACACCTTCGCCGAGGAGAACCGAGACCTGGTCACGGCCGAGGAGTACATCCGCAAGGCGCTCACCCTCCAGCCCCTGGATCCGGCCGTGCTCGACAGCCTGGGTTGGGTGCTGCACCGGCAGGAACGCGAGGAGGAGGCCCTGGAGGTCCTGATCCAGGCCCGGGACCGGATGCCCGAGTCGGCGGTCGTCTGGCACCATCTGGGCGAGGTCCAGACGGTCCTCGGCAGGACCGACGAGGCCGCGGAGAGCCTTCGCCGCTGCCTCGAAGAGGTGGACGACGACGACCCCGAGGAGGTGGACTCCGGAGTGCGGGCCCGGGCGCTTCTCGAGCAGCTGGAGGGGGGCGGAGAACCGTGATGCGCAGCCTGTGGCTCTCGATCCTGCTCGTGCTCCTGGTGGGGGCGACCTCCTGCCGCCCGGTGCCCCCCCGCGGCCTCCCGAGGGATCCGGGGCAGGCGCTCTCGTCGACGCGGGCGCTGGAACGGCCGGTACAGATCCAGGTCGAGGGGAGGTTCCGTACCGAGCTGGGCGGCATCGCGATGGACCTGGGTATGGCGATGCTCGCCGACCGGGTCGGCAACGCCCGTGTCGACCTGGACTACCCCTTCGGCGGGAGGGCGATGACCCTCAACCTCTCCGAGGGCGGTGCGCTGCTCGGCACCGCTCCGGGGTCGGACAGGGTCCTGTTCACGCCCGACGTGGCTCCGCTGATGTCCGGCGCCCTCGGGGAGGAGGCCCGAACGGCCCAGGTGGTCGACCTGCTCCTGGGCCGGCTACCCGAGGGATTCGAGGGGGAGGTGTCCTGGGAGCGCCGGGAGCGCCAGACCGTCCTGGCCGTGCGGATGGACGACGGGAGGGTCGCCATCCTGGGTCTGGAGGGCAGCCCGGCCCATCTGGAGCGCATGACCATCCTGGACGCGGACGAGGGCATCGTCGCGACCGCGAGCTGGAGCGACTGGGCCGAATTCGAGGGGTACTGGCTCCCGGCCAGCGTGGAGCTGACGTTCCCGGGGGCCCTGGCGCCCATCTCCATGAGCTTCCGGCAGGTGGACACCGCCCCGGAGGTTCCGACGGGCGCGTACGAGATCGCGGCTCCCGAAGGGGACTACCAGCCGTTCGAATCGCTGCTGGGGCCGGGGTAGACCCGGGGCCCGTCGGTCAGCGCAGGGAACCCAGAACGAGGGCGGTCAGGACCACCGCCAGCAGTCCCGCCGTGAACACCAGCCAGCTCAGGGGCACCATCCTCCGGTCCTCCGGAGCGCGGGGGGCTCCCGCGGTGGTGCGCGGGACGTTGGGGGGCGCGCCGGCCGTCCCCAGCTCGATCCGCAGCACCACGTCCTGCCGCTGGTCTTCGACCGTGGCCGTGAACGGCACATCCAGGGTCCGGGGCCCGCGGATGACGGGCTTGCCCAGGGCTGTTGGCCGGTGGCGCCCAAGCACGGGTACGCGCACGTGCACGAGTTCCGCGGCGGGGGACGCGACGCCGGCCTGGCGACGACCGTCCCACGGAGCGGAATCCCGCTCCTCGTCCCGGGCCGTCGGCCCGGCGTGGCGCCTCAGCTCGGACACGCGCCCGCTGTCTGCGGCGGTGTCCGAAGGGGGAGGCGGCGCGGCGTGCGCCGGGAACTCACTCGAAGGTGGCGCCACACTCCCCGGAGGAGAGGTGTGGGGGCGGGTCGCCTCCGCGGGCCTGTGACGTCCCGATTCGGCCTCCACCGCCACGGGCTCCGCCGGAGGGGGCGGAGGCTCGCTGCGGGGCTCGTCGGGCGGCGCACCCCGCAGCGGCGGCGAGGTGATCTCCGATCCCGGTGCGGGACGTTCCTCGGCCAGGACCGTGCTGTCCTCGTCGGGATCCGCCCAGCGCTGTCGTTCCGGTCCCCCTCGCCCGAAGAGCCTCTGGTCCGCCCGGAGGAAGGCGTCCGACGCCCGGGGGCGGCCATGGAGCTGGGTCTTCGCCTCGTCCGATGGAGCCTGGGGCTCCCGGGATCCGGCGAGGAGCTGGCCCGAGCGTCCGGAGGTCCACGAGCGGGGTGGACGGGCGCGCCGGGCGACCTCGGAGGTCACCCGGTCCAGGAGCTGTTGCAGGCCCTGGGCTCGGTGGGACGAGGTGGCCACGTAGGGCCACGCGCCTCCGTTGAGTGCCGACTCGAGGCTGCGGATGGGCAGCGCGTCCGCCAGGTCCCGCTTGTTGTACTGCAGCACCACCACGACGTCGTCCAGCTCGGACCCCCGGGCGCCGAAGGCGGCCTCGATGTCCTGTAGCGCGACCCGGTTGGCGTCCACCGCCGCAGGATTGGAGTCGACCACCACCACCAGGGCGTCGACGCCGTCGAGGAGGGCGTCGAAGGCCTCGCCCGCCGGGCGGTCCTCGAAGCCCACCAGGTGCAACACGAGGTCCAGCCCCTGCCTTCGGATGAGCGGCCGCGGCCGGTACTTGAGCTCGTACACCGGGGGATCGTCCGCCCCCGGGATCACCACACCGTCCGCGCCCCCGGGGAGGATGGCATGGAGTTCGCGGAACGTGGTTCCCACTCCCGCGTCCAGCGGCCCGGCGAAGAGCACCTTGCAAACGAGCTGACGCGTGGAGGTATCGACGCTTGTCACGTGGGAATCCGCTCCCGGGAATCCGGCGGGCTTCCCCGCCTGCCGTGTGTCGGCCCGCCCATTCTACGTCGGCGAAAAATCCCCGATCAACACGGGGCGTTGACTCGTGCCCGGAATGGACCCCCGTACAAGAACTCAGGAGATCGCGATCGTGTGCCTGGTCGCGTTCGCGTGCCGTCGCGGCGGTGCCGCCCCTTGAAACCGAGGCCCGGTGGTGAGATATCGCTAGGCCTCTGGTATCGTGAACCGAGCGTACCCAAGCGAGGGAATGGATATGACTGCGGGTACCGGGGTCGAGGTCGAGCTCGCTATTGCCCGGGGCGAGACCTACATGCACAAGGTGCGGTTCCGTCCGTCGAACATCCTGACGGTCGGCACCAATCCGATGACGGGGATCCGCCTGGAAGGCGACGGCATCCCGGACTTCCTCGAGTTCCTCAACATCTCGACGGAAGACGTGCTGTTGCGTTTCACCCCCGATATCCAGGTCGAGGTGCTCTCGGGCTCCCAGGTCCTGGCGACGCGCGCCCTGATCGATGGCGGCTACGCCCGCCCCTCGGGTGATGCGTTCGGGGTGATCCTCGAGGGAGGCGGCAAGGCCGTCATCCGCCTGGGCCCCTACAAGTTGATGATCCGCGTGGAGGTCCCGTCGGACGACGAGGTCGTGTCCGTCAACGCCGACGATCCGGACGAGGCCTGCTGCGGCCGGTGCGAAACCAAGCTGCGGCTGGTGCTCGCCGGCGGTGGCGCCCTCACCCCCTGCGCGGCCTGTGGCGCTCTCAACCGGGTCAGCGTCACCAGCACCCGGCAGCAGCAGATGGAGGACCAGGCGACGCGGTTGGCGATGCCGGCGGGCGTGGAGACGGATCCGGACGCCGGCGAGTCGTCCCCCAACCTGGCAGGAGACGGCGGCGAGGCCGTGGGCCCCATCGATCCGGGTTCGTCCACGGGCCGAGGCGTCGACGAGCTACCCACCTTCGACGCCATCAGCGTGCTGCGCTCTGACGATGCCGAAGGCGGCGCCGCGGATGCGCTCCGTGAGCTGGGCCTCGGCGGCGATGCCGACAAGGGCCCGGCCAATCTGGCGAGCCCGGCGGAGCCGAGCCCCGGTCCGGCGCCCGCCGCAGACCTGGCGTCGCCGGACGCCGTGGACCCCGGGAGCTCCACCGGTCGCGCCGCGAGCGACCTGCCCACGTTCGACGCCATCGCCGTACTCAAGGAAGATGCGCCGGCCGCCAAACCCGCCACGGTCAACCTGGCCGGGGATGCCGGTGACGAGGCCGATTCCGGCGAGCCACCCGCGGACGAGGAGGCTGTATCGCCGGCGCCCGCGGCCGAGGAACCCCAGGCGGCTGAGCCGCCACCACCACCGGAGCCGGCCGAACCGCCGCGCCCCAAGGAGGTGTCCGTGAACCAGACTCCGCCGCCGCCGGACCCCACCGAGGCTTCGGAAGAGTACAGCCCGACCACGGGCCAGTGGGAAGAGACCCTCACCATTCAGGCCGTCAAGCCGAAACCACGCTCGATGCTGCCGTGGATCATCGTGATCGCCATCGCGTTCCTCGGCATCGTGGGGCTGGGGGTCGCGGTCCTTCTGGTCGCGCTGATGTCCAGCGCCTGAGCACCGCGACGGCCCAGCGGGGGGGCGTCCAATTCAAGCATCGCCGAGGGGAAGCATGCCGAGCCACCGTCGTGTCCCGCGCCTGATCGTCCTGGGTCTGTTCATCCTGCTGTCGTCCGGTCTGCCCCGGGGCGCCCACGCGTCCACGGAGGCGATCCTGATCTATGGCCCCGAGGACGCGACCTCGGTGGAGCTGGAACAGGCCAGGGCCCTCCTGGAAGGCACGGTGGACGCCGATGCCATTCCCAGCAGCTCGATCCACGTCCTGGATCTGCCGTTCTCGTCCGCCGATCCGGTCTGGATTGCCGGGGACTCCCGGGTGGTCCCCTGCTCCGATCCCGCGTTCGAGTCCGAGGACATCCCTGCGCTGGTGGCCGAGGCCGTCGACCACATCGACGCCCTGGACTACGAGGCCGCGAAGCGGTTGACGGACCGGGCGATCACGGCGCTGCCCTGCGCCCCGGGCGCGGTGGATCGCAGCGTCCTGATCGACGTGTACTACTTCCGCGGGATCGCCGCGTTCCACCTGGGCGACCGGGACGGCGCCCAGCAGAACTTCCAGTACGCCCTGGCCATCGATCGCGAGAAGACCTGGGACACCAACTACCCACCCGAACCCCAGCAGGTGTTCCTCCTGGCCAAGGAGGACGCCATCGGCCTGGACCGGGTGCCCCTGGGAATCGATCTGGCCGGGGGGCAGGTCGAGGAATTCAACTTCGACGGCGTGTCGCACGCTCCCACCGAGTCCCACGAGATCAGCGTGATCCCCGGGATGCATCTGGTCCAGTACACCGCGGGGGGTACCGCCTACTCCCGGCTGGTGGAGGTGCGCCCGGGGGGCTCCGCCGCGCTGGTGACCCGCAAGGGCCTCACCGCCGCGGTGATCCAGGGGCCGACCTCCAGCGGCATGCTCCCGGCAGCCCGGGCCAGCCTCCGCGCCCTCGTCCAGGGTCGCAACCTCAAGCGCGCCTACGTGGTGGTGGTGGGCGGGGATGGCAGCGGGAAGATCTACCTGTACGACGAGACCTACACGACGCTCACCGAGTCGGCCTCGCCGCCGGGTGTCGGGGGGGGTGGCGGCGGCTCCACCGGCGGGGGCGGCGGTACCGCGCCCGCGCCCGGCGGCGACGGCTCGGGGGGGCTGCCCCTCGGCGTGCTCGGGTTCGCCCGGGCCCACGGGTCCCCGGACGCGGGATT
>CAZITQ010000082.1:0-37196 GCA_964542165.1 uncultured Rickettsiales bacterium
GGAACCCGAGCCGGAGGCGGCCCCGCCCGAGCCGGAACCCGAACCGGAACCCGAGCCCGAACCGGAACCCGGGCCCGAACCCGAGCCCGAGCCCGAACCCGAGCCGGAGGCGGCCCCGCCCGAGCCGGAACCCGAGCCCGAGGCCGCACCCGAGCCGGAACCCGAACCGGAACCCGAGCCGGTGGCGGCCCCGCCCGAGCCGGAACCCGAGCCGGAGGCGGCCCCGCCCGAGGCCGGTCCCGTCTCCGCGGACGCCGAGACCCAGCCGGTCACGGACGTGGCACCGGGGGAGGACGACGGAGACGCGGTGGCCACGCCGCCGACCGCGGAGGTCGGGGTGCTGCCCCCCCAGGACGAAGCGGCCGACGTGCCCAGCTCGGAGGGGATCGAGCCACCGGAGACCTCCCCGGAAGACGAGCAGCCCGGCCAGCGGGAGGCCACCGCACTGGGTGTGGATGCCGGGATCGACATGGCCGGCGCCCCTGCCGCCGCCGAGCTGGAGACACCCGCGGAGAAGCCCGTGGAGGGCACGTGGGAAGAGGTGACCCAGTGGCTGCAGGCCGAGGTCTCCTCGACCAAGAAGCACGCCACCAAGGCGGGCCTGCTGTTCGAACTCGCCCGGATCCACAGCCAGAAGCTGGGGGACTGGGACAGCGCGGAGCGCCTGTGCCGTGAGGCCCTGGACCTCCAGGACTCGCAGCTCGCCTCCCTGCGCGAACTCGTCCGGATCTGCGCCGCCCGGGAGAACTGGCCGGAGACGGTGGAGTTCCTGACCCGACAGGCCCAGACCGTCAACGATGCCGCCGCCCGGTCCGCAGCGCTGCTGGCGAGCGCCCACATCCGCATGACCCAGCTCGGGGACGATGCAGGTGCGGACTCGGACCTGCGCAAGGCCCTCGAGCACACGCCCGCCAACTACATCGCCCTTCGTTTCCTGCGGGAGATCTATTACCGCCAGGAGGACTGGGACAAGCTGGTCGAGTTCCTCCAGATCGCGGCCGACGTGGCCGAGGGACCCCAGCGACAGCGGGTACTGTACGAGCTGGGTCGGCTGCACGACGAGGTGCTCCGACGACCCCTGGACGCGGCTCCCTTCTTCGCCGAGTGCCTGGACATCGACGCGCGGTTCATCCCCGCCAGCCTGGCGTTGCAGCGGATCTACGCCCGCGGCGAGCAATACCGAGAGCTCGCCGACCTCCAGACCAAATTCGCCACCGCCCTCGGCGGGGCGGATCAGCAGTACTGGATGAAGCGGGCAGCCGCGGTCCTGGACGAGCAGCTGGACGACGCCGAGGGAGCGGAGGCCGCCTACCGAGAGGCCATGGCCGGCCCCGGGGAATTCCAGCCGCGCCAGGAGTACCGCGGTTTTCTCATGCGCCGGGGCCTCTACGAGTCCCTGGTCGAGCAGCTGCGGGCCGAGCTGTCCGGCGACGTGGATCCCCTGTACGCCGCGGGGATCCACATGCAGATCGGCGAGATCGCCCTCGGCGGACTGGAGCAGCCGGATCTGGCGCGACAGGCGTTCGACGCCGCCCTGGAGCTGGATCCCGATTGCGCGCCCGCCCACGAAGGCAAGCGCCGCCTATTGCTCAAGTCGGGGGACTGGGACGCCCTGGTCGAACACTACGCCGCCGCGGCCGAGAACACCGGCGATGTACGGAGTCAGGTCGCCTTCCACATCAAGGTCGGTGAGATCCGCGAGCTGCGCCAGGGGGACACCGAGGGAGCCGCGGGCAACTACCGCCGCGCCCTGGAGCTGGCGCCCAACTACCTCCCCGCCAGGGAGCGGCTCGCCCGCGTCCTGGGCAAGATGGGGCAGTTCGAGGAGCAGGCCACCGTCCTCGAGCAGACCGCGAGCCTGCTCGACGGTGCCGAGGCGCGCAGCCTCACGCTGTACAGCGCCGGCAAGCTGTTCGCCGACAAGGTGGGCAATCCCGAACGCGCGATCCGTTGCCTGGAACTCTCCCTGGAGTCTCCCCCCGGGACCCTGCTGAACCAGGAGGCCCTCGTGGAGGCCCAGCTGGATGCGGGCAAGGTCCGTGACGCCGCGGATTCGCTACAGCGGGCCGCGGAGTCCACCGAGGACTCCGAGGTCCGGGTCTCGTTGCTCTACCGCGCCGCCCACCTGGCGCTGACGGACCTGGACGACGCCGAGCGCGCCGAGGCCTGCTTGCGGGCCGTGCTGGACCTGAGCCCCAATTTCCTCGAGGCCACCCTGGATCTGAAGGACTTGCTCGCCCAGTCGGCCAAGCACGCGTCCGTGGGCGAACTCGAGGAGCAGGAGGCGGCCGCCAGCGACAGCGCCAAGCGCCGGTACTGGTGGCTCTACAGCGCCGCGTGGAACTTCGAGATGGACGGGCAGCTGGACAGGGCCCGCGAGTGCTACACCCGGGCGCTCAAGGAGACGCGAGAGGCCCAGGGTGCGTTCATGGCCCTGTTGCGCCTGGCCCGGCGCCAGAAGGACGAGCTGGCCCTGGCCGACCTCTATCGCGAACGACTGAACGTGGTGGGAGACGGCCCCGACGGGGCCGCCCTGCGGCTCGAGCTGCTCGACTGCCTGTACCGGCTGGAGGACGCGGACGCCGTGGCCGAGATGTCCGTCGGACTGGTCGAGAAGGCCCCCCAGGCCGACCTGCCCAGGACCTCGCTGGGCATGATCTGCGAGGAGCTGGAGCTGTGGTCCGAGGCGTTGACCTGCTACACCTCGGCCGCCGAGCGTAGCCCGGACCAGGTACGGGTCACGGCTCGCTACCAATGCGGTCTGCTGGCCGAGGAGTTCAAGGAGGACGCTGCGGCGGCCACCGAGAGCTACCAGCTGGTGCTCGACGACGACCCGGTGTACGCGATGGCCCTCGACGGGCTCGAGCGCCTGTGCACCCAGAGCGGCGATCGGGAGGGGCTGGCGCGGCTGTACGCCAACCAGGCCAAGGAGGGTGCCGGCAATCCCGTGGGTACCTTCTACGCCCTGCTGGCCGGCGACCTTCACCACGAGCTGAGCCGGTTCGGCGACGCGGCGGCCTACTACGAGCAGGCCTTCGGAGATCCCGTCGGGCGTGAGCGAGCCTTCGAGGCGCTGCGTCGGATCCACCTGCGGAACCGGGACGGCCAGGCCCTGATCGAGCTCACCGGTCGCCTGTGCGAATCGCTGCCCGTGGAGGAGGCCCTCTGCCGGCGGATGGACCTGGCTGACGGGCTGGTCCAGATCGGCGACGAGGACCGGATGGTCGAGACCTACGACGCCATGATCGCGGACCACGAGACGTACGTGGTTCCGGCGTTCCACCTCAAGGTGCTCTACAACGACCGGGAGGCCTGGAACGACCTGCTCGGCGTGCTGGAGACGATCCAGGATCGCGCGGTCTCCAAGGCCGTGCGCACCTCGGTCAAGGACCAGATCGACGGCGTGCTGAGGGATCGCTTCATCGATCGCCCGGAGGCACGCGCCTTCTTCGAGCGCCTCTATGAGAAGGACAAGAGCAATCCCCTCGCGCTCAAGGGGCTCGGCGCCATCTCCTTCAAGGAGGAGAAGTACGACGACGCCTATCTGTACTTCGACGAACTGCGGTCGGTGACCGACGAGCCCAAGCTCGAGGCCATCGCCGTGTTCCACCTGGGCCGGGTGACCGATCTGAAGGAGGGCAAGCCCGAGGAGGCCGCGGAAGCCTACGAGAGCGCGCTCAAGCTGGATCCCGAGCTGCCCGGTGCGCTGGACGCCCTGATCGATCTGCACACCCGCACCGAGAACTGGCAGCCGCTGGTGGGCGTACTGAGTCGCCAGGCCAGCCAGGCGCGTGACAAGGACAAGATCGGCATCTACGCCGAGATCGCCCGGGTCTGGGAAGACAAGATCGAGAACCCCGAACTGGCCATCAAGAGCTGGGAGCGGGTGATCGGCCAGGACGCCCTGTACCTGGAAGCCTACGACCACCTGATGGCGCTGCACGCCGCCGCGGGGGACCACCGCAGCCAGATCGAGGTGGGCCGCGGCAAGGTCGAGCAGCTGCCGGAAGACCGACGGGCCGATGTGCTGTTCGAGCTCGGTCAGATCGCCGGCGACGAGCTACGCTCCGAGGAGCTGGCCACCGGGCTGCACGAGCAGGCGGCCGCCTGTCCCGGATCCCACCAGGGGGCCCTGGAGGCCCTGAGGCAGCTGGCGGTACGGCGGGGCGACTGGGACCAGGTCGTCGAGCTCGCGGGACGCGAGGCCGAGCTCGTCGAAGAGCCCCGGGATCGCATCGGGCTCTACCTGGAGCGCGCCCAGGTGCGCCTCAACAAGCAGATCGATCGGGAGGGGGCATGCCCCGACTTCCGCCGTGTGCTGGAGCTGGAGCCGGACAACCGGCTGGCCCTCAAGTTCTTCGTGGACTACCACTACGATCGACAGGCCTGGGCCGAGGCGCTGCCCGTGTTCGTGGCCTACCGACCCGAGATCGACGCCATGGACGTGGAGGAGGACGAAGACATCCGCGAGGACGTCACCCTCTTCCACTTCAAGTTCGGCCGGGTGTTCGCCGCCAACGATCAGCCCGAACCCGCGCTGGAGTCGTTCCGTACCGCCCTGGAGCTCACGCCCACGCACGTGCCGTCCCTGCGGGAGGCGGCGCCGCGGCTGCTGGAGTTGGAGGACTGGAAGGGCGCGGCCAGCTACTACCGCCAGGTGCTCCGGCTGCTCGGTGGATTCGGTGACCGGGAGACCCTCAACGACGCCACCCTGAACCTGGGGCGCTGCGAGCTGCGGATGGGCAAGCCCGACGCGGCCGTCAAGCGGTTCAAGAAGATCCTCGAGCGCAGCCCCAACGACGTAGGGGCGCTGGAGGGCATGTCCGAGGTCCACCGGCAGAACAAGGACTGGAACACCCTGCTGTCGACCTACAACGCGATCATCAAGTACGCCAAGAGCGCCGAACAGGTCATCGACGCCTATCTCCAGAAGGGGGACATCCTCGAGGAGAAGCTGGGGTACTCGGACAAGGCCGCGCTGCACTACGAGAAGGTCTTGATGTACGACAAGACCAACCACCTGGCGATGTTGCGCCTCTCCGAGATCGCCCTGAGCCGCGAGGACCTGGACAAGGCCCGCAAGTGGGCCGAGGTGGCGGAGCGGACGGCGACCGAAGCCGACGACCGCCAGGGCATGGTCTGCGCACGACTCCTGGGGGCCATCGCCACCGCGGCGCAGGGAGAGGACGCCGCCGAGTTCGTCGCCTCTGCCCTGTCGGACGCCGGAGACGTTCGCGCGGCCGCCGAGGAGATCCGGGACGGCCTGGAGGCATCCGCCGCACCCGCCGATCTGCTCAAGACCTTCCGCAATCACTTCGCCCGACTCTAGCCCGTAGGCCAACCAGCCCGTGGACGGCGCACTGCGAGCCCTGGTGCGACCGGGGGCCCTGCTGTTCCGTGTCCGTAGCTGGACGCCCGTCCCCCTCCTGGTGGCTGCCCTGGCGGTGGCCCGCCCCACCGTCGGGACCCTGTTCGTGGGGCTGGTGGTGGCCGTCACCGGCGAGGTGGTGCGGATGGCAGCGGTCGCCCACATCGGGGCGCGAAGCCGCACCCGGGCGCCCGAGGTGGGTGCCCTGGTGACCACCGGGCCCTTCGCCCGCTGTCGAAATCCCCTCTACCTCGGCAACACCCTGATGGCGGCGGGCCTGGCGTTCGCCGCGGGGATTCCGGCCTTGCCGGCCCTGGCCGTGGCCCTCGTGGGCCTTCAGTACCTGGCCATCGTGGCCTGGGAAGAGGAGCAGCTGGTCCGCACCCACGGCCGCGCCTATGAAGCGTACCGGTCCACCGTGCCCCGCTTCTTCCCCCGCCTACGAGCCCGACGGACGCCGGATCCCGCGGGTCCGCACTGCGCGCCCGTGCCGTGGCCGCGGGTCCTGCGCAGCGAGCGGAGCACCCTGGCGGTCCACACGGTCGCCTGGGCTCTCCTGGCAGGCGTGGGCCTTTGGCGCGGCACCCTTTCGTGGGCAGGAGCGGGTTAGATCGGCAATATGGCCAGCAGGATCGCCGAGCAGACCAGCATCAGCCCGGTCAGGGCGATGGCCGCGATCAGGCGGCCCGCGGTGAGGTAGGGCCTGGGAAAGACCCGCGGGTCCCGGGACGGCGAGACCCGGGGGTTGGCCCCCGGCGGGCCCTCGTGGAGGGCCAGGAGGCGGTCCAGGGATCGGTCGATGAAGGGCTTGGCGTCTTCGACCAGGGGCATCGAGCCACCGTCCCAGGCCGCGACCGTCCGGTAGCAGGCCCGCGCCGACTCCGGCTCGTCCAGGGCCTCGTAGGCCCGCCCCCGGTAGTAGACCAGGGGGATCTGGGGTGTGGCCAGGGTCCGCAGGCTCTTGCCCCTCAGCATCAGGCCGGTGATGCGGATGACCTCGTCAGGGTGCCCGCGCTCGAGCTCGCCGCGGGCCTGGCTGGCGTTGCGCTGGATCGCCCGGCGCGTGGCCTCCTTGCGCTCGGCCAGCTCCTGGCGCTCCAGGGCCGGTGCCGGAGGAGGTGCCACCGGCCGCGGGGGCATGGGTCCGGAGGGGCGGGGATGGGGCGCCGCCGCGGGACGCGGCCCCTGCGGGGGCGGCCAGCGGTTCGGCGGTGGGGGTTTGTCGGTCAACGGCCGCTCAGCTGCCCCGGAATCGACGGGAGTCGGCGACGGTCCGGCGATATCCTTCGATCTCGGCGGTCCGGCGCTGTGCGTCCCATCCCATCTGGGACGCTGCGAGGTCCGCGACCCACTCGAGGCACTCCAGCCCCTGGTCCGGGGCCTTGAGCAGGATCTCGGTGCGGCGCCACAACAGGTCCTCGACGGTCAGTCCGCCCTCCTCCCGGATCGCGTGGAGCAGGTCGCCCCGGAGGAAGGGGAGGCCGTCGACCACGGGCTCGGCGAGGTCGGCGTCGTCCAGCATCAGCCGAGCGACGGCGTCCCAGTCGCTCCCGTAGCGACCCTGGAGGTGCTGGCACCGATCGGGCCCCAGCTCGCGGAGAATCTCGTCCGCTGGAGGCGCGGGTTCGCCACCCCCGGTGAGGGGGCGGGTCTCGGTGGTGCAGGCCTCCAGCTGCACGCTGCGGGCCCGGAGCAGATCGCGGGTCGCCTCCAGCACCTCGGCGGCCATGGTCCGGTAGGTCGTGAGCTTGCCGCCCGCGATCAGCACGAGACCGTCGTCGTCCACCTGGAGGTGGTGTTCCCGACTGACCGAGGACTCGGATTCCGCGTCCTCGTCCTGGATCAGCGGCCGCAGACCGGCCCAGGTGCTGATCACGTCGTCGGTGGTCAGACCCGCGTCGGGGAAGTCTCGGTTGACCACCCGCAGCAGGTAGTCCACATCGTCGGCGTCGGCGTGGACCTCGTTCACGTCCCCGTCGAAGTCGGTGTCGGTGGTGCCGATGTAGGTGTGGGTGCCCCAGGGGATCGCGAACAGGATCCGATGGTCGCCCGGCCCGGACATGACCACGGCGTGCTGGACCGGCAGCCTGTCGTGCCGCACCACCATGTGTACTCCCTTGGTGGGCCGCAGCAGCTGTGTCTGGCCGGACCGGTTGCGGCCCAGGAAGGAGTCGGTCCACGGGCCCAGCGCGCAGATCACGACGTGGGCTCGCAGGGAGTGGCTCTCGCCCGTGAGCAGATCGGTGGCCTCTACCCCCTCCACCTCGCCCCGGTGGACGCGCAGCTCGTCGGCTCGCAGGCGGGTGAACACGTGCGCGCCGTGGTCGTGGGCACTGATGGCGGTGGCCAGGGTCAGCCGGGCGTCGTCGGTGGCACAATCGTAATACAGCAGCGAACCCTTGAGCCCCTCGCCCCGCAGACGCGGTTCGAGGCGCATGGTCGCACGCTTGCCGTACCTGCGGTGCAGGCGGTAGGCGCGGCCCAGGGAGAGCACGTCGTACAAGGTCACCCCGGCGGCCATCATCATCAGCGGGACCCGGTCCCCCTTGAAGCCCGGGAACACGAAGGGGAGGGGGCGGACCAGGTGGGGGGCCAGCCGCCTGAGATTGGCCCGCTCGCTGACGCTCTCGAAGACCAGTCCGAATTCGTAGTGTTCGAGGTACCGTAGCCCGCCGTGGATCAGCTTGGAGGACCGGGACGACGTGCCGTAGGCCAGATCCGACTGCTCCAGCAGCGCCACCTTCAGGCCGCGCATGGCGGCGTCCCTGGCGATGCCCGTCCCGGTGATCCCACCGCCGATCACCAGCACGTCGTACGTGCTGGAGGTGGCGGAGGCCAGCCGGGTGTTGCGGGTGTCCTGACAGAACGCGGGGGGAAGTGGCATCGACGACCTCGCGAAGCCTAGATATCGGGCGAGGTCGAGGGTGTCAAGCGGCGGGCTCGCGCACTCCGAACCTGGAGAGGATGGCGGCGCCGAGACCGATGACGAACAGGAGATTGAACAGGAGCCATCCGAGACAGGTCATGAAGGGCAGCGCGAGCAGCAGCAATGCACCGAGCAGCCAGGCACCCGTGGAGCCGCTGGTCCGGCCCAGGGGCAGCTTGCGTGCGATGACTCCGCACATGGCCATCACGCCGGGGAACGCGACCCCCCACATGGCGAGGTAGACCAGGGCGGCCACCGGTATTCCGATGATGGTGATCGAGAACAGGGCCATCACCAGAAAGAACGCCGTGGCCGTGAGCACACCCGCGACCAGGGACCGTCCGGGCCTCAACTCCACCGTGCGGGTGATGTTGAGGATCCGGTCGGGGCTGAACTCCAGCAGGATCAGGATCCCAATTAGAGCCATGTACGCGATCCGGAGATAGTTGAAGAACGACTTGACCTTGGCCCAGAACCCCTTGCGCTTGGGGGTCGCCATCGCGGAGAAGGCGTCGTCGTCCTCCACCGCCTCCTCCATGTCCTCCATGGCGAGTTCCACGTCGTCCATGGCCTCTTCGATGGCCTCGCGGAACTCCTCGTCGCCGCGGAAGGAGGCCGCCTCGCCCCCGACCGTGCCGTGGCGCTCGATGTTGCCACCGAAGGCCACCAGATCCCCGTCGACGACGCCGGTCTGCTCCAGGACCAATTTGCCCCCGAAGACCACCGCGTCGCCGGTGACGTGCCCCGCGATCCGGCACTTCCCGCCGAGGACGACCACGTCGCCGTCGACCACCTCGTCGGCCTTCACCTCGAACGAGGAGCCCATCACGACCCGGTCTTCGGCGTGCGCGACGCCGGCGCCCCCGAGGAGTGGGGCCAGCAGGACCAGGGCCAGGAGTGGGAGCGGTGCGATCCATGACCGGCTCATGGTGTGTCCTCCGCGAGTCTCAGGGTGTGGCGCAGTGCGGCCACGGTGCCGAGCAGGGCGATCGCCAGGGCGGCGACCAGCGCGATTCCGCCGTGGGCCATGACCGTCCACACGGCCTCGATGGCGGGGAGCAGGCCCAGGACGGTCAGCAGGGTGTTCTTGAGCGCGATGGCCGTGTCTCCGACCCAGTCCACGGGACCGTGGACGCCGATGCGGGTCACGACCAGCGCCACCAGCAGGACGTTGGTCAGCGCAGCTGCCACCAGGAGCTTGCGGTCGGACCACAGGGCGGAGACGGGTGCCGTGCCGCGCTCGTAGGCCGCCAGCACCGCCTCGGCGAGGGCGGCTGGCGCCTCGGCCACCGGCACGGCGTTGAGCTGGGTGAGGAGATTCCCGTACGAAGCCAACGCCTCCGCGCAGCGGGCACACCCCGCGGCGTGATCGTCGACCCTGGCCAGGGCGTCGGCTTCCAGCAGGCCTTCGGCGGCCAGCTGGAGGGTTCGGTCGTCCGGGTGACCGTCGGGTCCGAAGCTGCCGGCTCCGCCGACACCGGTGGGGGGAATGCGGCTCACGGTGTCGCCTCCTGCAAGGTCATCATGGCCTCCCGCAGCTTGTTCCGCGCCCGGAACAGCCGGTTCATCACCGTGCCTGGGGGGAGCTGCAAGGTCTCGGCGATGTCGGCATAGCTCAAACCGCTGAAGTGGTAGAGCACGATGATCTCACGGTACTTCTCCCCGAGGGTGGCCAGGGCCACCTGGAGCAGTTCGCCCTGCTCCGCGCGGATGGCGCTCTCCTCGGGACTGCGGATTCCGCTGCCGTCGGGATCGGCGAACCCGGGATCGGCGGTGATCCCCTCGTTGAGTTCGGACGTGGGGCGCTTGCGGCGGGTCCGGTCGATACAGTGGTTGCGCGTGATCCGGTAGATCCAGGTGGAGAATTTGTACCGTGGGTCGAAGCGATCCATGTTCTGCAACGCCTTCAGCAGGGCTTCCTGTGCCGCCTCCTGGGCCTCTTCCCGGTTACCCGCGAAGCGGTACGCGAAGTTGTACAGCGGCGTGGAGTACCGGTGGACGAGGGCAGCAGCAGCCGCCTCGTCCCCGGCGAGTAGACGCTCGACAAGCTGTTCGTCGGTCGGTTCCACGTCACTCGTCCCTACCGTACGCTCGGGGGTGTCAGGGTATTTCATTCCAGCGGTTTTTTTTGGTGCCGGGACCGGGTGTTCGGACCCGCGCCGGCCCCTACATCCCTTGCCGGCCTCCGGTTCCGGTGTTAGAATAACTCCTAAGTTGATGTAATTCTTAGGTATTCTCAGGGAGAGGCGGTGCTCGAGGGGCTCCGGGATGACGGCCGAACGCAAGCTCCAGCGATACGAGGACAAGGACTACAGCGAGGTCGTCGAGTTCCCCGTGGAGCTGGTCGATCGCGATGGAGTGGTCCGGCTGTACAGCTACGAGGATTCCCTGCGGGTCTATCTCCGACGCATCGCCAGCGCGCCCTGGCGCTACGCCGACGACTCGGTGATCGCCGCCGAGGTCGACCACTGTAACAAGCGGATCGATCAGCTACGTCGCTCGTATCTGCTGCGCTGCAAGGCCCTCGGCGAGCAGGTGGACGCGGCCCAGCGGACCACGGACCAGTGTGTGGTGGGGGAGGGCCTGACCCTGCTCGAGGACCACCTGGTCGGTGACGACGGCGAGGGCGCGGACGATCTGGGGGACCTGGACATCACCGCCATCGCCGAGGGGGACGTCCCGTCGGTCTACCAGGTGGTCCAGCGGTCCTCGGGCCGTTACTACCTCCTCTACGTCTACCCGTCGGACGCCCCGGGAGCCGACGAGATCTTCGAGGACCAGCGTCGCATGTTCGAGGGTGCGTTGGTCTTGGGGGGCGATCGCAGCGAACGCCTCTGTCTCCACCGCAAGGGTGAGATGGCCAGCTTCCTGCTCACCGAGCGGGTCGCCGTGGTCGACCAGGAGGCTCCCGATCTCTCCGGGGACGACGTGGTGCTCGATCTGCACGACGAGCGGTCCTGGCCGAACAGCCGCTCCGCCGAGGACACCCGGCCCGCGCAGCACGCCTTCACCGCCGGTCTGGCCGCCCTGAGGCGGCGGGAACCCGAGGAGGCCATCCTCCAGTTCAAGGAGACCATCGAGGCCAATCCCTACCACCGGGAAGCCTATCTGGCCCTCTCCACCCTGCTGGACATGACCGGGGAGGAGGACGAGGGGGGGCTGTACGTGGCCATGGCGGTGGCCTACTACCCCGACGACGGACTCATCCGCTTCGCCCAGGGCCTCAACCACCTGCGGCGCGGCCAGCGTGGCGAGGCGCTCGAGGCGTTCCAGATCGCCGCCGACCTCGATCCGGGGCTCTATCAGCCCCGCTACTTCGCCGGTCTGCTGCTGGCCATCGACGATCGCCTGGTCGACGCCGAACGGGCGCTGGTCGAGGCCCGGGAGCTGACCCGGCGTGAGCAGGATCGGGTGGACGCCGCCCTGCGCTGGGTCCGCGGCCGGCGTCGTTTCCGCCGCTGGGTGCTGGCCCTCTCCGGGACCTTTGCCCTCGCGGCGCTGATCGCGCTGCCCTGGAACGCCTGGGTGACCCTGGGCTCGGCGTGCGCCGCCGTGCTGGTGGCCCTGGCCCAGGTGGTACAGGCCCGCCTCGCTCGACACTGGCTGGCCCGATCCGCCTCCCACGCCCTGATCCACGGGGGTGGCGAGGAACCCTAGAGCCTGCATATCTCACCACGCGCAGCGTGCCGAGGAGTCGCTGGCTAGCGCGGGGTCACTCCTCGGATCCCGTGGGATCCTCCAGGAAGGCGTCCAGGGACTCGGCGAGCCCGGCGGAGGTCTCCACCGGCGAGGGATCGCCGTCCACCACGACCACCCAGGCGGCGCCGTCCCGGTGGAGCGAGAATCCCACCCGTGGGTGTCCCTCGCTCACGATCTCGAACCGGCCGATCTCCGCGCCGGGATCGGCGCCGGGCTCGAAGTACCCGAGCACGTCCGCGCGGTCGATCGCGGCCAGCAGCTCCCGGGCCCAGGGCGCGTCGATCGATTGGGGCTTGCCGTCGCCCTCCCGCAGCGTCCAGGCCTCGTCCCCGTCCTCGAGGAGTTCGAAGGACCGTTCCCGGTAGCTGAACCGGAGCTCGGAGGCCTGCCAGGGATTGATGTCGGCGACCTCCTTGCTCCGCCACTGTTCCGGGCTGCGGTCCAGCGTCCGGGTGACCATCGCGCTCAACTCGGCGGCCTCGTCTGCGCCCCGGACCTGGGCGATGACGGTGTCCGCCTCCTGGGCACCGAAGTCCACGCGCACGGGCCCCCCCGACTCCAGCTGGATCTCGACCCAGCGGGTCGTGTCGATCAGCCCCAGCGCCGGATCGTCCGCGTCGACGAAGCGCTTGGCGCGGGTGGTGGTCAGCTCCGCCAGCAGGTCGTCCACGTCCGCGCGCGCAGCGCGGTACGGTGCGTCGCCCCCCAGCCGCCACAGCCCCCCCTCCTTGACCAGGGAGAGGACCCCCGCCGTGCCGGAGAGGGTGATCCCGGTGGCGGAGCCGGGGGAGAATCGCACGATGCGCCGGTCCCGCAGGTCCTCGATCCCCTTGTCCAGGGAACGGAACTGGTGCGAGGGAGCGATCCGGATGCCCTCCTCGCCCTCGATGCGGAGGTAACGGCCGTCCTTGGATCCCGTCTCGCCCCCGAGCGCGAGCACCACCGCACCCTCGAGACCCTCGGCCTCCAGGGTGATCCGCAGCGCGGGATCGTCCAGGCCGTACTGGCTCGTGTCCGTGCTGGGCTCGTCCAGGACGCGCTGCTCCTTGAGGGTGGCCGCAGCCCGGGCCAGCCCCCGGGCCGCCGCGGGATCGGCAGGTGCCTCGTAGGGTTCCACGAGGAACCACTCCGCACCCTCGCCCTCACCTCGGCGCTCCAGGCCCACCGTTCCCTTGTCGCCTTGCACACGAATCCGGGTCACACCTTCCGCGTCGATGGGCAGGATCTGCTCCGCCTTGGCCTTCTCGGCCTCCCGTTCCTCTTCTCGACCCACCTCGACCAGCAGCACGTAGGCCAGCAGGCCCAGGAACAACAGGGCGAGTACCGCCAGGGTTCGTCTCTGCATCTCGCCTCCCGGAGCGATATTGGTCCGCGCGACGGGGCCGTCTGTCAAGTCGAGGGGACGCAGGGGTTCGCGCGCGCACGTGTGCTTGACACGCCCGGGCCGATGCCTATCTTGTGGCCTCGCCAAGGGAGGAGAGCACGGTGGTCCCAGCGGACGAGAGCAACGGCAACGGCGACAACGGGGTCGATCGGGCGGACGATGTCGAGGAGACCGTCGGGGCCGGAGCGACCGAGACCGAGGAGAGCGCGGATCCGGACGACGAGGAGTCGCGGCTGCGGGCGTTGATCGACGCCATGGCCGACGAGCTCCAGGAGCGCGATCGCAAGCTCCGCGACTACATCGCGGCTCACCAGCACGCCGTCCAGGAGATGGACGCCGCCCGCAAGCGCATGGAGCGCGACCGGGAGGAGGAGGTGGACCGGGACCGATCGGCCCTCGCCGGCACCATGCTGGAGGTGGTCGACGACCTGGATCGTTCCCTGCAGGCCGGGGAGACCAGCGGCAACGTCGCCGCGGTGCTCGAGGGCGTGGCGCTGGTACGCAACCGGGTGATGGGCAAGCTCAAGGAGCTGGGCGTGGAGCCCCTCAACAGCCTGGGAGAGCGCTTCGATCCCAACGTCCACGAGGCGGTGGGCATGATCCCGGTGGCCGACGCCGAGCAGGACCAGCAGGTCATCGCAGAGGAGCAGACCGGGTTCCTGTTCAAGGGCAAGCTGCTTCGCGCCGCCCGGGTGATCGTGGGAACCCACACCGGCTCGTGAACGACCTCGACGATCCCCACGGCTCCCTCCGCGCGCCGGTCGCACCGCCGCTGAACGTGGTCCTCGTCGAACCCCTGATCCCCCAGAACACCGGCAACATCGCGCGCCTCTGCGTGGGCACCGGCAGCGTGCTGCACCTGGTCCGCCCCCTGGGTTTCGATATCTCGGACAAGGCCGTCCGTCGCGCCGGACTGGACTACTGGCCCCACCTCGACCTGGAGGTCCACGAAAACTGGGACTCCTTCCTGGGGTCGCTGCCCACCGGCGCCCGCCTCTTCGGGACCTCCAAGCGGGCCAGCAAACCCTACGCCCACGTCCAATTCCAGGCCGGGGACTACCTCCTGTTCGGCAAGGAGACCACGGGACTGGACCCGGCGATCCTGGAGTACCTCGGGGACTCGGTGCTCTGCCTGCCGCGGTTCGGGCCCGTGCGGTCGTTGAACCTCGGCAACGCGGTCGCGGTCGTGCTATACGAAGCCCTGCGCCAGCTCACTGGCGGGTTCGACATCGACGGAGGAGCAGGAGCATGAGCGGCAAGTCGAATCGGCTGATGTCCGGCATCCAGCCCACGGGCGGCGTGCACATCGGCAACCTCGAAGGTGCGATCCGCAACTGGGTCGCGCTACAGCACGAGTACGAAGCCACCTTCATCAGCATCGTCGACTACCACGCCGTCACCATCGAGTACGACGTGGAACAGATGGCTGCGCGGGTGCTGGAGCTGGCCGCCTGGATCGCGGCCGCGGGCATCGAGTCCAGGGATTCCGTCCATCTGTTCGTGCAGAGCGACGTCCCCGAGCACACCGAGCTGTGCTGGCTGCTCAACACGGTGACCCCCATGGGGGAGCTGGGGCGGATGACCCAGTTCAAGGACAAGAGCCGCGCCCACGAGGCCAACATCAACGTGGGCCTGTTCGACTACCCCGTCCTCCAGGCCGCGGACATCCTGATCTACCGCGCCAACGTGGTGCCCGTGGGAGAGGACCAGGTCCAGCACCTGGAGCTGTCCCGCGACATCGCTCGGGCCTGGAACCGGCGCTACGCCACCGACGACTTCCGGCTCCCGGAGCCGCAGCCGGTGCTCACCCCGGCGCGGCGGATCGTCGGGCTCGACGGCTCCGCGAAGATGTCCAAGTCCAAGGGCAACAGCATCGACGTGGCGGATCCCCCCGAGACGATCTGGAACAAGCTCCGGCCCGCCAAGACCGACGTGAAGCGCCAGCGGCTGACGGATCCCGGCGAGCCGGACGACTGCCCGATCTTCGGTCTGCACGAGGTGTACACGGCGCAAGACGAGCGCGACGAGCTGGCCGCGGGCTGCCGCAGCGCCGGCATCGGCTGCTTCGACTGCAAGAAGGTCCTCGCGAAGAATCTGTCCGCCAGCCTCGCTCCGATCCAGGAGCGGTACCACGAGCTGACCTCCTCGCCCGGAGCGGTGGCCGAGATCCTCGCCGACGGCGGACAGCGTGCCCGGCGGGAGGCCAGAGAGACGATCCGGGCGGTGCGGGCGGCCATGGGGCTCGACAGCTGGCGAGCCTAGCGGGGACGATGAACGGGGACGAGGAGAAGTGATGAAGCGCGCGCTGATCACCGGAATCACGGGCCAGGACGGCGGATACCTGGCCGAGGAACTGCTGGCGGACGGCTGGGAGGTGCACGGGCTCCTCAGGCGGCTCTCGGCCCCCAACGACTGGCGCATCCGCCACCTCCGCGACCGGATCCACCTGCACGATGGCGACATGCTGGACCCCGGATGCCTCGTCCGGCTGCTGGAGCGGGTGCGACCGACCGAGGTCTACAACCTGGCGGCGCAGTCCTTCGTGGCTGCCAGCTGGGACCAGCCCCTGCTCACCTGCCAGGTCACGGGCCTGGGCGCGGTGCGGCTGCTGGAGGCCATCCGGCAGGTCGACAAGGACATCCGCTACTACCAGGCCAGCTCGTCGGAGATGTTCGGCAAGTCCGAGCTCATCCCCCAGGACGAGCAGACCCCGTTCCACCCGCGCAGCCCGTACGCCGCCGCGAAGGTCTACGCCCACCACATGACCGTAAACTACCGGGAGAGCTTCGGCATGTACGCCGTGTCGGGCATCCTGTTCAACCACGAGTCGCCCCGTCGGGGCGAGGAGTTCGTCACGCGCAAGATCACCCAGTGTGTGGCCGAGATCGTCGAGGGCCGCCGGGAGAAGATCGAGCTGGGCAACATGTCGGCGCGCCGCGACTGGGGGTACGCCGGTGACTACGTCAAGGCGATGATCTCGATGCTCCGCCAGGAGGATCCCGCCGACTTCGTGGTGGCCACGGGGGTGAGCTACTCCGTGGAGGACTTCTGCCGGATGGCCTTCGAACACGTGGGTCTGGACTTCCGGGACTACCTGGAGATCAACCCGGCCTTCATGAGGCCGGCGGACGTGCCCGACCTCCGCGGGGACGCCTCCCTGGCCCGGGAGCGGCTGGGCTGGCAAGCCGAGGTCGACCTGGCGGAATTGATTGCCATGATGGTCGATGCCGACCTGGAGCGAGTGCGAGACGCGTGACTGACCTCGTCGTCGGGGCGGGGGGGTTCGTTGGCCCGCACCTCACGGCACACCTCCGGGCGGCGGGTCGGCACGTCGTCGGCATGGACGCCGCGGCGGGTGATGGCGTGGACGTGGTCTGCGACATCTGCTCGCCCGGGCCGCTGCAGCGGGTCATCGGCCGGATAGCGCCCCGGCGAGTGTTCCACCTGGCGGCGCAGTCCAGCCCGCGCATCGCCCGAGAGGCCCCGGCGGAGACGTACCGGATCAACGTCGGTGGGACCCTCAACCTGCTCGGCGCCCTGCGCAGGCAAGCCCCCGGGTGCCGGGTCCTGTTCACCTCCACGTCCACGGTGTACGGACACGCCCCGCCCGAGGCCGTCCCGCTGCGGGAGGACCGCAGACCCTACCCACCCGGCCCCTACGAGGCCAGCAAGCAGCTGGGGGAACGGCTCTGCGAGGCCATGGGCTTCGACGGGACGCTCGAGATCGTGGTCGTCCGCCCCTTCAACCACACCGGTCCTGGGCAGTCGCCGCACTTCGTGGTCCCGGCCTTCGCCCGGCGGGTCGCCGCGGTGGCCAGGGGAGACAAGGAACCGCGAATCCGGGCGGGCAACCTGCACCCGCGCCGGGACTTCTGCGATGTGCGGGACATCGTGCGGGCGTACCGCGAGGTCCTCGACCGGGCCCCCGCGGGATCCCTGATCAACGTCTGCTCCGGCAAGGCCCGGACCATCGGCTCCATCATCGACGACCTGCTCCGACTCGCCGGGGCGGAAGCAGAGGTGGAGGTCGATCCCGAGTTCGCCCGCCCCTACGACGTCGAGATCCTCAGCGGCGACACCACCCGCCTTCGCAGCGCCATCGGCTGGGCCCCCGAGCCCATGGGCGACGACTGCCTGTCGGACATCCTCGCCGAGGCGATGCGGTAGGAGCGCTACGGAGCCTCCCAGCAAACTTGTCCGGAGGGCTGGCGGGCGGGGGAGGGCAGCGGGGAGGGGTGGGCGGTAGGGCTACTCGCCCCATTCATCGATCTTGCCGTCACCGTCGATGTCGCGGCCGGCGCGCTGCATCACGCCGTCGGAGTAGTACTCCCAGTAGTCGATCCGGCCGTCCCGCGGCAGGCGCGAGTCCTGCTCGATCCGCTCGACCCGGCCGCGGTCGTAGTACTTGAACAGGTCGGGACGGCCGTCGAAGTCGGTGTCCCACTCGCTGCGGACCCGCTTGCCGTCCTCGTAGAAGTCGACCCAGTCGGTCTGACCGTCGAAGTCCGCGTCGATCTCCTCGCGAACCATCACGTCGTCCTCGTAGTGCGTGACCACGTCGGGACGGCCGTCGCGATTCAGATCGATCTCCCGGCGGGTCGGGGCGCTTCGGTCCACGTCGGCGCCGGTGGGGTAGTAGTTCCAGATGTCGGGCACGCGGTCGCCGTTGATGTCCACGGCGACCCGGGTCTGGTTGGCCTCCTCCGTGGTGGTGAACGGCGAGACAGTGTCCTCGTCCTCGTCGGCGTTCTTCTTGCGCTTGGCCCATCCGTCGGCAGGGGACATCAGGCAGGCGACAACGGCCAGGGCGATCCCGACGGTCAGCTTCCTCGCACTCATGAACTCACTCCAGGGGCGCCACCGGGTCGAGCCGCTCGACCACGGGATGACCAGCCCTCGTTATGCCTCAACACCGCGCTCAGTTCAAACAGACGCACGCGCGGCTCCGGTTCATTCAGCCCGACTCCCGCTCCGCGGGGGTGAGGGCGTCCTTGGAGAACAGATACGATGCCACGTTCACGCGCAGCCGCCGGGGATCCCGGGTGCGCACGATGGTGGACTTGAACCGACGCTTGCCCGGGACCCGCTCGGAGAGATCCAGCAGGATCGGTTTGGCCTCGCGGCCCAGGGCGTCCCGGATGCGCAGAACGACCGGGTGGGCCTGCCCGTCCTCCTCCTCGCCCCTCCGCACCACGATCGCCAGGTCGCCGTTGTCCAGCTCCACGAGGGCGCCCGGGGGGTACCTGCCGATCATCCCGACGAAGAGCGCCCCCAGGACCGGATCGTACAGCGATCCCGAGCCTCGGGTCAGGCGCTTGATGGCCTGATCCGGGGGCATGCGATCCTCCACCTGCCCGCCGCCGATCATGGCGTCGTAGGCGTCACAGATCGCGATCATCCGCGAGAACAGGTGGGGGCGCATCATCGGCAGGTCGGGCGTGCCGTCCTGGCCGTCGAAGGTGCGGTGGTGTTCGGCGGCCACCAGCGCCCGCTGGAGGATGCGCGGTCCCGTCCCGTGGGCCTCGAGCAGGTGCCGCATGCCCAGGAGGGGGTGTTGTTCCTCGACCTCTTCCCGGGTCAGGAAGGCGGATTCGTCCTGGCCGGGGGGCAGCGCCTCGCCGATGTTGTGGTTCATGGCCGAGACGCCAAGCGCGATCATGTGCTTGCGTGCGAGCCCGGCCCGCCGGCCGAGGGCCAGGGCCAACACCGTGGTGTTGATGGTGTGGTCCAGCACCGGGTCGCCGACCCCCCTCAGCGCGCCGAGCTGCAAGAAGGTGTTCTCGTCCCGCTCGCTGACCACCATCAGCCGTCTCACCGCGACCTGCTGGCGCCGGACGCGCGCCGCCGCGTTCTCGTCCGCGCCTCCCCGCCCGTGGAAGGAGTACATGGCGCGGACGTAGGCCTCCAGGGCATCGAGCTTGATGTCGCTGCCGTCACCCTCCTCGGCGGATTCGCGCTGGCGCTGGGGGCTGATGAGCATGATCTCGGTGATGCCCATGGCCGCGCAGGTGGTCTCCAGGTCCGACCGGGGATCCTCGGAGTTCGCGCAGTCCCGCAGCGCGATCAGGAACTCCATCAGCTTGTCGTCGCGGAATCCGCGCAGGAAGGAGATCCCGCCGAGCTCGCGGCTGTCGAGGAAGTCGCCGAGCTTGCGCACGATGCGGTGGGTCGCGGTGTCCAGGCGCAGGCGCGTGCCGTTGACGAAGGCGGAGTCGCCGAAGGCGATCATCGCCACCGCTTCGTCGTGTTCGTGGGCCTCCCGCAGCGTCGCAGCCAGGTGTTCCAGGGCCCGGTGAGGGGTCTCGTTGTCCGCGGCGTAGATGCCCAGGGTTCGGGTGATGCCCCAGAACTGGGGGATCAGCCGCCTGCCGATGTCCACGAGCCAGCGCCGGCGGGAGCGGCTGGCCTCGTCCTGGGCCCGCTCGAGGTTGGCCTTCGGGGGGGCGGTCTGCTCAGCCACGGCCGCCTCGCTCTCCCCGCTCCAGGGCGTCCTTGGCGGCCCGGCGGAGACCGGGGCTCAGGCTGTTCGCCGCCTGCTTCAGCAGCCGGCGGGACGCCGCGGTGTGGATCCGTCCCAGGCCCGCGGCTGCGAGGCGGCGGGTCTCGCCCTGCTTGGGGGACGCAATCCGGACCTTGGCGTGCAGCAGCTCCCCCAGGGTCTGGGTGGCCACGTCGCCGCCGTCCCGGGACAGGGTCTCCAGGGCCAGCTCCTTCTCCTCGGTGTCGCGCTTGTGGAAGCTCTCGGCGGTCACCATCCGCCGCAGCAGGGGCACCAGGGCGGGCAGCCGGTCGTGGTCCATTCGTCGGATGATGGTGCAGCGGACCGTGAGGTCCCGGTCGTCGGCGAGCATGGTCGCCAGGCGTTTCCACACCGCCCGGAGGTGGGAGCTGGGGATCAGCTCCACCGCTGTTCGACGCACCTCGGGCGAGCTGTGGCCGAGCAGGGCCGTGAGCTGGTCCCGGGCCGTGTAGGAGTCCATCCGAGCCAGCGCCTCGAGCCGGATGCGTAGCTGGGCCGAGTTCATCCGCGGCAGCCCATCGAGGAGGGGGGCAGGGTCGCCGTGGAGGGCGGTCACGATGCGCTGGACCAGGTACCGACGAAACTCGTCGTCCGGCAGATCGGTCGCCACCTCCAGCAGGGCCCGGACGCGGTTCGGACCGCCCAGCTCCAGCAGCGTCTCGAACTGACGGGCCGCGGTGGCGTCCTCGGCGTCGAGTCGCCGCCCGAGGACGATCAGCAGGTCCACGTCCAGCAAGCGGTTCGTCAGCGCGAGCGCCGCATCGGCGGCCTCGGCGTCTTCCACGTCCGAGAACCCGCGGAGGGCCTCGATGGTGGTCCGGAACCGATCCACGAGGCCCGCCTCGGCGGCCTGGCGCAGGCAGTCCTCGAGCAAGGATGCCGACTGCACGATGTCGAATCCCGCTTCGCCCACGAGGGAGGTGTGCATCAGAAACGCGATGGTCTTGTCGAGGGCCGCGACGGAGTCTTCCCGGTCGGCCTCCTCCCACAGTGCCAGCAGCTCCTGGGGTGGTACCTCGAGATCGTCCTCCTCACCATCGGCGAAGGCCAGGGTCCGCAGGCTGGCGGTGGAGCGCCAGGAGCCTGCCCCGCCCAGGCCTCCGCCGCCGAAGGCGCTGGCGAGAGCGCTGCGCTCTCCGGTGGCGCTCGCCTCGGCGCTGGCCGGGCCGGGACCTGCACCCTCGGGGGGGTCTGGTTCGGCGTCCCCGGCCCCTTCGTCCTCGTCGTCCTCGTCGTCCTCGCCATCGGCGGTGATGGCCGTCGCGCCATCCAGGTCGAAGTCCGAGTCGGAGTCATCCAGGTCGTCCAGGGAGTCGAAGTCGAAGTCGTCGACATCCCCGTCACCGAAGCTGTCGTCCCCCAGATCGTCGTCGAACAGGTCGCCTCCCAGCCCCCCGCCCTCGCCCGCCTCCTCCACCGGGGGAAGGTCGGGCGGCGTGGGGAACTGCTCGTCGTCGAAGAGCTGGAGTTCCTGCTCGAGGATGTATTCTCCCCCCCCGAACATGTGGGAGTCGTTGGTCAGGATCCGCTGGCAGATCGCGTCGAAGTTGACCGCCTCCCCGCGCCCGGCGGCGGCCGAGTCCTCCACGGCCTCTTCCACTCCGTGAACGGCCTCGTAGCCGATGTGGGGCAGATCGGCTGCCCAGAGCAGCCCCTGGAGCGTGTCCTCCTGATGCTGGGGCAGGTAGAAGTTCGTGCCCAGGATCGTCAGGAACTCGAGAAACTCGTCGACGGACAGCCCCGCCCGGAGGGTGAGTACGCGGATTCCGTCCCGGTAGAGCTCGTCGGCCAGGCCGCCGCCGGGTGGGTCCTGGATCACCGGGATCCCCCGGAAATCCAGGGTGTCTCCCTTCACCTCCAGGTCGATGGCGCCGAACTGCTGGAGCCGGGGCCCCAGCTGGTCCATGATCTCCGCGGTGTGCTCCAGTGCGTGCTCGTGCTCGGCTCCGTACAGCCGCACGGTGTACACGACGCGGCGCAGCCCCGACAGGTCCTGTGCTAGGGCCGCGTCCGATCGTTGCTCGCTCGGCGGATCGTCCGTCGCAGCGACCGGCGGGTCATCGGAATTCGGGGGGTGTTCGTCCATCCGGCGACCCAGTATCTCACGAGCCGAAGCTCAGCAGTTCATATTGTAAAAGCAGAAACGCGGCCTGGGTGGCGTCCATCGCGGATCCGCCCGCGACCACGTCCAGGAGCTCCGCCAGCGTCGCCACCCTCGCGGCGCTCTCCAGGAGCGCGCGCTCGTTCCCCTGCAAGGGCACAGGAGACTCGTCCGCGGGCACGGGGCCCGGGCGAATGGCCTTGTCCCGGTGGGGCTCGAGCACCGCCGCGAGGGTACCTCCGGGCATGTGTTCCCGGACCGTCATGGCGACGGCGTCGTCGAGTGGACAGGGCTGGACGTTCTCCACGGACGTCGACGCGGGCACGGCGAGCACGGCGGCCGACGACCAGCCGAGCACGCGGCCCAGGTGGATCATCATCCGTCGGCGGTCCATGCCCTCGAGCCTGGCCTGGGGCACCAGCTTTCGCTCCGCGAGGGCCGCGAGCGCGGCCTGGTCGTCCCCCCGGGCGATGTGCTCCACCACCATGCCCTGGGTGTGGGACAGGCCACCGTCCGCCCGCAGGATCTCCACCACCGACCGGGGGGCGCTGGAGCCCTCCACGCCGAGCAGCCAGCCGTCCTTGAGGTGCAGCGCGATCACCTCGTCGTCGCACCAGCACAGGGCGGCGCACTGCCGCTGGCCGCGGATGGCCTGGGTCAGCTGGCGTCGGACGTTGACGGTCGACAGGGACAGGCGGGTCCACTGCCCGCCGGTGTCCATGGACGACTGTCCCCGGCGGTACTCGTAGACCGGTCGCCAGTGGTCGTCCTGGAATCGCACGAGGGTCTCCGCCCCCACCGTCCCCTCGGTCAGGCCCTCGCGGAGATCGCGCGTGTCGAAGGAGCGGATTCCATGGCTCGGGAAGAACGCGTCGGCCCGGCCGCCGTGGGGGAAGCGCCAGCCCAGCTGCTCGGTCCGCGAGTTCTCGGCCTCGGACCGGGCCACGGGGACCGCCTCCTCCTGGTCGGTCTCGCGTTCGTCGATGGGGACGATGGAGATGCTCGGCGGTTCGCTGGCGGAGTCCCCGAGGGGGGCGCCCGAGGGAGCCGAGGCATTCTCCACGTGGATCAGGAAGTCGGCGAGCTCCTGGGCGGAGATGCGGATCTTGTCCTCGACCACGTGGTCGGTGAGGTCCTCGAGGAACTCACTCGCCGACGAGTAGCGGTCCCCGGGCTCCGTGGCCAGGGCGCGCAGGAGGATCGGTTCCAGCGGCGTCGGCATCGACAGATCGCGCTCCAGCGCCTGTTCGGGGTCGAAGCGCCGAAGCTCCTTGACCACGTTCTTGTACTGGGCCCCCTGGAGCAGGGGTTCGCCGGTGACCAGCTCGAAGAGGATCGCCCCCAGGGCGAAGATGTCGGTGCCTGTGCTCGGGGGATCTCCTCGAATCAGTTCGGGGGCGAAGTAGCGGTACTTGCCGAGGATCTCACCCGCCTCGGTCTCCCAGCGGACGATGGCGGCCTTGGAGACGCCGAAGTCGGTGAGCTTCACCGCGCCGCTGCGTGAGAGCAGGACGTTGGCGGGACTGACGTCCCGGTGGATCAGGTGGAGGGGATCGCCGTCGGCGTCCCGGGCGTTGTGGGCGTGGTCCAGGGCCCGCAGCGCCTCCATGGTGACGAACAGGACGTGCTTGTAGGGGATGGTGGTTCCCAGGTCGGAGCAGAGCGTCATCAGACGCCTCAGATCCATCCCGTCCACGTACTCCATGGCGATGTAGTAGTTGCCGCGGTCTTCGCCCAGGTCGTGCACTTGCACGATGTTGGGGTGCTGGAGCGCCACGGTCACCCGCGCCTCGTCCAGGAACATCCGCACGAACTTCGCGTCGCTGACCAGGCGGGGCAGGATGCGCTTGACCGCGTAGTACTGCTTGAAGTCCTCGAGGCCCTCCACCCGGGCCAGGTAGACCTCGGCCATTCCCCCGAGGCCGAGGGGGCGGATCAGGGTGAACCGGCCCAGCCTGTGCGATCGCTCTGCCATGCTTCCCATCGCGTCTGCAGGGGGCGATTGTAGTGTGTTTCCGCGCGCGCGTCAGATTCTCCGGAGGGCGCGGGGAAGGGGTCAGGGAAGCTGGGTCACCCCGTCGGCGGTGGCGCGCACCGCGTCTCGGCCACGTTCGTCCCTGACCACCAGCACGCCCACACTCTCCCGGTCCTGGGCCAGCTCGAAGGCGGCGAGGACCTTCGACCGCCTCTCCGGATCGCTCAGCCGGTCCCAGCTCTCGTCGACGATGAGCACCAGGGTCGGTTCCGGTTCGGCGAGGCGCACCATCCCGATCACCGGCAGGTGTTCGCCGTAGCTGTCCACCGAAGGGGCCGCCGCGGTCATCAGGCGAGGCACCAGCGACACCAGGGCCGTCGCGGCCAGGAGCACGAGCACGAGGGTCGCGGCGATCTGGAACCGGGAGGAACTCATCGCCGGAAGCAGCGTGGCGGACCCCGGCTCCGGGGGGGACGAGTCCACGGCGCGAGCGATGAGGTTCTCCTGATCCTCCTCGGCGAGTTCCTCGACCGCGGACGCGGGCTCCTGGATGGGGTCCTCCGGGATCTCCCCGGTGAGGATCTGGTCCAGGGAGTCCTCGGATGCAAGCTCGGCGAGGGACTCGACCTCGGGACCGATGACGGCGTCCAGGGTGTCCTCGGTCTCCCGGCCCAGCATCCCGAATTCACCGGTGACCTCGATCTCGTCGTCGGAGGCCTCCTCGGGTACATCGACGGCGTCCGGGGTCGCGGCGTCCGACTTCGAGGGCTTCGTGGCGCCGCCCTTGAGGGTCAGCTTCAGCCCGGCTCTGACGTCCGACATCCCCTCGACGGTGACGCTGCGGTCGGCCCCCGCCGGGTGGGCCTGGAGGAAGGGCTCGAGGCGCTTCATGAGCTTGTAGGCGATGCGGGCACGCTTGACGTCCTGGGCCCGCCACGTCGCGTCTGCGGGGAGCTCGAGGAACTCGTAGCCCTGGATGATGAGCCCCAGGGCCATCGACTCGGCGGTGTCGCTGTCCAGCTCGTCCGGGTTGATCCTCTCCGGTGCGATGAAGCGCACGCCCGCGCGCGCTCGCGAAAGCCCCCGCCCGAGGGCGTCGTGCATCCGCGCGATCTCCTTGTCCTCCCAGTCGCACAGCGGGCGAACCCGCTCGTCGGGGCACTGGCCCCGGCGCCAGGAGTCGAGATCCTGAAGGATCGCAGACAGGCTCCTCAACGTGCTCCCCGCCTCCTCTTGACATGTGACGCGACTTGGCCCGCCGCGTCAAGCGAGGGAAGGGTACGCCCCGGCTGCGTGCTATGTTCCTGACGATGACCACCCGGACCCTCACGCGGATCGCCTTGCTGGCCATCGCCTTCGCAGGCGTGAGCGAGCGCGGATACGCGAGCGACGAGAGCAGCGGGGAGGACCCGGTGTTCTGGTCCGATCCCCGGGGGGTGATTCTCTCCCTCGACGGCATGGGTGACGATCTGGACCTGGTGCGGCTGGGGGAGCTGCGGGACCAGTACGAAGCGGGGATGGCGGCCCTGGACGATGGGCGCTGGGAGGACGCCGCGGCGAACCTGGATGGGGTGGCCGAGGAGCTCGCGATCCCGGCGGTGCTCCACGGATCGGCGGTCGCCCACTTCCAGATGGAGCACTACGCTCACGCCCGCCAGCTGCTGGAGATCTCCCTGGCCGTCGATCCGCAAGACGAACGGGTCAACAACCTGCTGGGACTGGTCCTCGGAGCCCTCGGGTACCCGGAGGACGCCCTCCCGTACCTCCAGCGCTGTCTGGAGCTGTCCGCGGCGTCGGGCAACAAGGCCTTCGAGGCCTTCTCCATGCTCAACCTGGCCCAGATGGAGCTCGAGCTCGGTCGCCCGGAGGCGGCCAGGGCCCTCGCCGAGGACGCCCTCGCCATCGGGCAGCAGAAGCGCTATGGCAACGTCATCGCCGTGTCCCGCAACAGCCTGGGCAACGTGGCGCTCTACCTGGGCGACCTCAAGGGGGCGGAGAAGCAGTACCGCAAGAGCATGCAGGTGGAGCGGCGGGGGCGGGGCAACGAGGACAAGGGCGCGATCCTCAACAACCTGGCCAACGTGATGTCGGGTCGAGGCGAACTCGAGGCCGCGCGGGAGCTGCTCGTCGAGGCCCTCGAGGAGAGCCGATCCGCGGGCCACAGGGCTCAGGAAGGCGGTGTCCTGGTCACCCTGGCGGGCCTGGAGCACCGGATGGGGGACGCGACCTCGGCCCAGCAGCGACTGACCGGGGCGTTGACCATCTTCGACGACCTCGAGCTGCAGCGGGGTCGCGCGGAGGTTCGGCTGCAACAGGCGCGGATCGCGAGGGCGGAGGAGTTGGCGCTGGAGGCCGACGAATTCCTGGAGCTGGCCCGGATCGCGCTACGGGACCTGTCCTTGCCCCAGATGGCGGCACAGCTCGATCTGCTGTCCTGCGAGGTCAGCCTGGACCGGGGTGACCCGGGGGCGGCGGCAAAGGCAGCCGAGGCGGCAGGGGACTGGTTCCGGGGTGCGGAACGCCCGGTGGACACCGCGGGGGCCTTCCTGTGCTGGGCCGACGCCAGGGCCGAGCAGGGCGGACACGAGGATGCCCGCGGCGGCTACGCCGAGGCCATCGAGGCCCTCGAGGGGACCGAGGGTGGGGCGCGGCTGGCGGACGCCCACCAGCGATCCGGGCTGTTCGAGATCCGCCACGGGGACGTGGACGAGGGCGGCCGCCGACTGGAGATGGCCGGGCTGTTCCTGCGCGAGGCCGGCCGCTCTCGAGAGCTTGCGATCGCCCGCAACCTGGAGGGCTATGCCCTGCACCAGCGGGAGCGCACCGGGCTCGCGCTGGTGGCCTTCGAGAAGGCCGCTCGCGCCGCGGACGAGGTAGACGATCCCGAGCTGAGCGACCGGATCCGGGGCAACCGGATCCAGATGCTCGTACTGCTGGATCGGCACGCGGAGGCCCGGCGGCTGGCAGAGGTGGGTGGGGCCGAGGGGGATCTGTCGCTCGTGGACCGGGCGGAGGCCCAGGCGACCTTCCGCCAGGCGCTGGACGCCATGGACGCCGAACGCTGGGACGACGCCGCCGGAGCGCTGCAGCGGACGCTGGCACTGCTGCCGGAGGGGGACGAACAGATCCGGCCCGCCGCCCACGCCAACCTGCGGATGATCGAGCACCGCCGCGGCCTCGACGCCCTGGAGGGGGGGGATCTGGCCACGGCGACGCGGCACCTGGAGGCTGCGCTGGACCAGCTGATCCAGCGACCGGACGCGGCGGCCGAGGCTCGCCTGCTCCACGACCTGGCGCTGGTGCGGATCGAGCTGGAGGACCGGGAACGGGCCACGTCCCTGCTGCGCCAGGCACAAGCCTCGGCGGTGGCCGCCGGCGACCCCGCCCTCGAGCGTTCCGTCCAGTTCCAGCTGGGGCTGGTGCTGCTGGAGGAGGACCCTGGCGCGGCCCGCGAGGCCCTGAACCGGGCGCTGGCGCTGGCGGCCGGGGCCGGCGACGAGCTCGAGGCCGCATCGCGGTACAACCTCGGGATCCTCCTGTACCGCCTGGGAGAGTACCGCGCGTCCCACGACGCGCTGGAGGCCAGCCGGGAGATCTACCGCGCCCTGGGGCGCGGGGATCAGGTCGGAATCATCGAGGGCTATCTCGAGGAGTTCCCCGACCTGGACGAACCCTGACCCGCGCCGGCCTCGAGCCGGGCGAGACCGCGGATCCGAGGAGCGAAGACGATGAGCGACATGGAGGAGCTGGAAGGGCTTTGGCTCGCGGGAATCGAGGCTCGGCAGGAGGAACGTGACGAGGACGCGGCGGAGTGTTTCCGCAAGATCCTGGCCACCGAGCCCCGCCTGGCGGAGCCCCGACTCGAGCTGGCGCACATGGCCCTGGCGCGGGGCGACCTGGAGGAGGCGACGGAGCATGCCCGGATGGCGGTGGACATCCTCGGTCGCGGGGGCCAGTGGATCGACGATCTGCAGGGCCCACAGCTCGAGTCCTTCGCCCACAACCTGCTGGGCCAGATCCTCTTCGAGCGCGCGGAGCTCGTGGCCGCCGACCCGGACCAGGAGGTGTTCGAGGGCCTGTGGAGCGAGGCCGCGAGCGCCTTCGCTCGGGCCGTGGAGCTGGACCCCGACAACATCGAGGCCCGCCGGAACGCGGTGACCGTGCGTCCCCGAACCCATTGACGGGGATCACTGCTGGTCGGTCACGTCCACGACCCGCGATGATCGGCGATCCTCGGCCTGGGGTGGTTCCTCGTCCCGCTCGGTGGGCGCACCCGAGCCGGCGCGGTTCACCCCTCCCGCCGCGGTGATGCCGACTCGAGCCGAGAAGTAGCGGCGCACGCGCCGCGAGATCCATCCCCGTGTGACGGGGATCAGGCAGGAGAACCCCACTGCATCGGTGATCAGGCCGGGAGTCAACAGGAGCAGTCCGCCCGCGAGCACGAGCAGGGCCTGGACGATGGGATCGGCGGGCATCTCCCCGGCGGCCAGGCTCTGTGTCACCCGGCGCCAGGCCCGTCGGCCCTCCTTCGAGGCCAGATAGGCACCGAGGAAACCGGTGAGCACGATGGTCGCCACGGTGAACGGGATGCTCACGTAGCGACCCACGAGCAGCAGCAGCACGAGCTCGACGGTGGTGGTGACCGTGAACAGCAGGAACAGTCGGGCGAGCATCAGTCCTGGCCCTCGCGGCGCTTGGCTTCCTGCCACAGGGCCTCCATCTGCTCGAGGGAGGCGTCGTCCAGGGCGATCCCGAGCTCGGCCAGCCTCTCCTCGATGACGTGGAACCGCCTCACGAAGCGGTCGTTGGCCGCACGCAGGGCGTCCTCGGGCCCCACCGACAGGGTCCGCCCGAGGTTCGCCATGGCGAACAGGAGGTCGCCCAGCTCGTGTTCCACGGCGGGACCGCCCACGACGGGGCCGCCCTCGGTCAGCGCCTCCCGCAGCTCGCCTATCTCCTCCTCGATCTTGTCCAGCACACCGTCCACGGTCGGCCAGTCGAACCCCACGGCGGCGGCCTTCTCCGAGAGGCGGGAAGCCCGTAGGAGGGCCGGCATGGCCCGGGGAACCCCCGACAGCACGGACCGGCGCTCCTGGTCATCGGCCCCCCGCTCGTCGGCCTTGAGCCGCTCCCAGGCGGACAGCACGGACGCGGCGTCCCGCGCCTCGGCGTCTCCGAAGACGTGGGGATGGCGCCGCACCATCTTGTCGCGGATCGCGCGGCACACGTCGCCGGCATCGAACAGATCCTGTTCTTCGGCCAGCTGGGCCTGGAGGACCACCTGCAGGAGGAGGTCACCCAGCTCGTCACACAGGAGGGCGGGATCCCCACTGTCGATGGCCTCGACGACTTCGTGGGCCTCCTCGACAATGTACGGGCGCAGGCTGGCAGGGGTCTGCTCCCGATCCCAGGGACAGCCCTGATCGCCCCTCAGCTCGGCCACGACGTCGAGCAGCCGGCGGAAATCCATGTGAGCGGGACCGGTGGCGTCGGACACGGAGCTCCTCGGTGGGTGGGCCGCGGCGCGGACGACCCAGCCGCCGCCGGCCACGGCGCGTGTGATACCATGTCCTCCGCTGCACAGAAAGCCCGAACGCTCCGGGGTTCCCGATGAATCGCAACGTGCTCGTCGTAGACTCCGACCCCATCCAGAGGAACATCGTCGAGAACGAGCTCACGGAGGCGGGTTTCGACGTTCTCCTCGCCGAGACCGGCGCGGATGGGCTGTCCATGTACGCGGCCCACGCGCCCACCCTGACCATCGTCGAGATCAGCCTCCCGGATCAGCCGGGGACCGAGGTCTGCCGGCACATGAAGTTCGCCGACAAGCTGCCCGGTGGGCTGGTGGTCCTGGTCTCACCGGGGATCAAGGACATCGCCAGCGTGGCCGACGCCCATCTCAGCTTCGGCGCCGACTTCTTCATGACCAAGCCGTTCCAGGTGGAGCGCCTGGTCTGGAAGGTCGGCGAGCTCATGGACGGCCGCAACGTGGGCCGTCTGCCTGGAACCGAGGCCCCCTGGATCTCCGAGGACGGTGGCGTGAGATTCTGCCCCGATCCGGTGGCGGGGACCCAGCGCGGGGAGCTGTCGGAGGTGGATCCGGCGACCCTGTTCTTCTCCTTCGCCGTGCACCGGTGCAGCGGCTCGTTGACCCTGATCGAGGGCAACACCGTCCGTCAGCTCCTGTTCGGATCGGGGTTCCCGATCGCGGCCGACTCCAACGCCCATGGGGAGGAGTTCGGACAGTTCGCGGTCAACCTGGGCACCTGCGACGGGGCGGACATGGTCCGCATGCGGGAGCTGTGGCAGTCCATCGACCGTCACCTGGGGGTGGTCGCCGTCGGTGAGGGGGTGATGAGCGCGCGGGACCTGAACCGGACCATGCGGCTCCACCTCGAGACCGTGATCGAGGGGGCGATGGGGCAGCAGACAGGGGAGTACTACCTGGAATATGGTGCCGTCCCCCCCCACTTCGATCCCGTGGCCCTGCCGTCCCTGCCGGTGGAATACGTGATGCGGGGCATCGGCCGTTCCTACGGCTCCGAGCTCTGTCGGTCCCTGCTCGGGGAGTGGCGGATGGTCGCCTCGGACGACGCCCACTTCGTGATCCGCGAGCTGGAGGAGTTCACCGAGCTGGAGAACGTCCTGGCGCTTTTCACGAGCCCGGTCAACGTCGCGGAGCTGGGCGAGCGCGGCGTGAGGGTGGGGGATGCCCTGCTGCGCACGCTGGTCGCCCTGCGCACCATCGGCGCGCTGTGGGTGGTGGACGACGTGGAGGCCTGGTCCGTGGAGGGCGGGCGCTTCGCGGCGACATCGGAGATCGACCCGGAGATGCTGGGGTCGTCGTCGGAGATGAGCCTCACCTTCGAGGACACCCCACCGGAGGAGGAGGAGGCCCCGGACAGCAGCGTTGCTCTGGCCTCCGCGGCCTACGACCCGGCGGCCCAGGATCCCCAGCGGAGCGCCGAGGAGCGATTCGAGCGCGCGGTCGAGCGCTTCGGTCGGGGAGACTACGCCAGCGCGATCGTCGAGCTGGACGGTGCCATCGACCGCAATCCGGACAAACCCCGATACCACGTGATGCTCGCCCGCGCGGCGTTGTTGACGCCGGACCGGAACCCCGCCCTGCTGGAGCGGGCCCTGACCCATCTGCGGCGGGCGATCCAGCTGGAGCCCCGAAAACCCGATCCCCACCATTTCCTGGGGGTGACCCTGCTCGGTCTGGACCGCCGCGAGGAGGCGGAGTTCGCGCTGCGCAAGGGGCTCCGTCTGGGCACGGCCCACGCCAGCGAGGCCAAGCGCCTGCTCGCGGACCTGGAGGCGACCTAGGAGCGTGTCGGGGATTGATCCACGACAGGCTCCTCCCGTGCCCAGGCCGTAGGCCGGTGCCCGTGCCCGTGCCCGTGCCCGATTCCCAGGGGGATCGACAGCCCGCGGCTCCCATGATCTGATGGGCTCATGGGTTCCACGAAGCAGTATCGGGAGTGGCTGCCCGACCAGCCCTACCTTTTCCCGCCGTCTCCCCACGAGTGGCTCGATGACGGTGATCTCGCCTACTTCATCCTGGATGTGACCGGGGCGCTGGACCTCAGCGCCATCGAGTCGACGATCCACATCAAGGATCCCCGGGGCACGCGGCCGTGACCGGTACCGAAAAGACTGGGCGCAAGGGGGCTGATGCGCCGCAAGCTACGCACGAAGCGCGGCCGCGCCGAGTACGCCCGCCGTAAAGCGATCCCGGAGCCGGTCTTCGGCCAGATCCGGGTCGGCCAGGGCTTCCAACACTTCTTGCTGCGGGGCATCGGCAAGGCCCAGGCCGAGTGGGCACTGGTCTGCGCTGGCCACAATCTGCTCAAGATCTTTCGCGCGATGTCGCCGGCCAGGGCGTGATCGAGGGCTCTCAGGCCGAATCTGACGGCTGAAAACGACGTCTGGGCGCCCAAGCGGCCTCTCAAGTGACGGAATGGCTGATCGGGCACCGGCCTTCGGCCTGGGCACGGGCACGGGCACGGGCACGAGAGGAGCCGTCTGGCTCGCCGCCTGCGGCGGCTATGCCCGACAGACTCCAGCCCGAGTCAGGGCAGGTAGATCACGGCCATGTCCGCCGGCTCGGATCCGCCGAGGTCTCCGCCGACGATCAGGGCGCTGCCGTCGGCGAGGGCGGCGCCCTCGGCCTGGAACAGGGGGACCGGCAGGGACAGGCCGATGGCCTCGGTGAACTCCCCGCTGTCCTCGTCGTAGAACTCGCAGTCGGACCGCAGGCTGATCCCGTCGTGCCCCCCGCAGATCAGGACCCGGTTCTCGTCGGGGAGGCGGACCACCATCGGGTGGATCCGCGGGTGAATCATGGACACCAGATCCGAGGTGAACGAGCTCGCGTCGTTGAACACCACCTCGGCGGTGTCCAGGGCGCCGTCGGTGACGTCCAGATCCGGGACCGACGACTGGGTCAGGCCGGTGCCACCCACCAGCAGGAGCTCCTCGCCCGTCTCCCCCAGGGACACGGCCCGATGGGCGGCCCGGCCCTGATGCAGCACCCCGTACCCCGGCGTGACGTCACCGGAGGAGGGAAAGATCTGGTCACAGCGATCGCTGGCCTCGTAGCCCTCCCAGGGATGGCGCTCGTAGCCGCCGCAGGCCAGGACCGTGTCCGGCCCCCACACGGTCGCGCTGTGGAGCCACGCGATGCGGTTCAGGTTCGCCAGCTCGATGTCGTCGGTGTCCGGGTCCAGCGTCTGGACCCAGTCGGTGAACTGCACGTTCAGGAACGTGGCCGAGTAGATCCCGCCCACCAGCGAGACCTTGCCGTCCGACGCGTCGCTGAGTGCCGCGGCCACCGCGCCGTACCGGGCCTCGTCCAGGGACTCGTTCTCGTGGGTGTACTCCTGGTCCTCGGGATCCCAGACATGGTAGCGGTCACCCACCCCGGTGAAGGTGTCCACCGAGGTGTTGCCGCCGGCGATGAGGATCTGTCCTTCCAGATCGCCTCCACGGATCACGGCCGCCGCGAATCCGGAGTGCTCCGGACCCGAGTCCAGGCGCTCGAGGGCGTACCCCTGGCGCTCGGTGCGGACCAATCCGCTGATGGGTGCGTAGCCGTCGCCGCTCTCTCCGCCGACCACCACCGCCCCGTCGGGCACGGCGAAGACCTTGTGGCCCAGCCGGGGCTCGTCCGCGCCGCCCTCGAGCTTCACCAGAGCCGGGTGGCGGTGGAACAGCACCCAGGCTTCGTCCTGGTCCGGGAGGATCAGGGGGGCTGTCGCGCCGCTCGCCACCTGCTCCTGGGCGGTGCCCTGGGCCACCACGCCCGCGATGCGGATCACGATGTCCTCGCCCCGGGGGACCTCGGGCACCTCCAGCTGATCGGACGCGTCGAAGGGATCCCACTGCTGGGTCACGGTCGAGCCGTCGGGGACATCGATCTCCACCGAGAGCGTGTCCAGATCCGCCAGCAGCAGCTCGTCCCCCGCCAGGTTCAGATGCAACGTGAAGTCGAAGGTCTCCACCGTGCGCTCGCAGGCGCACAATGGCAACGCGACCAGCAGGACCAGCGCATGGCGCCGCATGTTCCCTCCGCCCCGGGATCCGTTACTCCGGAGTACGGCACGGCACAGTATGTACGGATCCCCCGCCCGGCGGAAGACCGGGGGTGGCTGGCACGCACCGGCGGATACCCGTAGCATTGGGAGGATGCCGCAGGGATCGCCCCTGACCGACCTCCGGCACGCGGGATTCAGCGACGTGGGCCGCGTGCGAGAGGTCAACGAGGACGCCTACGCCGCCGAGGAGGTGGGGTCGGGGCACCTGTTCGTGGTCGCCGACGGCATGGGGGGGCACGAGTCCGGCGACGTCGCATCGCGGATCGCAGTCCAGACCACCATCGAGGCCTTCCGCAACGGCCACGCCATCGACACCTCCCAGCGGCTGGTCGACGCCCTGTCCGCCGCCCACCAGAGCATCACGGCCCGCCAGGGTCGGCGCGAGGGCCGGGCGCGCATGGGCACGACGGTCGTCGCCCTGCACCTGGTGCCAGGACAGGCCCACTACGCCTGGGTCGGGGACTCCCGGATCTACCTGGTGCGCGACGGCGAGCTCAGCCCGATCACCCGCGACCACACCCTGGGCCGCGAGCTCCTGGAGCGCGGCTACCAGGACGCCGAGCAGGTGCGGACCAACCCGGAGCGGGACAAGCTGGCCCGCGCCCTGGGCATGAAGGACCAGTGGCAGCCCGAGACCACACGCGCCCTACCCCTCGAGCCGGGGGACATGTTCCTGATGTGCACCGACGGCCTGTACCGCAAGGTCGCCGAGGCCGACATGCTCTCGGTGTTGCTGGGGCACGAACCGGTCGAGGCCGCGATCCAGCTGATCCAGATGGCGAACGACGGTGGCGGCGAGGACAACATCACCGTCCAGGTGGTCCACGTGGATTCCCGGGAGGCGGCCGTGGAGGCCGCCGCGAGGGGGGGACACATCGGCTCGCTGACCACCGAGCTGCTCGCGCTGACCGATACCGAGGACGCCGGGGGAATCGAGCTGTCCCAGGCGCCGGTGACCGACCAGCTCGGTCCGGCTCCCCCGTCTCCGCCGCCGGCCCCACAGCAGCTCGGGCCCGCGACCCCCGCACTGGCCACTCCGCCCACGGCACAGCAGCTGGGCCCGGGCGCTGCGCCGCCCGCGCCGGTGGCGGGCCCGATCCCCGGTGAGCCGGACGAGGATCCGACCCCGGTGATGATGGATGCACTGCCCGAGCCGGGGACACCGGTGCTGTCGTCGGTGCCCGCGACCTCGGTTCCCCCGTCGCCACCGCCCAACCCGCCCGAGGCCCTGGAGTCCACCGACGCCCTCCAACCCGCGGCCAGCGATCCGGCGCCCGTCCTGGACGGCGAGGAGACCCTGCTGGTGCCCGAGGAGGGGGCCGACACCCTCCCGCCCTCGGGAGCCGAGGTCCCGGTGGCCGCGCCGGCCGAGGCGGAGGGCCACCCGCCCGAGACGGAACCTCCGGCGGCCGGCCCCGGCGCCGAGGACGAATCCCTGGCCTCCACCGAGGTCTCGGTGGAGGTGCCGCCGCGTGCGAGCGTGGTGCCCATCTCCCGAGCCCTGCTGATCGTGGGAGCGCTCGCTCTGTTCGCGGTCGCCTTCGTCGGCGGAATCGGGGTGACCGTGGTCGGCGTGTTGCTGCTCGGTCGGATGGACACGTCGGGGGAACCGGCCGAGGCCGCCGAGGCTCCGGCCCTGCCCGCGTCGCTGGACGAGGACCCCCCGTCCTCCCACATCGGCGCCCAGCAGATTCTCACGTTTCCCGAAGACCGGGAGTGCGAGGAGCAGTGGCGGTTGCTCAGGGAGCACCACGACGACCTGATCGCCGAACCGGAGACCTACGGCGAGCTCTCCGAGCGCATCTTCCGCTGTTACGACACCTCGGCCTACCGGGCGGTGGAGGCCTGTGCCGTGCGCCGGGACGAGACCAAGCTCCGGGAGGCTCGTCAAGCGGTCAAATCGGCCCGCCGGTTCCTCGAGCCCACCTCGCGAGCCGATCTGAAGCTCCAGCGGGCTGCCGAGGCCGTCGTGGCCCGGCTCGGCGAGGCCGAGGTCGAGGAACGTCTCGCCGAACTGGCGGTCTGGGAGGCCCAGGTCCAGGGGGACGACCGCTGAAACCTGGCGGCCGCCCACCAACTCGGGGCGCGCCGAGTCTCCCATCCTGGTAGAATCAATGGATTGAGCTGCGGGGACGTGTGCCCCCGGAATGCGAGGTGTGGAAGTGACTCGGAGCACCCGGTTTCTGCTGCTGATCGTGATGCTGGTCCTACCCGCGCAAGCCATGGCGGTGGATATGGACGAGGACGGCTACGACAGCGTGCTCGACTGCAACGACCTGGATCCCGCCGTGAATCCCGGCGCCACCGAGGTCTGCAACGGCCGAGACGACAACTGCGACAGCGCCGTGGACGAGGGCTTCGACGCGGACGGTGACGGCGTCAGCCAGTGCACCGGAGACTGCGACGACGACAACGCCGACGTCCACCCGGGCGTCGCCGAGGTCTGCGACGGGGTCGACAACAACTGCGACATGGCCGTGGACGAGGGCTTCGACGCGGACGAGGACGGGTTCAGCGTCTGCGCCGAGATCCCGGACTGCAACGACCAGGACGCCGGTGTGCACCCCGAGGCGGACGAGTCGTGCAACGCGCGGGACGACAACTGCGACGGGCAGGCCGACGAGGGCCTCGAGTGCGCGTACATGAACGCCGGTGACGTCGAGGGGCTGGGCGAACACGGTGCCATGGGCGGGGGCTGCAACTGCGAGACCTCCGGCGCACCCGCTCCGACGTCTCTGCTCGGTGCCCTGCTCCTCGCCGCCCTCTGCGTCTTCCGCCGCCGCTAGGGGCCCGACGGGCCTCCCCCCCGGTACGCCGCAACCTAGATCGGCTTCTTGGCCACGTACACGATCTGATCGCCCTCGCGGAGGACCTCGTCTGCGGGCGGGTTGACCCACACCGGAGGCTCGACGTCCTCCCGCTCCAGGGAGAGCAGGGTCGCGTTGTGGTCGGCCTTGAGGATCCCGAACACCTTGCCGACCTTGGCCCCCTGCCAGCCGGGGGGCACCGCCATCTTGTAGATCTGGCTTCCGTACTGGCTGTTGATCAGCTCCCGGATCGTGGCCAGCAGTCCCCGGTTGCGGGACGCCGCACCGAGGAGCCGACCCGTGTGGCGGTCCGCGACCAGCACCTCCTCCACACCCGCCATCCGCAGGTAGTTCTCGTTGTCCGGATTCAGGAGTTCGACGACCACGAAGGCATGCTGGTTCAGCTTCTCGATCACCAGGGCGGTGAGCACCGAGCGGGCGTCCCGGTCCTGGTCCGAGAGGTTGGTCAGCTTGTCCGGGACGATGATCGCCGTGGACGCCCGCTCCACGCCGGCGCGCTTGAGGACCTCCACCCGGGTGTGGTCCCCCCGCAGGAAGAACACCCGATCGGGATCGATGGCGTGGCCGGTCATGTCCGGCTCGGACTCCTGGTCGGACACCACCACCACACCGGCTGTGCGGATGACCTTGTCGACCTGGAGCTCGGCGATCAGGCCGACCATGCCGCGCTTCCAACCGCAGATCAGTACGTGCCCCGTGAGGTCGTCGATCTCCATGTTGATCTCCTCGGTGCGATCCCCCACCACCTGCAGCAGCACCGCGGTGAAGGTACCGGTGAACATGGCGAACACGGTGA